>CAZLLI010000023.1:0-35746 GCA_964560355.1 uncultured bacterium | reverse complement strand
GAATTTCGCGGCGCCTCGAGCGCGGCACTGGCATCGCTCGGGTACGCGCCGGGCGGCTTTGCGTCGCTCGACGGCGCGGGCACGTTTCGGCGCGCGATCGATTTCCCCTTCGCGATCAATCTGCTCGCACTGGCGACCGCGCGCGACGCGCCCACGATGGCGCGCGTCGACGACCGCGGCGTGCTCGTGCTCGTCGACCGCGCGCAGGCGCCCGCGGTCGTGCGGACCGCACCCGACGGCACCTCGGCGCTCGAGGTCGCGCTCCCGTGGGCGACGCTCTCGCTCGCGCGGCCGCTCGAGCTCGCACTCGCGTCGACCGGCGTCGACGAAGGAACCGGGGCGGGCGACGCCGCGCCCGATCCGTCGCTCGCGCTCCCCGCGACCGCGGGGCCGTCGACCCAGACGCGCGCGACGCTCGACCGCTGGCTTTCGATCCCCGCCGACGCCGACGCCGACGGCACCGCCGACGCGGGGGTGGCGCCGCGCGCGGTCGTAGTCGTGCGCCCCGACGACGATGGCTCCGCGCCGCGACCGAGCCACGTCACCGCGTCGATGAGCGCGACGCCGAAAGTGTTCGCGCCCGACAACGGAGAAGAGACGACGCTCGCGGTCGCGGTCGACGGCGCGTCCACGGTCTTTGCGACGGCGCGCGTGTACGCGGTCGACGGACGCTTGGTGCGCGTGCTGTACGAAGACGCCGAGCGCACGGTGTCGGGCGGCATCCTCGTCTCGACGCCGGAGGATCGCTGGGACGGCCGCGACGCCGACGGGCGCGTGGTGGCGGGAGGCGTGTACGTGGTCGCGTTCGAGTGGGGACTCGTGCGCGGCGAGCGCGCGGGACGCGCGACGGCGGGCGTGGCGGTGGCGCGGTGATCGCGCGCCGGGCGCTCGTGCTCGCGTGCGCGGCGACGTGCTTCGCCGGCGTGGCGCGCGCGCATTTCGAGGGTGCGCTGCTCTCGTCGCGCACGGCGTCGTTGGGCGGCGCCTTCGTCGCCATCGCCGACGACCCGTCGGCGGTGGTCGACAACCCGGCCGGTTTGAGCGGGCTCACGCAGCCCGCGCTGCTCGCGACCTACCAGCAGCCCTACGGCGTCGCTGGTTTGAGCGAAGGCTTCCTCGCGGTCTCGGTTCCCGCGCGCTGGGTGACACTCGGCGCGGGTTGGTTCCACCGCGGCCTCGAGGGCGCGCTCTCCGAGGATCGCGTCACCCTCTCGCTCGCGCGCGACTTGAAGCGCACGTCCGAGGACGCGTCGCTCTCGGTAGGTGTGAGCGCGGACCTCGCCGCGGTCTCCGCGCAGGAAACCATCGACGCCAACGACACCGCGATTTCGTTCGGCGCCGCGGTGCTCTTGCGCCCCTTCGCCTTCATCGGACTCGGTTACAACGTGCGCAATCTCAATCAACCCGCGATCGACCTGGTCGCGGGCGGCGGCGACACCCCGCTCGAGCGCGCGCAGGCGTTCGGACTCTCGTACTACTGGGACAACCGCCTCACCGCCACCGTCGAGATGTTCGAGGAGGCGTCGACGTGGCGCACGCGCGGCGGCGTCGAGCTGCGCGTGGGTCCGCACCTCTTGCTGCGCGGCGGCTTGGACGGCTCGAGCGCGGCCGCGGGGGTGGGGGTCTCGTGGCGCAGCGTCGGCTTCGACGCCGGATTCCTGTCCCACGAGGCGCTGGGCGAGAGCTACCTCATGACCTTCCGCTACGCGCGCCGCGCGCCCGCGAATCCCTACGGGAGCGCGCACTAGCATGCGCACGCGTCGCGGCATATGGGTAATCGCGGCCGTAGTAGCGGTGTCGCCGCACGCGGCGCGCGCGAGCGACCCCTGGTGGAAGCTCCCGCTCTCGTCGCGCGCGCGCTTGAACCTGCAGATCACCGCCGACGACGCGAGCGCGCCGTGGTCGTGGGACGCGCAGTCGCGCTCGCCCCTGGACCAGAGCCGCTTCATGGTCGACGCCACCCTCGGCGACGCGCGCGCGGGCGTGCTGTACGCGAAGGGCGCCGCGACCTGGCAGGACGCCGACGACGCCGCGGGCCACGTCGACTTCGGCGTCGAGCAGGGCGACTACCTGTACCGCTGGTCGCACGCCGACGCGCGCGCGTTCGGCGACGAGCGCCGCTACTTCACCTACGACCTGGGAGTCCCGCTCATGGACGACGACGTGGTCGACGACTACCAGCACCGCGTGGGCGTGCGCGCCGACGGCGGCAGCGACGCGGTGGGCGGAACGCTCCTCGTCTCGAGCATCGACGAGGGAGCGGAGTCGAACCTCGCCAGCTACGCCAAGGCGCGCGCGGCGTGGCGGCCGCTCGCGGTGGCGCTGTCGTACCAATTGCAGGACGGCGACGCGCGCGACCACGCCATCGTGAAGGGCGAAGCGACCGCGTCGTGGAAACGCGTGAGCGCGATCGCGTCGCTCGAGCAGTCGGGGTTCGGGTCGGGCGTGTTCCTCCCCGATCTCGACCGCGACGGCACCGGCGCCGAATTCGCGGAAGTGCGCATCGCGCGCGGCGGCGTCGGCGAGAGCGCGCTCCTCTCGGGCGCGTACACCTACCGCAACGTCGACGACGGCTACCAGAACGCGCTCTCGTCGCTGCGCGCGGGGACGTCGCTGCACCGTCTCGGGCTCTACGCGTCGCACCGCCGCTACGCGCTCGACGGCCGCGTGGTGCTCTTCGACGGCGAGGCGCCCGCGCCGGCGGGGGCACGCTTCGAAGACAAGGGCGTCGCCGCCTCCGCGCGCGCGTTCCTGCGCGACAATTCCGACGTGAATCTGCGCGCGGCGCTGGTCGACCGGACGCGCGACGACGACGTCGCGCGCAAGAGCGGCGTCGTGCACGCGTCGTATCACCGCTCGCTCGCTCGCTTCATGGGCGGGATCGACGCGCTGGTCGACGACATCGGCATCGACGCCGCCACGCGGGTGGGCGTGGAGACGCGGCTCAACTGGAACGCGACCAGCGCGCTCTACCTGCGCTGGATAGTCGCGGGAGAAGTCGAGCGCAGCGACGCCGTCTACGCGCGCCTCGAATTCCGTCCTAGCGCGCGTACGTGGCTCACGGTCGCGTACGGCCGCGCCACCACCGGCGACGGGCCGTACTTCCTCGAAGACGGCGACGCGCTCCCGACCGCCGACACCGAAGACGTGCTCACCATCACCGTGCGGGGTGATTTCTGATGCGCGCGCGCGTGGTGGGTTGGATCGCGTGGGCGACGGTGCTCGTCGCCGGCGCGGCGCGCGCGGCCGTGCGCGTCGAAGCCGACGAGGTTATCTTCACCCTCAAGGCACCCGACGCCAAGGAAGTCTACTTGGTGGGCGACTTCAACCAGTGGAATCCGACCGTCGAGCCGATGGAGCGCGAGGGCGACGAGTTCGTGGTGCGGCTGTTTCTGGTGGCGGGGACGTACCGCTACAAGTTCGTGATCGACGGAACGCCCACCGCCGACCCCGACAATCGCGGCAGCGCGCCCGACAAGGGCTCGCCCATCGTGCTGGTCGAGCGCAGCGGCGGGCTCATCTTGAGCACCGAGATTCGTGACGAAGCCGCGCCGCGTCGCGCCGCCTCGTACGACGCGCGCTACCTCGGATTCCTGCGCGCGGAAGACGGCGACTCCGACCTCGACCAGCGCGTCGACCTGGGCGTGCGCGCGCGCATCGACCGTTTGCGCGCGCGCGCGGTGGTGGCGACCGACGACTCGACCTGGACGTGGTCGCCGCCGCGCATCGACGCCTTCTTCGACCGCGGCTACGTCGACGTGCAAATGGGGAAGCTTTCTGTGCGCGGTTTCGAAAACGATTCCACGTGGGCGTCGACGGACCCGATGGGGCTCGTCGGCGACGCGGGGCTGTATTCGTACGACGGCGGCTTCGACTACCACGGCGTCACCGCGGTGGCGGAGGCGAAGCACGCCGCGCTGCGCGCGCGCTGGGCCGACGAGACCGAGCGCGGCGAGAATGCGCGCGCGAGCGTCGATCCCGACGACCTCTCCGCGTACGCGGCGGGCACGACGCCCGACACCACCGCCTACGCGTACACACCGACCTTCGCCGGCTCCGACGAGCTCGCGGTGGAAGCGGCGGTCGAAGTCGGAGACCTCGACGTCGGGTACATCTTCCGCAACCACGCCGGCGTCAACCCGGGCGTGTGGGTCGACCTCGCGCGCGGGCCGACCGACTTCGCCACGCAGTCCTACGCGACGCGCGAAGACCACCACGTGTCGGACGCGTGGCTTACGTGGAATGGCGTCAAGCACGCGACCTTCCGTTTCGGTTACGGGTGGGGCGACGCCGACGCGCGCGCGTACGCGACCACGACCGGTACCAGCGATCTCACATCGCCGCTCGCCGCCGCCGCCGCGACCACGCCGGTGGAAACGACGCGCGGCATCTTCGACAGCGACCGCTTCGTGGTGGAAGCGAGCACGACGCAGCGCGTGAGCGTATCGCTACGCTGGGACTACACGCGCTTCGACTTCGCGGGTGTCGAGGGGAGTTCGGACGCCGACGTGCACCGCGTGCAGGTCGACGCGTCGAGCACGATCAGCGGATGGTCGCTCACGGGCCGCGTCGCCTACACCGACCAGGAGTACCGCGACACCCCCGACGCGCTCTACATCGACTGGCCCGAGCGCAACCTGTGGCTCTCGATCTGGGACGAGATGGACGTGCCGTCGATGGTGGCGATCGACCTCGCGCGCCACACGGTGTGGTCGCTGTCCGCGTCGCGCGCGGGGACGCGCGTCGACGCCGGCGGCGAGGGCGTGCTGCAAACCATCGATCTGGTCGACGCCCCCGTGCACGCGAGCGCGCGCGCCCACGCCGACGTGACCGTGCGCGGGCCGTGGTACGTCTACGGCGACGCGCGCGTCTCGTGGTACGATCGCACGGCCTGGGGCGTCGACGAGTCGTTCTGGGATTTCTATATCGAAGGCGGCTATCGTAGCGGCGCGGTGTCGCTGAACGCGGGCTTCGGACTCGACCCGTGGGCGTTCGACGCGGTGGTGAGTGACTTCGCCGACAACGGCCGCACGGAGTTCTTGCGCGGTGCCATCGCGAACGGCGTGCGCCGCAGCGACGCCACCGCGATCGGAGAGGCGCTGGTGGAGCGCGAACGCGCGCTCGCGGACTCGAGATTGTTCAAGCTGGAATGCGTCATTCATCTGCGATAGCGTTTCTGGTCGCCGCCGCGCTCGCGACCGCGTGCTCGTCGCTCGCGCCGCGCACGCGCGCCGTACTGCCCGCGGTGGTCGAGGGCGGCGTGCGCTTTCGCTACTTCGCGCCCGCTGCGCACCGCGTGCAGCTCGCGGGGAGCTGGCCCGAGAACAACTGGGCGAAGGGCGACGGATCGGTGGGCGAAGCCGACATCGGCCTCATGGCGGACGACGACAACGACGGGCTGTGGGAAATCGTGGTTCCGCTGGCGCCGGGCCGGTACCAGTATCTATTCTGGGTCGACGAAGCGACGTGGAGCCTGGACCCCGGCAATCCGGAAGAGGTCGAAGCGGGCCCCCAGGGGCGGGCGTCGGAGATCGTGCTCATCAAGCTGGAAGGAACCTTGGAGGTTCGATGAAGTCGGCGCGCTGGATGGTGGTGGTAGCGATTGCGATCGCGGCCCTGGCTGGGTGCGGGGGACCGCCTCCGCCCACGATGGCCGGGGGACCCGAGCTGGTCAACGGCGGGGCCCTGTTTCGCTACAAAAACCCCGACGCCAAAAAGGTTTACCTGGTCGGCGACTTCAACGACTGGTCGCCCACGTCGGACCCCATGACGGACGACAACTCGGACGGCGAGTGGACGCTGTTCTACCCGCTCGGGCCGGGCTCTTACGCCTACAAATTCCTCGTGGACGGGAAGAACTGGGTCGCCGATCCCACCAACCCCCTAAGCGAGCCCGACGGCTTCGACGGGCGAAACTCCATCCTCAAGATCCCCGCGACCGCCCCCTAGTCTGGGCCATTCGCCCCGATGTCCGGTTTGAGCTGCGGGTTTCGCCTGGCTCCTCGAAGCGATTGCGCGCTCCCATCCCGGGCTGCTAAAGTAGCCGAAACCGCCCCTACGATTGCCGAACTCCTTGCCGTCGTTCGTGGTGTCCCGGGTAATACCGGTTCGATCTCGCCGTCGTGTTCCATCGAAACCCCGCGACAGGGGCTAGCTGGGCCGGGGCACAGGAGTTGCAGCGCCGACCGGGGGGCCTCCGTCCGCCATCGAAGACCCGATGAACGCCCATCGATCCATGCGTGTTGCCGCGCTCGCCGCGTTTCTCGCCGTGAGCCTCGTGGCGCTGACCACCGCCGGTCCCGGCAGCGGCACCGCGATCATCTCGCCGTCGTCGAACGTCGCGGCGGGTTCGTCGGGAAAGTGGAGCATCGTCTACACCGCGGCGGAGACGCACGACAACGGCGTCGTGCGACTCACCATTCCCGCCGCATGGACCGCGCCGCAAGACGGTTCGTCGACGTCGGCGGGTTACGTCACCGTCGCGACCAACGAACCCACCGGCGTTCCCGGCCTCACCATCGCGGGTCAAGTGATCACGGTCGCGGTCGACACGCTCACCGCGGGTAACACGCTCACCATCGTTTACGGCGACGATACCGCGGGCGCATCCGCGCGCGCGGACGCCGCGACCACCGTCGGTTCGTACAGCTTCTTGGTGGCGTCGGATCCGGCCGGCGGGTCGCCGTCGCCCATCGTCACGTCGCCCAGTCTCAACGTGATCGCATCGACGCCGGCGTCGCTGCTTGTTCTCCCCAGCGACACCACCAACGTCGACGCGGGTACTTTCGTGCAGCTCAACATTCGCGTGCTCGACGCCTTCGGCAACCGCGCGCCGGTTCCCAGCAACCGCACCGTGAGCCTCTTCGCCACGCATGGTGCGTTCTACGACCCCGCGAATCACTCGACTCCGATCTCATCGGCCGTCATCGCGAGCGGCACCAACGTGAAGCGCGTCGACTATCGCCCGACGCTAGTCGCCGGTTCGCCGCACACGCTGAACGTCTTCACTCCGAGCGGGTCGCCGTCGCTCGGTGGTACCACGACCGTGGGTGTGCGCGCTGCGGCCATGAGTCCGTCGCAGTCGAGCATCGGCTCCAACTCGCCCGTCGTCGCCGACGGCGTCGCGCAGGCGCTGCCGACCGTGACCTCGCGCGACGCCTTCGGCAACCCGCGCCAAGGCGATACCGTGACGCTCTCCGTCACCGGGAGCGCGGTGCGCGTCAATCCCGGATCGCCGACCAACTCGGCCGGGCAGACGTCGGGTGTCGTCACCGATACCGTCGCGGAATTGGTGATGGTGTCGGCGTCGATCAACGGAACACCGCTCACGTCGGGGAGCGCTTCGGTGCAATTCGTGGCGGGGGCGGTCAGCGGACTCACCAGCATCGTCGACGCGTTGCCCACGTCCGTGACGGCTAACGGCACCAGTACGTCGACCATCACGGTGACGGCGCGCGACGCGCAGGGCAACCCGGTGGCGGGGAAAGCGGTCACGTTGTTCGTCGCGCCGACGCCCAACACCACGCTGACGCAGCCCGGCGGCGTCACCAACGCGCTCGGCCAAGTGACGGGAACCGTGGCGGCGACCACGACGCTGCCGCGTACCGTGACGGCCACCATCGAGGGCACGCCGGTCACAGACAACGCGGTGGTCACGTTCACGCCGGGACCGGCGGCGAGTTTCCTCGTCGTGGTCGACGGCAACGCGGTCGCCGGCACCGTCGACCCTGTGACCATCACCGCGCGCGACGCGAACCTCAATATCGTCACCAACTACACCGGCACCGTGAATCTCACCTCGACCAGCACCGGCAGCAACACGGTCGAGTGGGCACAGGGATTCGGCAACGGTGTTATCACCAACACGCCGGGCAGCAACGATGGTTCCTATACGTTCGCCGCGGCGGACCTCGGGCAGGCGTCGATTCGCATCATCGACGAGAAAGTCGAGACCATTACCGTCACTGCGAATGCCGGCGGGCCCTCTGGGACTTCGGGGAATCTCGTGGTCGCGAACAACATCGCCGACAAGATCGAGCTCGTCTCCGGCAACGGGCAGTCGGCGACGGTCAACACGCCGGTGGCGTCGCTTCCCACTGTGCGCGTGGTCGACGCGTTCAACAATCCGGTGCCGGGCGCGACGGTGACATTCACCGCGGTGCAAGGTGGCGGAAGCGTCGATGCGATCTCGGGTGGGGCGTCCAATGACTCTACCGCGATCACGGGTTCCGACGGTCGCATCGACTGCGACATCTGGCGCTTGGGAACGATCGCTGGGCAAAATCGGCTGCGCGCGCGCATCGCGTCGGGGACGACGACGTTCGTCTACTTCACCGCGACCGGCACCGCGGGCAACGGCGTCAATCTGGTGCTCACTCCGGGAAGCAAGCCGGTGACGCAGGGCACGTCGCAGGTGGTGACGGCGACCTTGACCGACACCTTCGGCAACGCGCGCGCGGGCGAGCGCGTCGACATCGTCATCAAGAGCGGATTGAACGGAACGCTGGCGGAAGACCTGGGCGACCCCGGCAATACGACGGCGCTCAACCCGCAGGCGCGCTGGGGCAACACGGATGGAGCGGGGCGCATCACGGTATTGTGGCAAGCACCGCTCAGCGCGGGACTCGCGGACGTGCTCGACGCGTCGACGTCAACCGTCGTGCAGGGCAACGTCGCCGACGTGACCTACACCACCGTCGCGAGCGGTGCCACCAACTTGCGCATCACCTTCGTGGGACCGTCCACCAAGCCGGCCAATCAGACTTTCCAGTTCCTGGTCGAAGCGGTCGACGGCAACGGCAACGTCGACACGGGCAACACCGCCACGGTGACGCTGACGCCGGAAGTAGGCGGCAACCTGCTCTTCAGCCTCACCGACTTCGGCAGCACCACGACGTCGTTCGCGCTCGTGTCCGGCGCGCGCACGGTGTACGGGCGCGGCACCGTGACGGGCGACTGGGACATCCAGGCGTCGGGCGGCGGACTCGGCGCCGACACCAAGGTCGTCAACATCACCGACACGGGCGTGATCGATCACTACGCGGTGTCGACGGTGTCGAACGTCGCCGCGGGCGCGGTGTTCGACGTCACCGTGGAAGCGCGCGACGTCTACAACAACCGCGTGCTGGGCGCCAACAACGCGGTGACGCTGGAGGCGTACGACGACATCAATCCCGTGCTCGCGCAAGCGACGCTGCTCGACAACAGCGCGACGCTCGCGAGCGGGATCGTCACCGTCGCGGAGACGTACACGAAGGCGGAAGCGATCCGCGTGCGCGCGAGTGCGGCGAGCAAGGAAGGCTTCAGCGGGATCGTCACGGTGGGCGCGGCGGCCGCGCACCGCATCGCGAAGATCTCGGGCGACGCGGGCGGCATCATCGCGGGCGCCACCCAGGTGCTGACCGCTCAAGTGCTCGACCAGTACGACAATCCCGTCAACGGCGCGCTGGTGACGTTCGCGGTGCTCTTGGGCGGCGGCTCGCCGTCGCCGGCGAGTGCGACCACGTCCGGCGCGGGACAGGCGTCGACCACGCTCACCACCGGCGCCACCATCGGAAGCAATACCGTCAAGGCGACCATCCTCGACGAGAACCCGGCCGGTTTGGAGCGCGTGGACTATTTGGTGACGACGATCCCGGGCGCGGTGGCGAGCTTCACGGTGACGCCGGCGTCGTTCGCGCTGGTCGCGGGCACGGGCGTCGCGCTCAACGTGCAGGGCTTCGACGCCAACGCCAACCTGGTCACCAACGACAACACGACGCCGATCCAGCTCACCAACACCGGCGTGGCGCAATTCGGCGCAGCGACGGGAACGCTCACGGCGGGTCAGTTCAACACCACTGTGGTCGACACGGTCGCGCAGTCGTTCACCATTACGTCGACGCGCCAGGGCGGCGGCGCCACCGGGACGAGCGCGCTTCTCACGGTGTCGAACTCGGGCGCGTATCGCATCACCAAGGTGAGCGGCGACGCCAGCGGCGTCACCGCGGGCACCAACCGCACGCTCGACGTGCTGGTGCGCGACAACCACAGCAACCCGGTGCCCAACGCGATCGTGACCTTCGCGACCACGGGCGTCATTAATGATGGCACCTTCACCGACGCGGTCGGCGACCCCAACGACGGCATCACCACCACCGACGGCACCGGCCACGCGACCATTACCTTTACGACGTCGCTCACCGCGGGCGCGAACAATCTCAACGCGCAGATTTTGGACGGCGTACCGGCGGGCCGCGAGCGCGTCTCGTTCCTGATCAACACGGTGGCGGGCGGCATCGCGTACTACACGGTGGCGATGAGTGGGTCGACGGTGACCGCGGGGCAGTCGCTGAACGCCACCATCACCGCCTTCGACGGCAACGACAACCCGGTCGACGACGACGTTACCCAGGTGGATCTCTCCGGCGACCCCGGCGTCGGGCTCGTGTTCGGGACCGACCCCATCACGCTCACCAACGGCGTCGCCGTCACCACCGTGACCGCGAATGCGGTGCAGACCTACCGCGTGCGAGCGAGCACGCTCGGTTCGCCAGGCGTCACCGGATTGTCGCCGCAAGTCACGGTGAACCCCGCCAACCCGGCGGGCGTGATCACGGGGACGCCGGTGCCGGCGACCATCACCGCCAACGGCGTTTCCGTCTCGACCGGTACGAGCAGCGTCATCACCGACGCGTTCGGGAACCAGGTGCCGGTGGGCACGTTGATCGACGTGTCGACCAACAACGGCGTCATCGTTCCCGCGGGCGCGAAGTTGGTCGCGGCCAACGGTCGCATCACCTTCGACCTGCGTTCGTCGACCACACCCGGCACCGCCACCGTGACCATGACGAGCCAGGTCGGCACCGCGACCGGCACCACCAACGTGACGTTCGCGCCGCCGCCCGCGTTTGTCGCCAACAATCCGGCCACGCCCGCGATCGTGGCGCCGAGCGACAACGTCGCCTTCAGCGTGCAGGTGCAGAACACGTCGACCACCGACGCCAACCTCACCACCGCGACCACGTTCACGTTCACCGACGGATCGCACACCTTCACCGCGAACCTCGCGGCGCCTGCCACCATCACCGGGCCCGGGACGCAGACGCTCAACTTCGCGGCGGCCGTCGTTAATGCTGCGTTCACGCCCGGCAACTACACCCCGGCCGTGCAGCTCGCCGGCAGCGACGAGTTCGGCGCCCCCATCAGTACCAGCGTGTCGACGCCGGCGCAGTCGCTGCTCATTACCAGCGTCCAGATCACGTCGATCACCGCGCCCGCCATCGTGAGCCGCGGCCAGACGCCGACGGTGACCGTGTTCGTGAAGAACAACGGCGCGCAGATCACCAACATCAACGACATCGATTTGGTGTTCGCACCGGGGACGGGAGTCTTCACGCCCGGGTCAATCACCCCGCAAGACGTCGCACCCGGCAACACCGGGCAGTTCAATATCCCCGTCTTGGTCGACCCGTCGTGCCCGGTCAACACGTATTCCATCGACGCGGTCGCGAGCGGTTTGGTGGGCGGCAAGACCGTCACCGACAATTCGCTCGCGCCCTTCACGCTCCCGACCTGGCAGATCGTCGCGGCCGCGAACTTGAGCTACGTCGCCGGTTCCATGACGCCGATGAGCGTTTCGCGCGGCGCCTCATACGCGTTCCGGGCCACCATTCGCAACAACGGCTCCGGCGTGGTGTCGCTGAACGAGACGCAGTCGTACCTGCGCTTCACCGACGGTACGCGCAACTACCAGGCGGCACCGACGCAGCCCTACGCGATCGCGGGGAATTCGCAGCAGGTGATCGACTTCGTGGCGACGTCGGTGAACGCGGCGTTCACACTGGGTTCCTACGGCGTGTCGTTCCACCTGCAGGGACTCGAGAGCGGCGCGCCCTTCACGCAGGACATCACGAGCGGCGGCGACCAAGTGACCGTGCAGTCGCCCGCCAGCATCGGCACCGGGTCGGTGACGCCGGACGCGGTCAGCAAGGGATCTTCGGTTCCGTTCTCCGTGCAGGTGACGAACAGCGGCGGTGCCACCGTCGTGCTGACGCCGGGTTCGACCTTCTTCCGCTTCGCGAGCGGATCGTTCAGCGCCGTGCTGAACGCGAGCGGCCCGACGACGCTCCCGCCCGGGACCACCACGCTCGCGTTTACGTCCACGGTCGTGAGCACCGGCATTACCGCCGCGACGTATCCCGGTCAGTTGGTACTGGTGGGGACCGAAAACGGCAACGCGTTCTCGCCGGCGCCGTTCGTGACCGAAACCGTGATCGTGCAGGAAGCACCCAGCATCCAGATCACCGCCGCGCTGCCGTCGCAGCCGTCGTTCACCACCGACCAGACGCGCGGGATGAAGGTGCGCCTGGTGGTGCGCAACAACAGCGCGGGCCCGGTGTCGTTCGCGGCTTCGTCGCTCAAGATCATCCACGGCGGCAACGACCGCACCGGACAATTCGCGATCTCGACCCCGACCGGCTTCTCGGGCGGCGCGACCTTGAACGGCGGCGGCGCCGTCGACACGGTGACGTTCAACCTCGCCGACAACATCGCGAACGCGATGTCGTCGGGCATGATGACCATTCAGGGCCACCTCGATGCCGTCGACGTCAACACCAGCCAGCCCGTCGCCGGCGACAAC
Source organism: uncultured bacterium (assembly GCA_964560355.1). GTDB lineage: Bacteria > Krumholzibacteriota > Krumholzibacteriia > WVZY01 > JAKEHA01 > JAKEHA01. The sequence goes on along the minus strand of CAZLLI010000023.1, from coordinate 23,124 downwards.
CCGCTCGCGGGCGCGCTGCAGGTGCAAACTCCGGCGACCATCACCACGCTCGTCGTGCTGCCGTCGCTCACCCAGGTCACGCAGAACATGGGGCGCGACTTCATCGTGCGCGCGGTGGTGCAGAACACGGGGCAGAGCGACGTCACGGTGACGCTCGCCGAGCCGTCGACCGACGTCGGTTTCTCGCCCGCGGGCGGTTGGGTGGCGACGCCACGCAATCAGTTCGGGAAGGGCGGCAACATACTCTCGGGCGGCGAAGTCGACACTGTGTTGTTCGACGTGACGACGTCGGGGTCGAACACCGGCACCGCGCAAGTGGGCACGAGCTACACCGGCGTCGAGGGGAACAGCGGCCGCAGCGTGACTGGCGTGTCGTCGAATGCGGCGCAGATTGCCGTGCAGTCGCCGGGCACACTCACGGTGACGAACGTGGTCGCGTCGCGCTCGACGCTCACGAGCGGGGCGAACGTCCCGTGGACCTACACGGTCACTCTGCAGAATACCGGGCAGTCCGACGTCAACGTCGCGCTACCGGGCGCGGTGACGCTCGCGTTCCCGGGCGCCGCGCCGGCGCCGGGCTACACCGTCCCGCCCGCGTTCGCGGGCGGCGGCACCGTTCTCTCCGGCGGCGAGACCGATCAGCTCGTGATCAGCGTGAACGGCACCGGCACCTACGGCACGATGGGTTCGAAGGCGGTCAACGTGAGCGCGAACGGCGTCGAATTGAACTCGGGCGTCGCGCGCAATGGAAACGGCGGCACCAACGTCACCGTGCAGCGCGCGCCCGCGCTCAACGTGGTGAGCGTCAATCCCACGACGGTGTCGAAGGGGTCGATCGTCGGCTTCGCGGTGACGATCGTGAACACGCAGGCCGACGCGGCCACCGCCACGCTGGATCAATTCACCACGCGCCTTCGCTTCGGTTCGAACTTGTTCAACGTCAATCTGCTGCCCGCGAGTCCCGTCGACGTCGACGGCGGGCAGAGCATCACACTTCTCTTCACGCCCGCGACCGTGGTGGCGGGGATCCCGAACGGCGCCCAGGCCGACGCCGTTCTCGAGTTCCGGTGGAGCGAAAACGGGCGCACCGGCTCGGAGAACGAGCCGGTGACGGGCGCCGGGAAGACGATCAACGTCCAGAACGCGCCCGCGCTCAATATCTTGAGCGTGCGGCCGAGCCGTCAGAACGTGACGGTGGGACAAACGACGCCGTCGTGGACCATCACGATGGTGCTGCGCAACTCCAACGGCGCCGATGTCGACCTCGACCTCGCATCCGCGACGACGCGGTTGCAGCTCAACTTGCTCGGCAGCGGTTCGCTGGTGACCAACGAGTACACCATCACGCAGCCCACCCAGCTCGTGGGCGGCGGCGTTCGCCTCTCGAGCGGCGAGACCGACTCGCTCGTGTTCAACGTGACGCAAGCCGGCAACACGCCGGGCAACGTGATCGTGTCGGGCTTCGTGGGCGGCACCGACGTGATATCGTCGCTGCCGGTGTCGGACAACACCGGCGACGGCGGCTCGGGCAGCTTCGTGCTGCAAACCGCGGGTCGCTTGAATATCGTCAGCGTGCGTCCGGCGCGCACCACAGCGACGGTGGGACAAACCGGCGCGGGTGCGGCGTACACGATCAAGGTGGGTGTGCGCAACGTCGGGCAGGCCGACGTCGACCTGGATCTCACGGCGCCGACCAACACGGTGCTCGACTTCGCGCAACCGGCGGGGTGGGTGTCGAGCGTGCAGTCGTCGCTCGTGGGCGGCGGCGTACGCCTTTCGGGCGGCGAAGTCGACACGCTGGTGTTCGACGTCACCACCACCGGCAGCACGCTCGGCTATCAGTTGGTCTACGCCGACGTCTCCGGCGTCGAATTGAACCGCGGCGTCACGGTGACAGAAGACACCTCCAACGAAGAACACGGCAACATCACGCTGCAAGCGCAGGCCGCGCTCGACATTCTCTCCGCGACGCCGTCGCGCGCGTCGCTCACCGACGCGGCGTCGACGCCGTGGGATCTCACCGTGGTGGTGCGCAACACCGGCGAATCGGCGGCGCGCCTGGTGCTGCCGGCCGGACTCACGGTGTCGGTGCAGACCGCGACCGCGACCTTCGACCCCGTGAACGCGCTCGAAGAAGGCGGCGTCGTGCTCAACGGCGGCGACACCGGAACGCTGGTCGTGCACGCCCCGAGTTCGCCCGATTTCAGCTTCTTCGGGACGCGCACCATCGGTGTGTCGCTGAATGCGGTCGAGATCAACAGCAACCGCGCGTTCAATCGCAACGAGCCCACGATCGGCAGCGTGGTCGCGAACACAGTGCCCAACCTGACCGCGGGTCTGCAGGTGACGCCGGTCGTGGTGACGCGCGGCACGCAGGCCTTCCTCCAGGTCAACGTCACCAATCCGGGCGCCAACGCCGCCATCGTCGACCTCGATCGCGCCGACACGCGCGTGCGCTTCGGCTTTGGCCAGTACAGCGCGTACCTGCAGCCGGGCAGCCCGACGCAGATTCTGGCGGGCCAGACCATCACGCTCTCGTTCGAAGACAAGCTGGTGCCGCTCGGCCTGACGGCCGGTCCCTACGACTTGTCCGTCGACCTCGCGTACACCGCGAACGGCTTCGATGACTTCGAGACCGAGATCATCACCAACGGCATCTCCGTGCAGAACCCGCCGGCGTTCCGCATCACGCAGATTTCGGCGTCGCAGCCGAGCGCGACGGCGGGGCAGACGACGCCATGGACGGCGACCATGTCGATTCTCAACGAGGGTGTGACGCCGATCGACTTGGACTTCGCGTCCAACAAGACCTACCTCCAATTCGTGGTACCGGGCGGCGGCTTTGATAACAACTACACCGTCGAACAGCCCGACTCGCTCGTGGGCGGCGGCACGACGTTGGGCCCGGGCCTACCCGGACAGCTCGAATTCAAGGTGACGCAGACCGGCAACGTCACCGGTGTCATCGTGATCAGCGGTCGCGTCGAAGGCACCGACGGCGCCGCCGTCGTCTCCGACGACACCTTCGACGGCGGGCGCGGCAGCATCAACGTGGTGGGTGCCTCGGCGCTCACGATCGTCGCCACGCACACCTCGCAGCCGCGCGTGACCGCGGGGCAGACGCAAGATTGGGACGTGCGCGTCGTGGTCGCGAACACGGGCGGCGGCGCCATCAACGTCGACCTCGCGACGGCCAGCATCGCGTTCAACGGCGGCACCGGCTGGGTGGTACAAACCCCGCCGACCTTCTTCGGCGCCGGCAACCCGCTGCCGGGCGGGGCGGTCGACAGCCTCTTGTTCCGCGTGACGACGACGTCGGGGAACGCAGGCACGCGCCGCATCGACGCCACCCTTCCGTGGCAGGACGTCAACACGCAAGCGCCCGGCTCGTCGAACACGGGCACGTCGGGCTTCGGGTCGATCGTCGTGCAGTCGCGCGCAAGCGTGCAGATTCTCGCGACCACCTCGCAGTCGCCCAATCCAGCCGCCGTGAACACGGGGCAGCCGTTCGACGTCCGCCTGCAGGTGCGCAACACCGGACAGGCCGACGCGCGCGACGTCCAGCTCGCGCTCGCGCGCAGCGGCTCGAGCACCGTGCAGCCGATCGCGCCCATCTCCGAGATTCCGGGCGGGCAAACGGTGACGCTCGACGCCGGCGTGATCGCGGCGGGCGCCGCCAATCCGAGCGAAACCTTCACGAGCAGCGTCACGGCGGCGACGGACGAGAACGCGGGCGACGCCGCGACGATTCAGTCCCCGGTCGACGGCACCGCGGTGCTCGCGATCCAGAATCCGGCGGTGTTCGACATTCAGAGCGTGCGCGCGTCGCAGTCGACCTTGACGCGCGGACAAACCGTGCCGTGGAACGTGATCGCGCGCGTGCGCAACACGGGACAAGCGGGCGCGGTGCTGACGCCGCCCGCCGCCAACGACCTCTCGTTCGCGATCGGCGGGTCGAACCAAGTCGACTACGTGGTGCAGCCGCCGACTGCATTCGGTTCCGGCGCCGCAGGCTGGACGCTCGCGGGTGGGGCGACGGACTCGCTCATTTATAGCGTGAACGTCACCGGCGCCAACATCGGCACCGTCGACATCGGCGTCGCCGCCGCCGGCACCGACCGCAACGACCCCACGCTCAACGTGAGCGACGCCGGCGGCACCAGCGTGCAGGTGCAAGCGCCCGCGGGCATCTCGATCACGTCGACGCTCGGCGTCAACACCGTCAACCACGCGAGTGCTGACCGCGACACCGTGAACACGAGCTTCGCGTACGAGATCCACGTCGTCGTCGACAACACCGGCGGCGAAGAAGTCGACAGCGTGCTGGTGACGCTCGCGAGCAGTCTTCCCCCGGCGCAGCGCTCGACCTTCGCGAATCCGCAGGTCCGCAAGCAGCTCGGGGTGGGCGGGAGCGCGACCTTCATCTTCAAGATCACCGCGCCCATCAACCCGGTCGCGCTGGAGACGTTCACGTCGACCATCGCGGCGGGCGCGAAGTCGCACAACACGGGTCTCCCGATCACGCCGCAGCCGCCCGCCGACAACCGCCACGACGTGGTGACGCAGCGGCCCGCGAATCTGGTCATGGATTTGACGTCGGCGAGCCCGAACGTCAGCACGGGTCAGGTGTTCACCATGTCGGCGACGGTGAAACGAACGGGAACGGGACAAGCGGGTGTCTCGGGGACCGCGCGGATGACGCTCGCGCTCCCGGGCGGCTTCGCGCTGCAGAATCCGGGCGCCGAGCCGCTCGTGCGCGATTTCGTCGTCGGGACGCCGGTGACGTGGAACGTGGTCGCGCCGGGCGCGCCGCAGGCGTCGCAGAACCTCACGACCACGATCTCGACCACGCCCAACGACAACAACACCGGCGTGGCCGCGCTCGTCACGACCGCGAGCGACAACTTCGGCGTGACGGTGGTCGCGGGCGGTGCGTTCACGAATCCGACGCTCGCGATCTCGGCGCCCGCGGGTGCGGTCGACGGTACGGTGAGCGCGGGGCAGACGCTGTCGCTGGGCGCGTCGGTCACGGCGACCACGACCACGGGCACCATCGTCGCGACGCTGTCGGTGCCCGCGGGCTTCTCGATCGTGGGGTCGCCGACGCGCAACGTGGGAACCGGAACCGGCTCGCCGCAAGCGGTGAGCCCGGCCTTCAACATCATCGCGCCCGCGACCGCGGGCACGGGCAACGTGTTCGTGACCTACACCGGCGTCGACCAGAACACGCAGCAGGCGGTGCCGACGTCCGCCGACACCGTGCTGGTGTCGACGGTGGCGCGCGCCGCGCTCTCCGCGAGCGCGAGTGTGACCGCACCGCCGGAAGCGACCGACAACACGGTGACGATCGGCACCACCTTCACCGTCACCGCCAACGTGACCAACGCGGCGCTCGCGGCCGGCATCGGAAGCCCCGGCACGCTCACCATCGCGCTCCCGAGCGGCTACGCGCTCGCGGGCGGCGAGACGGCGTCGAAGCCGTTCTCGATCGCGACCCCGGTGGCGTGGCAAGTGAACGCGCCGCCGCAGCCGTCGGGGCCGCAGCAGATCAACGTCTCCATCTCCGGCATTCCGCCCGACGAGAACAGCGGGCAGCCCGCGCTGGTGGTGAGCGGCACGGCGTCGATCGCGATGGTGACGGAAGGCTCCGCGGTCAGCGTGCGCGACGTCTCGCAGAACCTCGGCATCGACGTCGGCCCGGTGCCCGCGGGAGCAGCGGGCGTAGCTCTGCTTGGATTCGAGATCGCGTACAACGTGAGCGACGCGTCGGTGAACGACGCGCGCATCGACACCATCGCGGTGACCATCGTGGGGAGCGACGGCACCCCGCTCGGCCCCGGCGCGGTCGCCGCGACGCTCGCGCGCCTTTCGGTCGACGTGGGCGGCGCGACCCCGTACGAAGTGACGGACCCGTCGACCAACCCGGTGGTGGTGTCGCTGCTCGCGGGCGGCGCGGACCGCTTGATCGCGCCCGACGCGGTGCGCAACGCGATCGTGAGTATTTCGCTCGACGCCAACCCGAGTGTCAAGGAATTCAGCGTGGGTCTGCGCAACGGCGGGCTCGCCGTGCGCGACGCGGGGTCGGGCCAGCGCCTGGGCGTCACCGACTCGCAGGGGCGCCCGCTCGACGGCGTCATCACGTCGGAGCCGCTCATTATATTGAGCTCGAACTTCGAAGAGTACGCGCACAACTATCCGAACCCGTTCCGGGCCGGGTCGCAGGACACGCGCATCGCGTACTTCATGCAGAACGCGGGCAACGTGAGCGTCGCCATCTACGCGCTCGACGGCGATCTGGTGTACGAGGAGAACATCCCCTCGAGCGACGCGCGCGCGCAGGCAGGCCCGCAAGAGACGACGTGGGACGGCCGCAACGGCAAGGGCGAAGTGGTGCGCAACGGCGTCTACGTCTGCGTGCTCAACGCCGGCGGCAAGTCGGCCAAGTTCCGAATCGCGGTGGCGAAGTGAGAAACGCACGCATGAGACTCGCGCTGGCGGCGCTCCTCCTGGTGGCGGCGCCGTTCGTCGCGCGCGCCCAAGACGGCGGCACCGAGAGCGTGTTCAAGATCGGCGCCGGCGCGCGCGGCATCGCGCTGGGGCGCGCCTTCGTGAGCCTCTCCGACGACGCCAGCTCGTTGTACTGGAACCCGGCGGCGCTGCGCAACGTGCAGCGCATGCAGTTCATGGCCATGTACATGCAGCCCTACGGCGACTTCACGGGCGCGACCTACACCTACTTCGGCTTCGTGTACCCGACGCTGTCCGCGGGCGCGTTCGGCGTCGGCTACATGGGCATCGGGACCACCTTCGACGGCTACGACGAATCGAGCCGCCCGACCGGCGAGAGCAACGCGTCGGAGAGCCAGATCCTGATTTCGTACGCGGCCGAGCGCCGCATGCGCTACTTGTTCGGAAAGCTCGCGGTCGGCGCCAACTTCAAGATCAGCCGCCAGACCGTCGATCCGTTCTCGAGCACGGCGCCGGGCTTCGACCTGGGCTTCCGCTACATTCCGAACGGCGCGCCGTCGCTCATGTTCGGCCTCAATTTCCAGGACCTCGCGGGCGCGCAGTACAAGCTCGACCTGCAAGAGGACACCGTCGACCGCACCGTCTTGATGGGCGCGGGCTGGACCAAGCGCTTCGGCAACGGGTCGGCGCTGCGCCTCATGCTGCAGTACGACATGCCCGAACGCGCCGACGGGTCCTTCCACGCCGGCGCCGAGTACGCGTTCTCGAAGTTCGTGGCGCTGCGCGCGGGCTTCGACGACGACACCGCCACCTTCGGGTTGGGCGTGGGCGCCTTCGACTACGGGCTCGACATGGCGTACTACTCGAAGGACGAGGCGGGGTCGACCCAGGCCTACGCCTTCACCGCCGCGTGGGGGCAGACGCTCGACGAGAAGCGCGAAGAGATCGCGAAAACGCGCGCCGACGAAGAACGCGCGCTCATCCAGAAGACCTTCGACGCGCGCGTGCAGTCACTGCGCAAGCGCGCGCAGGAGATGGAGGCGGCGGGCGACTACGCGGGCGCGCTCGCGCAGTGGCAAGTAGTGCTCGAGTTTGTGCCCGACGATCAGCAGGCGGTGGCCGCGGCCGCGGAAGCGCGCGAGCGCCTCTTGGCCGAGCAAGCCGCCGCGGTGCGCGACGTCGAAAACCAGGCCATCATTCGCACGCGCTTCGCGACCGGACTCGACCGCTTCAACGAGCGCGACTTCGTCGCGGCGCGCAACGAGTGGAACGCGATCCTCGCCATCGACCCCGAGAACGAGGGCGCGCGCGACTACCTCGAGCGCACCAACGTCAAGATCGACGAAGTCGTGCGCGGACACGAAGGGAGCGCGAAGCGCCTGGAGGGCGAAGGCCGCCTGACCGAAGCCATCGCGGAGTGGAACAACGTCCAGCAGTACCGACCCGACGACCCCGGGGCGAAGGCGGCCATCGCGCGCATCCGCGGGCGCATCGAGTCGATGTCGCAGGATTACTCGGCGACGCAGAAGAAGCTGCGCATCGTGTCGCTTTATAATGATGCGCTCAACGACTACAACGCGGGCCGCTACCAAGAAGCGATGACGAGCCTGCGCGAGCTCTTGCAGCTCCAGCCCGACCACGCCGACGCCAAGAAGCTCATGACGCTGACCAAGCGCCGTACCACGCCTCTCACCGACGCCGAGAAGGCGCGCATCCGCGAGCTCTACCTGGCCGGCATGCAGTACTTCTCGAAGGACGACTACAAGCAGGCCATCGTCGAGTGGCAGAAGATCCTCGAGATCGATCCCACCAACGAGAGTGTCGCGCGCAGCATCGAAGAGGCGCAGGAGCGCCTGCGCAGGACGCAGGAGAAGCGCTAGCATGGCGCGCTCCAACCTGGTCGAGAAGCGCGAGACGCGCGAGCTCACCGTGCTGGCCAGCGAGGGCCAGCTGGGGCGCGTGCGCGACTTCGTGGTCGCGGTGTGCGAAGACGCCGGTTTCGGCCAGCGCGAGATCGCGAACACCAAGCTCGCGGTCGACGAAGCGTGCACCAACATCATCAAGCACGCCTACGAAGGGAAGACGGAGACGGGCGAGATTTCGGTGCTGGCCGAGATCGACGCCGGCAGGGTCAGCATCCACCTGCGCGACCGCGGCAAGCACTTCGACTTCGCGAGCGTCAAGGACCCCGACCTCGACCAGTACGTCGAAACCGGCAAGAAGGGCGGCCTCGGCGTCTTCCTCATCAATCGCTTGATGGACGGCGTCGAGTACCGCGCCACCGACACCGGCAACGAGCTCATTCTCACCAAGCGCAGCCAGGCCGCGTTCTCCGCCGCGGTGATGCCGGAGAAGATGCCGTTCCGCGGCACGCTCCGCTTCAAGTTCATGCTGCGCGCGAGCGGCGGTTTGGCCGCGCTCATGCTGGTGGCGTGGGTGTTCATCATGCTGCGGCAAACCCACGACATCGACTCCCAGCGCACCACGCAGTGGATGGAGAAGAAGCGCCTGGCGGAGAGCATCGCGAGCCGCAGCGTGTCGACGCTGGTCGACCCCAACGAGTTTTCGATCGACCAGACCAACCTCACCACCGAGCTCACCAAGCTGGTGGGGTCGGCGCAGGAGATCGCGTACGCGCGCGTCGTCGACGCCACCGGAAACGTGCGCGCGTCCGGCAAGGTCGCGGAAGTGTTCCAGCCCGACCCCGGCGTGCGCGGCGACATGATCCGGCAAGACGGCGCGGTGACGTGGACGCGCCACGACGTCGCCGGTCACGAGGTGCGCGACATCGCGGTGGCGGTGGGCGTCCCCGGCGCCGACGGCCAGCGCTTCGACGTCGGCACCTTCCACCTCGGGGTTTACAAAGACGCGGTGGAGGATTCCATCGAGGACACGCGCCTCGCCACCACGCTCCTCCTGTTCGTCATCTTCGCGGTCGGTATCCTGCTTATCATGGGGCTCGTGCAGGTGTTCGTGCGGCCCATTCAGTTGCTCACCGACGGTGTCCGCGCCATCGGCGACGGCAACATGGACGGCAAGCTCGACGTGCGCGGGCCCGCCGAGATCGGCGCCATCGCGGGCGTGTTCAACGAGATCACGGAGAAGTTCAAGAAGGCGCGCGACTCGATCCTCGAGCAGGAAAAGATGCAGAAGGAGATCGAGGTCGCGAAGCAGATCCAGCAGTCGTTGTTGCCGCGCCGGCGCCCGGAGATCAGCGGCTACGACATCGCGCCGCTGTACCAAGCGGCGGCCGAAGTGGGCGGCGACTACTACGACTTCGTGCAAGTCGACGACGACACCATCGGCGTGGTCGTGGCCGACGTGTCCGGCAAGGGTGTCCCCGGCTCGCTGGTCATGACCATGATCCGCACCGCGCTGCGCATGGAGGCGCGCGGCAATCGCAACGCCTCCGACGTCATGGCCAAGATGAACGCCTTCGTCACCGACGACATGAAGAAGGGCATGTTCGTGACGATGTTCTACGTGATCCTCGATTCCAAGAATCGCGTGATCTCGTACGCGAGCGCCGGCCACAACCCGATGATTCTGTACCGCCACGAGACGCGCGAGACCTTCTTCCTGAATCCGCGCGGCTTCCCGGTCGGCATCAGCCTCCCCGACGAGACGCTGTTCCGCCGTTCCATCAGCCTGGAGAAGATTCGCCTCAAGAAGGACGACATGCTGGTGATCTACACCGACGGCGTCACCGAGGCGATGAACGAACGCCGCGAGCAGTACGGCGAAGACCGCCTGGTGCAAATGGTGAAGAACCACGGCCAGATGTCGCCCAACGAATTCATCGCGCGCCTCGACGCCGACATCAAGGGCTTCACCGGCAACTATCCGCAGAGCGACGACATCACGGTGGTGGCGATCAAGGAGCGCATGACCGCCGACGACATCCTGTTCGGCATTCGCAAGAAGCTGATCGACCTCGTCGACGTGCAGGGCATGGCGGTCAAGGATGCGTGCCGCCAGATGAAGGTGTCGCCGGCGACGTACTACCGCTACAAGAAGCGCCTCGAGGTGATGGGCGAGCGCGGGCTCCGTAACGACGTGCTGCGCGACGACGTCAGCCTGAAACGCGTGAGCCTGGAAGCGCGCAAGGAGATCGTGCGCATCATCGCGAACGACCCCGAGCTCGGCGCCAAGCGCATCGCGGAGGAGTACAACAAGGGTCGCGACGCGTCGCTCCATATCACCGAGCGCATGGTGTACGAAGAGCTCAAGCGCCTCAACATGAACACCAAGGACCTGCGCGTCGACTATTTGCGCCGCCACGGCATCGTGAAGGACGGCGAGGCGGTGGCACCCGCCGACGCCAAGCGCGCGCGCACCCCCGCGACCGGCGACCTGGTCGACGACCTCCTGCGCGAGATTCCGGGCGTCATGCCGCCCACGCCGAGCGCGCAAGAAGCCGGCGCGCCGTCGGCCGATTCCGCCCCCGCGCTGTACCACATCGAAGGCGTCAGCGTCTCGGTGTCGACGTCGGACGGCATCACCGACGTGCGCCTGTCGGGCCACGTCGACTCCGCGTCGTCGGCGGGCCTCGAGCGCAAACTGCGCGACTTGACCGCCGCGGGCGCGGCCAAGATCGTGGTCGACCTCGCCGACGTCACCTACGTGTCGAGCGGCGGGTGGGGCATTTTCGTGGGCGAAGTCGGCGGGCTGCGTAAGCGCGGCGGCGACATCGTCCTTTCCGGCATGACCGCGGAAGTGTTCGACGTGTACGAGCTGCTCGGGTTCGCCGACGTGCTGCGCTCGTTCACCAGTGTGTCGGAGGCGCGCGCGTGGCTCGCGCTCCCGCCCGAGCAGCGCGGCGCGGCCGCGCCCAAGCCCGCGCACGTCGACAGCGACGCGCGCATCGGCGTCGACTTCGAAGACAGCGCGCTGGACCTCGTGCCCGAAGAGGCGCGCGAGTGGCAGAGCCTGGGCATCGAAGCCACCACCGTGGGCGAGAAGGGCGACATCGCCGTGCTGTCGTTGGGCGGCATCATCGACACCGTGAGCGCCGAGCGCCTGCGCGAAGCGCTCGCGCAGGTGATCGCGGGCGGGCGCACCCGGATCGTGGCCGACATGTCGCACGTCGAGTACGTGTCGAGCGGCGGGTGGGGCGTGTTCACCGAGCGTCTGCGCGAGGTGCGCCGCGCGGGCGGCGACATCAAGCTCTTCGGCATGGACCCCGACGTGTACTACGTGTTCACCATGCTGGGCTTCAACATCGTGCTGTCGTCGTTCGACATCTTCGCCGACGCGGTCGACGACTTCCGCCGCGCGGCGCCGGGCACCGACGTACCCGCGGCGGCGGAGCCGGCCAAGCCCGCGCGCCTCGACGAACCCACCGAAGCCATGCGCTCGACGTGGTCGCTCGCGGCCACGCCCGGGCTCGACCTCTCGTGGGTCGACGGCCCCGACGGCATCCGCATCGCGCGCCTCGCAGGCGTGATCGAAGCCACCGCGGTGTCGCTCATCGCCGACGAACTGGGGCGCGAGATCGAACGCCGGCCGCGCGCGTTCGTCTTCGACCTCGCCAAGGTCGAGTATGTGTCGAGCAGCGGGTGGGGACAGTTCGCGCGCGCGTTCGAGGCGACGCACTCGGTGGCGCTGGTCGGCATGGGTCCGGATTTGTTCGACGTGTACGACGCGCTCGAGTTCCGCAATTTCATTCCCGCCTACGCGACGGAAGCGGAGGCGCTGCGAACGCTCACGACCAGCGGGCCCGAGCCCGCGAGCGGCGCACCCGCCGACACCAGCGCGCCGCGTCCGCGCGACCGCGGCGCCGCCAGGCCCGTCGACGTCGCGCCTACGTCCACCCACGACGACGGACTCGACGACGTGCTGTCGACGCCGCCGCCGAAGACGACGCGACCCGAGCCGGCGCGCGCGCCCGAGGCGCGCAAGGTGGTCGATCCGGTCGACGACGACGCGCCCGCGGAGCCGCCGCTGTGGGGCCGTCGCGAGTTCAAGGATCCCACCGGACCGTCCAGCGTCGACGTGGACTCCGCGGTGGAGGATCGCAACATCGACCGCGACAAGAAGCTGCGCTCGCTCGGGTGGGAGCGCTACGGCGAGCGCTTGCGCAACCAGTCCGACGACACGCCGAAGGGCCAGGACGACGACGAGAAGTAGGGTCGAAAACCCGCGACGCCATGCGAAAAATCGCCATCATCACGTCGAAGGGCGGGACCGGAAAGACCACCACCGCCATCAATCTCGGCCACGGCCTCGCGCTGTGCGGGATGAAGGTGCTGATCGTCGACTGCGATCCCCAGCGCAACGTCGCCATCGCGTTCGACGTCAAGGGCGAGCGCACGCTGTGCAATCTGCTCCAGTCGGGCGAAGTCGACGTCATCGAGGCGCGCCAGAATCTGTTCGTGATCGATTCCGGCGGACGCGACCTGGCCGAGATCGAGATGGTGCTGGCGTCGCGCTCGAGCCGCGAGCGGCGCCTCGAGATGGCGCTCAAGAACCTGCGCGGCTGCGACGTCGTCATCTGCGACTGTTCGCCGACCGTGAACCTGATCAACATCAACGCGATCGTGTACGCGGACCAGGTCATCATTCCGGTCAGCATGGACTACCTGGCGCAGGCGGGCGCGCGCCAGACCATGCAGATCATCGAGGAGATCAACGGCCAGACCGAGCGCAAGACCTCGATTCTCGGCATCCTGCCCACGTTCTACGACAGCCGCACGCGCCTCTCGATCGACGTGCTGGAGGCGCTGCGGGAACGATTCCAGGAGCAGGTGTTCAAGACGGTGATTCGCGTCAACACGTCGCTGCGCGAGGCGCCCAGCTTCAACCAGACCATATTCGAGTATTCGCCCATGTCGCGGGGCGCGTTCGACTACTATCAATTGACCGAGGAAGTGCTGGCCCGTGCCTGAACGACGCAAACGATCCATCGGACGCGACCCCTTCGAGGACGCCAACGAGGCGCGCGCGTCGCGCACCGTCGAACGCCTCATCAAGGGCAAGGTGCGCCTGGAAGGCGACACCAAGGAGATCGCGATCGCGGTGCGCTTGACGCCGTCGAGCTTGAAGCACCTCGACAAGGTGCGCGAGCGCCTGAAGGCGCGCGGGCGCGACGTCTCGCGCGACGAGTTGATCCGGATCGCGATCACGCTCCTCACCGAGGACGACGTCCCGTGAGCCGCTTGTTCGGCCCGGGCGCGAGCGGTATAGTCGGAGACAGCGAATGAGTGAGGCCATGACGATGGAAGGCTACGATCACCGTAGCGAAATCGTGTCCAGCGGGACGCGCTACTACGTGCAGTCCAGCTTGGTGCCGTCGCAGCGGACGGTGGTGACCTCGTTGTTCCACGAGGGCACGTTGCTGTCGCGCCAGAGCGAGCGCTACGACCCGTCGCTGGCGCCGGAGTCGCTGCGCGCGCTCGTGCGTCGCGCGCACGACGTGTACAAGCTGCGCCTGGTCTCGCTGATCGAGCTGCGCGAGCGGCTGAAGAAGGACGTCGACGGGCGCGCCCACCTGCGCTTGGGCGAGGCTCTGTACCGCCAGAAGCTCTATCGCGAAGCCATGGCGGAGGTGATTCGTTCCATCAAGCTCGGGCTCGAGGACGCCGGCGGCTACGCCATCCTCGGCAACTGCCTGCTCGCGCTCGGCGACCTCGACAAGGCGCTGCGCTCGTTCCAGAAGGGGATCGAGCTCGCGCCGGCCTACGCCGACCTCCACAACGACCTCGGTCGCGTGTACTTGAAACTCGAAAAGTGCCGCGAGGCGGTGGCGTCCTTCGACCGCGCGCTCGAGCTCAACCGCTACTACCAGGCGGCGCTCCTGAACCTCGCCATCGCGCTGTCGCTCAACGTGATCCTGAAGCAGGACTACGACCTTTCGAAGGACCTGAAGGGCCGTATGAAGCGGATCCTCGACTTGAACATCCAGCTCAAGCCCCAGATGGATACCGAGGAGTTCCGGGAGGCGCGCCGCGCCGCCGAGAGCGACCGCTACGACCAGGTGTTCGAGAAGCTGTCCAAGATCAAAGAAGAGATGGACACCGTCGCGACCGCGGACCTATCACTCGAGATCTACCTGATCCTCAAGTTCCGGGCCGACGAGCTGTCGGAGACGGACATCGACGGGCTGATCGAGCGCCTGCTCATCGCGCTGGAGGCGAACCCGGGCTACGCCGACATCCAAAACGACCTGGGGGTCTTGTACGCTGCAAAATGCAAGATCATGATCGACAAGGCCCACGAGGCGTTCGGGCAGGCGCTGCGCCGCAATCCCGCCTTCAAAAAGGCCGAGAAAAACCTGAAGCTGGCCGGGAACGACCGGCAAGGAATTCACTTCCTACTCAAAGCGCTGTTGGACTAGTCCTTGCATCCGAAGGGGTTCCGAGACACACCATGGAAAAGCTCATCATCTCCGAAGAGAGGACGGGTTCCGCCCATCCGGTTTCGATCCTGACCCTGCGGGGCACCATCGAGACTACCAACGCGTCGGGCCTGGAAGAAACGCTCGAGCGCATCGTCGACGAGAAGTGCTATCGCATCGTGGTCGACTTGAGCGGAGTGACTTACATCAGCTCCGCGGGATGGGGTATCTTCATCAGCGAGATCAAGCGCATCCGTCGCAACGCGGGCGACATCAAGCTCGCCGCGATGAAGTCGGAAGTGCGCGAGGTGTTCGACTTGCTCGAGTTCGGCAACATCTTGAAGCCGTTCGAGCGCACGTCGGACGCGATCAAAGATTTTGAGTTCGCCGGCGACGCGCCCGGCGGCTCGACCGGACGACGGTAACAACGACAGAGGGCGAAGATGGCAGTAGATGGAATCGTAGTCAGCGTCATCACCGGCACCAACGCCGGCGGTGTGTCGATCCTGAAGGTCAGCGGTTACTTGGACACCACCACCGCGGGCGAGCTCGAGACCGCGTTGTACGGGCTGCTCGATCGCAGCATGTACAAGATCGTGGTCGACCTGGCGGGCGTGAACTACATCAGCTCGGCGGGCTGGGGCATCTTCATCGGCGAGATCAAGCGCATCCGCAACCACGGCGGCGACCTCAAGCTCTCGGGCATGGTCGGCGACGTGCACGAAGTCTTCCAGCTGCTCGAGTTCCACTCGATCCTCGAGGCGTATTCGACGTCCCAGGATGCGGTTGCCGCCTTCACGTCGAAGGGCGCCGCGGCGTAGCGCCGCCTGAGGACGTCGAGGGCTTCCCTCCGCTCTCGGGTCCTCGCGCGAGACATTCGGTATCGCGCTGCGGAAGTTCGCGTCGGGAACCCTCGACGCCCCCATCCTTATCTCCCCTATTTCGACGTAGCCCGGCGACCCCCGGCGTATATATTCTCGACGCCCGCCCTCCGGGCGATTACGCATGCTTGGCGCCGACACGCAACTTTCGCTTTCCCCCGCGGCCTGGGTTTGGGTCCTCGCCGCCGCGTTGATCGCGGTGGCGTGGTTCGCGTATTGGCGCACCACGCCCGACCTCGCGCGGTCGACCCGCATCCAATTGGCGGTCCTGCGCGCCGCCGCCTTCGTGGTGCTGACGCTATTGCTGCTCGACCCGCGCGCGATTCGCAGGAGCGAGCACGACGAGCCCGCGCAGGTGGTGCTCCTGGTCGACCGGTCCGCCTCGATGTCGCTGCCCGCGAGCGGCGCGGCGGGGGCGGAGACGCGCTTCGCCGCGGCGCAGAAGACGGCGGCGTCGCTCGCCCGCGCGCTCGGCGACAAGGGCGCGCGCGTCGAGACGGTTTACTTCTCCGACGGCGCCCAGTTCGAGCCCGCCGACTCGGTGCGCCCCGACGGCCAGGGTACGCAGGTGGTACGCGCGCTGGAAGACGTCGCGCGGCGCTTCGAGGGCGAGCACCTCGCGGCCGCCGTGGTCCTCGGCGACGGCGTCGAGACCGAGACGTCGCTGGTGCGACGCGCACCGCCGTCGCTCCCGACGTGGGCGATCGGCTTCGGCGACACCGTGGCGCCCAACGACGTGCGCGTCGCTGCGGTCGACTACAGCCCGGTGGTGCGCGCGCCGTCGCGCGCCATCATCGAAGCCACGCTCGCGTCCACCGGCCCTTCCGCCAAGCGCGTGCGCGTGCGCCTCACCGAAGGCTCGCGCTCCGTGTTCCAGGCCGACACCACGCTCGCGCCCGGCGTCTCCGAAGCCACCATGCGCATTCCCGTGCGCGTCACCGAGCCGGGCCGTCGCGAGATGGTGCTCGCGATCGAAAGCCCCGGCACCGACCAGCGCGCGGACAACAACCGCCGCGACATCGTGATCGAAGTGGAGAAGGCGCGCGCCAAGATTCTCATCGTCGACCTGACGCCGACCTGGGAGCTGTCGTTCCTGACCGCGCTCATCGCGCGCGACCCCGCCTACGAGTGCGAGCTGTTCGTGTCGTCGCGGCGTCCCGCCGCGCCGGTGGGGCAGGTCAAGCGACCCGACGAGTTCGTGCCCGCGCTCGCCGACGCCGACGCCGTCGTGCTCGCCTCGGTGAGCGACGAGTTCTTCGCCCCCGCCGTGGTCGACGCCGTGAAGCGCTTCGTCACCGACAAGGGCGGCGGCCTGTTGGTGCTGCCGGGTCCGTCGTCCTTGTTCGAGACCACGAGCGCGTGGGCGCGCATGGCGGACATTCTCCCCGTGCGCGGTACGCCGCCCATGTCGTTCACGCTGCAATACACGTCGCTCGGTCCGGGCGCGCAGGCGGCGTCGAACCCCGCCACCTCGGACTTGGTCCCGCTCTTCTCGCAGGCCGAGTGGCAGGAGCGCGCGCCGCTCTTGGGCTTCTACGCCGGCTTGACGCCGACCGCCGCCACCGAAGTGCTGCTCGGCGTGCGCGGGCGCTCGCTCCCCGCGCTCGCGTACGCGACCGCCGGCAAGGGGCGCGTGGTGACGATGGCGGCGGGGCCCTTGTGGCGCTGGAAATTCGTCGCCGAGTCGAACGGGGTCTACGACGAGCTGGTCGCGAGCCTCTTCGACGTGCTGACGCGCGGAGAGGAGTCGGGGCGCTTCGTGCTGACCGCGAAGAAGAACGTGTTCGACGCCGGCGAGCGGCCCGAGTTGTACGCGGAGATCTTCAACGAGAAGATGCAGCCCGTTTCGGGCGGCGCGGTACGCGTCGAGATCGCGCGCGTCGATTCGGCCGGTGCGGAGACGCCGCTCGACCAGACCCCCATGACGCGCGAGAGCCCCGACTCGCCGCGCCTCGCGGCTGAATTGGGCGTGCTGCCCGCGGGGCGCTACGTCGCGCGCGGTTCGGCCGACCTTCCCGGAAAGACCATCGAGTCGAAGCCGCTCGAGTTCCGCGTCTCCACCACGTCGGTCGAATTCCAGCGCACGCCCCAGGACCGCGACGCGCTCCTGCGCATCGCGCGCCGCGCAGGCGGCGACTACCTGACGCCCGAACACGCGTCGACGCTCGTCGACAAGATCGACGTGGAGCCGCGTCGCGTGCCCACGGTATCGGAGTCGGTGCTGCGCGCGAGCGCACCCTTGTTCCTCTTGCTGCTCGCGCTGCTCGCGGGCGAGTGGCTCTTGCGCAAACGCGCGGGGATGATTTAGCAGTTTCCCGTTGCACGCCCGCGGTCGCGGCGCTACTATGCGCCGCGAGGTGGTGGTGTGGTGATGGGTGGTGCTCGTTTCATCCTCGTTCTTTTCCTCCCGGTCATTTCGTTTCCAGTCGCTGTCGACGCCGGTGTCGTCGTCAACGAGCTTTACTACGACCATCCCGGCGCCGACGCGGGCTACGAGTTCGTCGAGCTCATGAACACGGGCACGACCCCGCTCGCGCTCGACGGCGTCGTGCTCGAATTCCACAACGGCTCGGGCGTGGGGTGGACGGCGGTGTGGCGGGCGCCGAACGGGATCGTACTGGCGCCGGAGGCGCTGTTCGTGTTGGGCGGCGACGCGGTTGTGCCGGCGCCCGATGTGGTGTTCGCGCTGGCACTGCAAAATGGTCCCGATGCGATTCGTTTGCTCGACGCCGGCGGCGCGGTGCTGGACGTCGTCGGTTACGGCGGTCTGGACGATCCGCCTTACGTCGAAACGTTGGGTGCAGCGATCGTCGACGCGGGGCAGTCGATCGCGCGCACGCCCGACGGCCGCGACACGGGCGACAACTCGCTCGACTTCGCGGCCGCGGAGCCGACCCCAGGCCGACGCAACGTCGCGCGCGACGACGTGACACCGATTCTGGCGGGCGAAACTCCGCCGCGCGCGGGACGCAACCGTCCTGGTGTCGAACGACTCTTCGTTGAAATCAACAATCTCGGTCTGGCCGACGTTCCTGCGGGGGTGGTGGCGGTCTCGGTGCGGGATTCGAGCGCAAGCGGGGGAGTCGATGGTGAGGTCGTGCACAACGTCAGCACCATCGCGCCTGGGGCGCGAGAACGAATCACCGTCACGGTTTCGCTCGTTGGGTTGGGATATCACTTCATTTCGGTCACGGCGCGATATCCGGCCGACGAACGCCCCGCCAACGACCGCGTCGCGCTGGTGCGGCGCGTCGGGCGCCCCGCGATACTGGTGAGCGAAGTGATGAGCGCGCCGCGCGACGGATGCCCACAGTTCGTCGAGTTGTACAACGCCGGTGCGGAACCGGTCGACCTCACGGGCTACGCGCTGCGCGACACGCGCGCGAAGCCGGCGCGCATCGATTCGGATTCCCTGGTCGTCGGCGCACGCGCGTTCGTGGTGGTTTGCGACGACGCCGCGTTGTTCCGCGCGTGCGCGCGCGTCGACGCGCTCGACGTCGCGGGGACGTGGCCGTCGTTCAATAAATCGGGCACCGCGTTCGCCGACAGCGTGGTGGTGACGGACGCGTTCGGCATCGCGGTCGACGCGGTGGCGTATCCGGGTGTGAAGTCGGGGACGTCGGGGCGGAGCCTGGAGCGGGTCGACTTGTTTGCCGCGGAGACGCCGCGCGCCGCTGTGTGGCGGCTCGCGCGCGACGAAGGCGGGAGCCCGGGTCGCGCGAGCGTGGGAGCGCTCGAGGTCCTCCCGCGCGCCGCGTGCGACGCGTCGCCCAACCCGTTCTTCCCGCGCGACGGCGACCTCTTGCGCGTCGCGATCGCGCCGGCGAGCGGTGTCGCGAGTGTGGTGGTGCGCGTGTACGACCCGTCGGGGCGCGCGGTGCGCGACGTCGGCACGGCGTCGGCGTTTCCCGCCGTCTTGTTGTGGGACGGGCGCGGGCGCGACGGCGAGGTGGTTCGTGCGGGTGTGTACGTGCTCGCGTGCGAGGTGTTCGGCGCGGATGGGGCGCGCGTGGTGGTGGAGAAGGTGGTGGTGGGGTGTGCGAATCGGTCTCCGTAGCTGGGTCGTGGTGTGGATGTGCGCGTCGACGAGCGCGCACGCGGTCGAGTTCCCAAGCGTCGTCGATCGCGCGCTCGGGATTCGCGCCGGCGTCGACGGGTACGCCGCGACGACGGGCGTGGCACCGTCGTGGTGCGTCGAGACGGGCGACGCCGAACTCTTCGGCATCGCAGGATTGCGCGTCGCGGGCGCGCGCATGTCGGCTCGCGCGGGCGCGATTCCGATCGCGGTCTCGCTCGCCCAACTCGCGTCGCCGGTGGGGAACGAGACGCGAGCGGATATCGAGGTGGGCTACGCGCCCAGCACGCGCTGGTCGTGGGTCGCGCGCGCGGGGGTGGAAACCGTCGCGATCGTCGGCGCGCCGAGCGAGCGCGCGCTCGTGGTGGGTGCGCATGCGCGCGCGGACGTCGGGCGCGTGGCGGCCATCGCCGACGTCGACGTGGTCTCACACGCGCCCACGCGCGACGTCGCGGTGACGATCGGCGTCGTGGCGCGCGCGACGAGCCTCGCGAGCGTGGTGGCGAATGCGCGCTTCGACGGCCTCGGTGTTGCGGGCGCGGGGGTGTCGCTGGTGTCGCGCGTGGGCGGCGCGCTCGCGCTCGTCGCGGGCTACGACGACGGCACCGAGTCCATTCGCGGCGCGGCGGTGGTGTCGCTCGCGAGCTGGCGCGTGTCGACGGGCGTCTCCTACCACGGCGTCTTGGGCGTCTCGCAGGCGGTGACGATCGCGTGGACGCGCTGACGCGCTTCGCCGCGTGCACGGCGCTGGTGTGGCTCTCCGGCTGCGCGGGCGCGCCGGCGACCGCGCCGGTCTGGGGTGACGCCGACGATACGCCGTGGGGAGACGAGTACGCGGGCGTCGACGACGACGTCGACATGGAGGCCGTGCTCGCGGGCGCGACGGCGCGGTCGCGCGGCGGCGTCGCCGCCTCGGTGGACGCGCTCTTCGAA
Organism: uncultured bacterium; assembly: GCA_964560355.1. GTDB lineage: Bacteria > Krumholzibacteriota > Krumholzibacteriia > WVZY01 > JAKEHA01 > JAKEHA01. The sequence continues at coordinate 2,432 of CAZLLI010000023.1, read as the reverse complement.
GCGGACGACGACGACGCTCGCGCACCGCTCCTTTCGCTCACCGCGACGGCTCGCGTTCCGCACGCCGCCGCGCGCTTCCGGCGCGCGAGCTCCGTCGCCGCGGGAGCGGTCGAGCTCTACGATCTGGGGCCGGTCGCGCACGTGGTGGCGGGTGCGATTCGCCCCCAGGTGGGCGCGGGCGCGTGGCTCGCCGACGCGCGCGAGCTTGCGACCCCGGTCGCGCGCGGCGCTTCGGCGGTGGGCGCGCTGCGCGTGGTGCCGTCGTCGCTGCGGTGGGGGTCGGTGCTCGGCGCCGGCGCGGCCGTCGACGTCGGGCGCGCGCGTTGGTCGGCCGCGGCGTGGCATCCGCACGACGACGACACCACCTGGACCGCGTGGTCGGGAATCGAGTGGCGCTTCGCGCGCACGGTTGCTGGGTTGGCCGCGGGCAAACGCACGCGAGCCGATCCGGTCGCGTCGGTCGTGGTCGCGCGCGCGGTGCAGTCGGCGTTCGTGTGCGCGGAGGCCGCGACCGCGGGGACCCGCATGATGTTCGCCGCGCGTGCCGTGGTCGGCACGACGTGGCGCGCGGCGCTCGCGTCGGGTGCAGCCGCGCCGCCGGACGCGCGCCCGGGGAGCTTCCCGCACGACCGTCGCGTGGGCTTGGTCGAGCGCCGCGACGCGTGGCGCGGGATAACGAGTCGCGTGACGGTCTCGTCCGTCGCGGAGCGGGAAGGTCCCGAGTACGAGCGCCGGCGCCGCGTGGACGCGCGCGTGCGCGTGGACGTCGACGAGAACGCGCGCGTCGAAGGCGGCGTGCGCTTCGACGAGCGCGCCGCGACGGTGGCGCCCTCGATGCTGCGGCCGGGCGAAGACGCGACGCGCGACGAGTGGCGCGGGCGCGTCGCCCTCATCGTGCGCGATCGGCCGTCGCCGTCGCTGGAGGTCGAGCACGTGTTCCGGCTCGACGCCGTGCAGGCGGGTGCCGCGCCCGGCTTCGGCGGTACGTGGCGCGGAACCGTGCGGCGCGGCGCCTTCGACCTGCGCGCGCAGGCGAGCGCGTGGGGGCTTCGTCCCGGTCAGACGGCGTACCTGGATCGCGGCGGGCTGCCCGGTTCCGGTTCATTCACGAGTGCCGCCGGCGCCGGCAGCGATCTCTCGGTGGCGGTACGCGCGCGCGCATGGGGGCACGCGAAGATAGGCGCCGAATGGCGTCGCAACGCCTCGGGCGACGAGGTCGTCGTGGTCGGGATGTCGCTCGCGTGGTAGTCGAGAATCGGTTTTGACAGCAGGGCATACACCTTGCTAGCGTGAGTCTTACGCCGGCCTAGCGGCCGGCTTTCCTCCATGATTCGATTCGCCGAACGCATGAACCACTTGGGTACCGAGACCGCCTTCGAGGTCGCGGCCCGCGCGCGCGCGTTGGAAGCGCAAGGGCGCCCCATGATTCACCTCGAGATCGGCGAGCCCGACTTCGACACGCCCAAGAACATCCGCGACGCGGCCGAAAAGGCGCTGCGCGAGGGTTACACGCACTACGGTCCGTCGGCCGGCATGCCGGAGGCGCGCGCGGTGTTCGCCGAGTACGTGCAGAAGACGCGCGGAGCCGCGGTCCATCCCGACCAAGTCGTCATCACACCGGGTGCGAAGCCGATCATTTTCTTCACCATGCTCGCGCTCCTCGACGCCGGCGACGAAGTCATCTATCCCAATCCCGGTTTTCCGATTTACGAAAGCATGACCGACTACATCGGCGCCAAGCGCGTGCCGGTCATGCTCAACGAAGCGAACGACTTCTCGTTCGACCTCGACCATTTGGAATCGATGATCACCAAGCGCACCAAGCTCGTGATCATCAATTCGCCGCACAACCCGACCGGCGGTGTGCTCCCGCGCGAAGCGGTCAAGCGCTTGTCCGAGCTCGCGGTGAAGCACGACTTCTACGTTTTGTCCGACGAGATCTACGCGCGCATCCAGTACGAAGGCGAGCCGGTGAGCCCGTATTCGTTCCCGGGCATGATGGAGCGCACGATTGTGTTGGACGGCCATTCGAAGAGCTACGCGATGACGGGGTGGAGACTTGGTTACGGTGTAATGCCAAAAGAGATGGCGCAAAAAGTCGCCAAGCTGCAGACCAATTCGAATTCGTGCACGTGCAGCTTCACCCAGATCGCGGGCATGGAAGCGCTGCGCGGGCCGCAGGATTCCGTCGACGCGATGGTGAAGGAATTCCGCACACGCCGCGACTTGATCGTCGAAGGATTGAACAAGATCAAAGGCTTCCGCTGTCACAAACCGCACGGCGCCTTCTACGTGTTTCCCAACATCACCGGCACCGGCATGAGTTCCAAGGAGATGGAGAACCATCTCATGGACAAGGCCGGCGTCGCCGTACTCGCGGGCACGTCCTTCGGCTCCAACGGCGAAGGCTTCGTTCGACTCTCCTACGCGAA
>CAZLLI010000022.1:0-37330 GCA_964560355.1 uncultured bacterium | reverse complement strand
ATGGTGGTGGCGAAGTTCTTGGCGAGGAACGGTCCCAGCGGCTGGTACTCCCAGCGCTGGATGTCGCGCGCCGACCAATCGTTCACGAGGCACATCCCGAAGAGATGACGGCGCGCCTCCGCGATGCGAATCGGTTCGCCGAGCGCGTTGCCTCCGGCGATGAACGCGCCCATCTCGAGCTCGTAGTCGAGCATCTGGGTGGGTCCGAAGGAAGGCTCGGGGGCGTCGTCGGCCTTGGTTTGCCCGTGCGGGCGCTTCACCGGCGCTCCGCTCGCGACGATCGACGACGCGCGCCCGTGGTAGCCGACGGGAATGTGCTTGTAGTTCGGGAGTAGCGGCGTGTCGGGGCGGAACATCATCCCGACGTTGGTGGCGTGATAGACCGACGCGTAGAAGTCGGTGTAGTCGCCGATGTGGACTGGGAGCAGCATCTCGGCGTCATTCATCGGGACCAAGGCAGGTTGAACCGTCTTCTTATTGGTCTCAATGTCGGCGTGGGAGGCGTCGAGAAGTTCGATCAAACGCGCGCGCAGTGCGCGCGTGTATTCCGTCCCCAGCACCATGAGCGCGTTGAGGCTTGGCTCCGCGCACGCTTCCGCCGCGCGCTTGGCGAGTCCCGTGAAGAGCGACGCCCGCAGCGCCGACACGTCGAGCACGCGGTCGCCGATAGCGACGCCGACGCGGGGGGCGTCGTCGCCTTCCCAGTCGCGAAACACGCCGAACGGCAAGTTGTGGATGGTGAAGTCGCAGTTCGCCGCCTGCGCGGAGTCGACCCAAGAACGCATCGTCATGTGAGCAGTCCTAGCTGGATGAGGTCATCGACGGGCTCGCGGAACGAGCACGACCCGAATGCGACCGCGAAGCGCCGCCGCACGGTCGCGATCTCGCCGAGCGAGACCCGGTAGTCGCGCCACGCCACCCCGTCGTCGTCGAAGGCGACGCCGTCGAGCGCCGGCGCGCTCATTATAATAATGGCGTCGGCGCGCGTGAGGCCATTGTACTGGAATGTCGCGGCCAAGAACACGTTCATGAAGCCGTGCATGACGCCGCGCGGCGCATCCGGCGCGTAGGTGAGCGCGCGCTCGCCGGGCAGCGGGTGATGGAGACCGGCCGTCGCCTTGAAGCCCGCGCCGACGGTGTAGCACTCGCGGATGAAGCGCGCGACCTCGTCCGCGGGCGGAAACGCGTCCGCGGTGACGCCGCCCGTGCGAATCTTGGCGCGCAGCTTAGACGCCGCGATCGCGGCGATGAGCGCGCGCGGGTCTTGGGCGACCGGAATCTCGACGTAGGTCTTGATCTCGCGCGGCACCGTCGACGCGATGCGTGCGATGGCCTCGACGCTCGCCGCCTTCACTTCGACCGCGTCCACGATGGCGCCGCGCGCCGCGTGGTTGTAGGCCACGATCCGTTCCACGTCGCCCGCCAGGTCCTCTCCGATGAGCGCGGACAGGCGCCAGGGGTGGTTGTTCCTCCACGCCGCGTGCGCGGCGTTCGTCAACTCGTCGAGGCGCGCGACCGGCACCACGAAGCGCCCCAGCATCCAGGCGTGCGCGTCGCGTCGATACGCGGCGTAATTCGCGACCGCCGCGTCCATGGTGAGCGACGCGGGTGGAAATAGCCCCGCGTAGTCGACGATGGTGTGCAAGAGCGCGTGCAGCGACTTGGCGACCATGGTCACTCCGGGCGCAGGAGCGTTCCGTCGATCTCGTCGAGGGTGGAGGCGCCGCACAATCCCATCGCGAGGTCGAACTCGGCGCGCAGGATCTCGAGCACGCGCGCGACACCGGCCTCGCCGTCGACCGCGAGCCCCCACAACACCGGGCGCCCCACGAATACCGCGCGCGCCCCGCGCGCGAGTGCCTTCACCACGTCGACGCCGCGGCGAATGCCGCCGTCGACGTAGACCTCCGCGCGACCGCCCGCCGCCTTCACCACGTGCGGGAGCGCGTCGATGGTGGCGGGCGAGGTGTCGAGCTGGCGGCCGCCGTGGTTCGACACCACGATGCCCTTCACTCCCATTTCCACCGCGCGGCGCGCGTCGTTGGCGCGCACGATCCCCTTGATCACGATCGGCAGATGGGTGATGCCCTGCAGCCACTCGACGTCGCGCCACGAGATGGCGGGGTCGATGAAGGTGGAGACGTACTTCGCGAGTCCCGAGCCGAACAACTCCTGTGACACCGTCCCCTGCCCCGCGCCCGCGAGGTTCTTGACCGTCAAGCCCTCGGGGAGCGCGAAGCGGTTGCGCACGTCGCGCTCGCGCGGGCCCAAGAGCGGCGCGTCGACCGTGAGCACGACGGCGCGGCAGCGCGTCTTCTCGACCCGCGCGACCAGGTCGCGCGTCGCTTCGCGGTCCTTGTAGATGTAGAGCTGGAACCACAGCGGCCCGCTGGACGCGTCCGCGATCTCTTCGACCCCCGTGTTGGAGAGCGTGCTCACCACCATCAGCGTGTTCGCGCGCGCGCTCGCGCGCGCGGTGGCCAGTTCGCCGTCGGCGTGCGCCATGCGGTGGAACGCGGTGGGCGCGACCAGGATCGGCACGGCGACGCGCTCGCCGAGCACGGTGGTCGCGAGCTCGCGCGGGCGCACGCCGGCGAGGACGCGGTAGTAGAGCGGGATGCGGTCGTAGGCGGCGCGGTTCTCTCGCAGCGTCACTTCGTCGAGCGCGCCGCCGGCGTAGTAGTCGAGGACGTCGGCCGGAAGGCGCCGGGCCGCTTCGGCTTCGAAATCGTGGACGTTGACCAGCGGGCGATCGCTCATGGCGCGGCGATCATGCGGATGCGAGCACGCGGCGCACGCCCTCGATGACGTCGGCGACGTCGGCGTCGGAAAGCCTGGGCCCGATAGGGAGGCTCACCGTCTCGCGACCGATCTTGGTCGCGTGCGGGTACTGCTCGGTCTTCCACGCGAACGTTTTCTGGTAGTACGGGTGCTCGGGGATGCTCACGTAGTGCACGCCGACGCCGATTCCCTGGGCCTGAATCGCGGAAAGGAATGCATCGCGAGGAATCCCGCACCGCTTCTCGTCCACCATGATGGTGTAGAGGTGGAACGCGTGGCGTGTGTCCGGCTCGGGGTCGGCGGGAAGCCCGATCGGCAGCTTCGCGAACGCCTCGTTGTAGCGATTCCAAATCTCGCGGCGTCGCTCCCAGTTCTTTTCGACGCGCTGCAATTGATGGATCCCGATCGCGGCCTGGATGTCCATCATGTTGTACTTGAAGCCCGCCTCGATCACTTGGTAGTGCACCCAGCCCGAGTCGCTGAAGCGCTTCCACGCGTCCTTGCTCATGCCGTGGAGCGCCAGCACCTTGATGCGCGCGGCCAGCGCTTCGTCGCGCGTCAGCACCATGCCGCCTTCGCCGGTGATGACGTTCTTGGTCACGTAGAAGCTGAAGCACCCGATGTCGCCGAACAACCCCGCCTCGCGGCCGTGGTACCGCGTCTCGATGGCGTGCGCGCAGTCCTCGATCACCATCAGGTTGTTGCTCTTCGCGAGCGCCATGATGGCATCCATCTCGCACGCGCGCCCCGCGAAGTGCACCGGCATGATGGCGCGCGTGCGCGGCGTGATCTTCTCCGCGATGCGCGCGGGGTCGATGTTCATGGTCCGGGGGTCGACGTCGGCGAGAACCGGGGTGGCCCCGGTATGAATGATCGCGTTCACCGACGCGCAGAACGTCATCGGCGTGGTGATGACTTCGTCGCCCTCGCCCACCCCGGACGCGACCATCGCGAGGTGGAGCGCCGCCGTGCACGAGTACAGCGCGGCCGCGTGCGCGGCGCCCTTGTATCGCTTGAAGTCCTCTTCGAAGCGCGCCACCTTGGGCCCCGTGCCCAGCCACCCGCTCTTGATCGAGTGGACGACTTCGTCGATTTCGGCTTGTTCGATTTGCGGCGCCCCGAAGACCAGGAAGCGGTCCTTGGGACGAACGGGAGCGTCTTTCATAGGAACGAGGAGAGTATCACGCGGCGTAGCGCCCGTGCAATCTTGGGAGCGACGCGCTACGAGCGCGCGAGTCGAATGATGCGCTCGACGCGGGGTCGCGCGCGCCACCACAAGAGCCCGAAGTAGATCGCGCCGAACACGGGCGCCATCACGCCCAGTTCGACCAAGTCGCTGGGCCACGGCAAGAGGCGGTGCGACGCCACGCACGCCGCCGACGCCACCGCGCCCGCCGCGAAGAACGGCGCCAAGCGCGAGATGAATTCGCCCCACCCCATGCCGACCAACAGCCAGCGAATGTAGGCCTGGATCGGGAACATCACCACCACCACGACGATGACCAGCGACCACGCGATGCCGACCAGCCCCCAGTGCGACCCGATCCACACCCCGACCGTGATGAGCAGCGTGCGCGTGAGGTTGACGTAGAAGCCGATGTCGGCGCGCCCGCACGCGAGCAGGAGCGCGCCCGCGGGACTCACGATCGAGAACGTGAGTCCGACGATCCACAGGATCTGCAAGAGGCCGATCGTGGTCTCGTAACGCGGGCCCAGCTGCACGCCCACCATCGGCCCCGCCAGCGCGAAGATGGCGAGGTAGACCGGAATCGTCACCGCGCCCAAGCCTTCGATCAGCTCGAGGTAACCCTTGCGCAGGCGGTTGCGGTCGGTCTGCACCGCCGAGAAGACCGGGAACGCGACGCGCGTGAACAGCGCATTGATAATTTGATACGGCCGCGCGACGAAGCGGTACGCGAGCTCGTAGTACCCGAGCGGCCCCGGCCCCATTAAGTAGCCGATCACGAGCTTGTCGAGGTGCTGGCCCGCGAGGTTGGCGGTGCGCTCGCCCATCTGGAACGCCCCGAAGTGCAGGAAGCGTTTGCACTCGCGCGGCACGAAGCGCAGCATGGGACGCCAGTGCGACCACCCGAGGATGGCGAGCGCGAGCGACTTCAGCGCGCTCCCCAGCACCGACGCCCACACCAGCGACCACACGCCGAAGCCCCCCAACGCGAGCCCGATGCCGACCCCCGAGCTCACCGCGAGCGACGTCATCTCGATCATGGCGAGGCGGCGGAAGCGCAGGTCGCGCTCGAACAGCACCTGGAACTGCTGCCCCAGCGGCCCCACGATGAAGATGGTGGACGCCGCGCGCAACACCGGCGTCAACGTGACTTGGTGGTAGAAGCGCGCGATGAACGGTGACGCGAACCACATCAGCCCGAAGATGACGACGCCGCCCAGCACGTTCAGCCAGTACAGGCTCGACAATTCTTCGCGCTTGGCGTCGCGGAAGTGAATGATCGCGTTGCTCACCCCGGCGTCGGCGAAGGTGACCGCGAACGCGAGCACCACGTTGGCGATCGCCATCAACCCGAAATCTTCGACCTTGAGCAGGCGCGCGAGAATCGCGAGCTGGACGAACTGGAACAGGATCTTCGCGCCCGTCGCGGTGGCGGTCCAGCGCGCGCCGGAGGTGGCGCGTCGGCGCAGGTGCTTCATGTCGACGTCGTGCGACATCGCTTAGGCGGCCGTGCGCGCCGGCGTGCGCGCGTGCGCGGCGTAGCTCGAGGTCATCTCGGGGTGCGGAAATAGGCGGTCGAGAATCGGTGCCACCGCCTGCCCCAACCACCACGCCGGCACCAGCGCCCACTTGAGCGGGCCGCGCGCGTAGCGTCGCGTGTGGTAGTTCCACTTGAGCACCGCCATCTCGTGGAATCCGCTCTTCTCGAACACCGCCACGCCTTCGAAGCCCGCCTGCGTCAGCAAGTGCTCGAGTCCGTAGCGCGTGTAGCGAAAGTAGTCGTGCGGGGCTTCGTGCACCTGGTGCAGGAACGGCACCAAAATGAGGACGTGGGCGCCCGGGCGCGCGACGCGCGCGCATTCGCGCAGGAACGCGGCGGGCTCGCGCAAATGCTCGAGCACCTTGAACACGGTGACGGTATCGGCAGAGTGGTCGCGAAACGGGAGCGGCGCGGAGAGGTCGGCGAACACGTCGACGCGGGTGGTGTCGTGCATGGTCGACGGCCAGTCGACGCCGACGTAGCTCGCTCCCGCCGAAAGAAGATCGTCGCGATAGGGAGCGGTGCCGCACCCCAAGTCGAGCACGCGCCCGCGCACGAGCGGTAGCATGCGTCGCACCCAGCGGTTGTTGCTCTCCAACGCGCGCCAGTTGAATGAAAAACGGTCGATACGGTCCATGCAGAAATAATGATGCGGACGCCGCGGACAGCGAGAATCGCGTTGCTGCGGTCGTCAAGCGGATGCTACACTAGGCCAGCAAATCCCGCCAACCGTATAGCACCGGTACCCTGGGAGGCTAACGCCATGACGAAGTGCCGTATCCCCGCACTCGCCTTGTCCCTCCTCGTCGGCCTGGTCGGCCTCGATTCGACCGCGGCCGCGCAGGTGAAGTCCCAAGCCAAGATCAGCGCCATCTCCGGCTACTTCGACCCGTTGACCGACAACGTTCGCTTCGGCATCGGGGTCACCTCCATCGGTGACTTGGACGGCGACGGCGTCACCGACATCGCCGCGGGCGCGTACTTGGGAGGCTACCAGAACAACTTCCCCGACCCCGACATCTACTGGGGCAACATCTATACGATGTTCTTGAACGCGAACGGGACCGTCCGCTCGTACGTCGAGATCGGCAACGGCCGGGGCGGTTTCACCGGTGTTATCGACCCGTATGACGAGTTCGGTATCTCGGTCGAAGCCATCGGCGACCTCGACAACGACGGTGTGGTCGACCTCGCGGTGGGCGCGCGCTTGGACGACGACGGCGCGGGCGGCGCCAACACCGGCACCGACCGCGGCGCGGTGTGGATCCTGTTCATGCGTGCGAACGGCAGCGTGCGCGCGCAGCAGAAGATCTCGCAATTCGAGGGCGGCTTCACTGGCATCCTCGACAACGGCGACTGGTTCGGCGCGTTCACGACCGCGGTGGGCGACCTCGACGGCGACACCGTCGAAGACCTCGTGGTGGCGGCCCCCTTCGACGACGACGGCGGCGCCGACAAGGGCGCGTTCTGGGTGCTGTTCCTGAACACGAACGGCACCGTGAAGAGCCACCAAAAGGTGAGCGCGACGGCCGGCGGCTTCGCGGGCGCGCTCGACAACGGCGACCGCTTCGGTACCGGCCCCGGCAACATCGGCGACGTCGACTTCGACGGTGTGGTCGACCTCGCGGTGGGCGCCATCTCCGACGACGACGGCGGCGCCGACTTCGGCGCGGTGTGGATCGTCTACCTGAACAGCAACGGCACCGTAAAGGGCCACGCCAAGATCAGCGCGACCACGGGCGGATTCACGGGCCTGCTCAATTCAGGGTGCGGATTCGGAAGCGCGTGCGAGCTCGTGTACGAAGGCGACGTCGTGCGACGCATCGCGGTCTCCGCGAAGACCGACGACGACGGCGGCAGCAATCGCGGCGCGGTGTATCTGCTCGACCTCATGCCCGACGGCACCGTCACCAACACGCTCAAGATCAGCAGCACGGCGGGCGGGTTCTTGGGACCGCTCCACGACGGCGACGAATTCGGGCTCGGGCTCGCGTCGCTCGGCGACTTCGACGGCGACGGCAACACCGACCTCGCGGTGGGTGCGCGCCTCGACGACGACGGCGCCGGCCCCTTCGACGACGGCGACATCGGCGCGGTGTGGCTGCTCATGCTCGGCGATTGCAACGTCTCGGTGACGCCGACGTCGCACGACTTCGGCACCGTGACCGTCGGCTCGTCCGCGGACGCGGACTTCGTCATCCGGAACAACGGCGTCGGCACCATCGACGGATCGGTGACGGAAGCGTGCAGCGGCTTCTCGATCGTCGCGGGCGGCGGACCGTACACGCTCGCGGTGGACGAATCGCTGCTCGTGACCGTGCGCTTCGCGCCCACGTCGCAGGGCGACTACTCCTGCACGGTGTCGACCGGCGCGCCGTGCGGCAGTTCGATCACCGTGACCGGCTCGGGACAGGAGGCGGCCCCGAACCCCACCATCCTGTCGATCGCGGACGTCCCCGAGGACCAGGGACGCCGCGTGCGCGTGACCTTCGCGCGCTCGAGCTACGACCGCCCGGGCGCGCCGGCGACGATCCGCGGCTACGAGATCTATCGCCGCATCGACGAACCGAACGCGGTCGCGCAGCCGCTCGCCGCGCCGCCGTCGGAGCGGGAGCCGCTGCTCGCGGGCTGGGACTTCGTCACCACGGTGCCGAACCACGGCGAAAGCGAGTACAACGTTGTGGTAGGCACGCTGGCCGATTCGACCGCGGAGGCGGGTGTTCGCTGGTCGGTGTTCATGGTGCGCGCGACGACGAGCAGTGCGTTCACCTTCTACGACTCGCCGCCCGACTCCGGCTACTCGAAGGACAACATCCTGCCGGTTCCCCCGGCCGCGTTCGGGGTCACGTTCGGAACGCCGGTGGGCAACAAGCTGGTGTGGACGGCGTCGGAGTCGGAGGACTTGCTCGGTTACAAGCTGTATCGCGCGCCGCACGCGGGTGATGGGGAGGCTACCGAGTTCGTCATGTTCACGACCAAGACCTACTGGACCGACACGCAACTCGCGTCGCCGATCCTGTACGCGCTGGTCGCGGTGGATTCGTCGGGCAACGAAAGCCCGCCCATCAATCCGGGACAATCGACCAACGTGGGCGGCGTTCCCAAGCAGCTCTCGCTGCACCAGAACGTGCCCAACCCGTTCAACCCGTCGACCACCATCTTCTACGACCTCCCCGCCGCGGGACGCGTCACCATCACCGTGTACGACGTGCACGGGCGCCTGGTGCGCTCGCTCTTGGATCGCCAGGACGCGGCCGGCACGCGCTCGGTGGCGTGGGACGGGCGCGACAACGCGGGACAGCGCGTCGCGTCGGGGACGTACTTCTACCGGTTGCAAACCGGCGGCCGCACGCTCACGAAGAAGATGACGTTGATCGAGTAGCGGGGGGACGCAAGCGTTTCATGAGGCGCCGGGCGTGAAAGCGCCCGGCGCGGCCCGCGCACACCAAGAGGGCGCGCGTGCTCGGCGACGGAACCGATTCGTACTGGTAGCGCCGGAGCATGCGCGCCCCGACCACTCCCGCCAACTCCGCTTCCCTCTCCGGCATGTCCGTCTTCCAGCGTCCGATGGCGGCTTCGTCGATGCCGCTGCGGTTGCGCTCCTTCCACGCGTCGAAGGCGCGCGGCTCGAGCTCGCGCTCGCGGTTCTCGCGCGCGTAGTCGAGCATGCGGGCGTCGTACGCTTCCCCCAAGAACGCGCACGCCTCGCGCAGCGTGCGCTCGGGCTCGCGCACCAAATCCTCGTAGCGCAGCTCGTGCGCGCGCTCCCACCCGACGGCGTCGAACGAACGCCGGATGCGCGCGAGGTTGCGAGTCCACTCCATCATGGCGTCGAAGGTCTCGCTCGGGAGCGAGGGGGCGTACGCGCCGCGCACCGTCGCCAGCGAGCGGTACGAGCACGCGACGTCGCGTCCGTCGCGCACGATGTGGATGAACACGGCGCCCGGATACAACGACGCGATGGCGTCGATGTGGGCAAGATAGAAGTTGTTCTTGTCGCCCCAGCGCGGTCTTCCCCCCTCGTGCACGGACGCGAAGCAGCGGTACACGCCGGCCGCGAGGTCGGCGTAGCACTGCGGCCGCGCCGCTTCCAGGAAGCGCACCAGCGTCTCTTCGGGCAGCTTCCAGAACTCGAACTTGGGGGTCTGCACGAGCGCGGCGACGAAGCGGCGTAGCTCGCCGGCGTCGCCCGCGAAGCCGCGGTAGTCGGGGAGGAGCTGGATCAGGAAGCCGGCTTCGGGCGGAATCACGATGCGTGGGTGGCACGTGAGCATCAGGCGCAGGAGCGTCGTGCCCGAGCGCGGATTCCCGATCACGAAGATCGGCTTCTCGCCGTTATGCGCCACTCTTGCGCCCCGCTTCGAATCGGTCGCCGAGCAAGGTCGGGAAATTGATGCAGCGCGCGATCGCGTCCGCCGCGCGCGGACAACCCGAGACCGCGCGCGTCGACGGGTGGAGGTGCGACACGAACCACACCCCCAATTCGACGTCGAGCTCGCGGCGCGCCCACGCGCGGTCGCGCTTGCGCTCGGGCGTCGCCAGCACCGGGTAGCGCAGGAACACCGGCGTCGACCCCGGCACGACGGTCGCGCGCGCGAAGCCGTTCTCGTCGCACCACGCGTCCCAGCGCGCCGCGTGCTCGCGCCGGCGCGCGTTGTAGAAGTCGACCTTGCGCAATTGGTTCGACGCCACGCTCGCCCACGCCGACGGCATGCGCATCCCGTACGCGGCCGGCTTCTCGCCGCGCTCTTCGCCGCTCGTGGTGGTCTCGATGCGCCGGCCTCCTTCGTGCAGGCGCACCCAGTCGCCGCGCCACCAGCGGTCGCGGCTCTTGAACACGCGGTAGTTCATTACGAGGTTCTGCAGCACCTGGCGCGTGCGCTCCGCACTCGGGAGCGGCGCGCGCGCGTGAAACTCGGCCAGGCGCGCGGCGACGTCGTCGCGCGCCGACACCGCGACCCCGCCCTGGAACGTCGTCAGCACCTTGGATTGCTCGAGCGAGTAGAAGGCCGCGTCGGCGCGGCTGCCGACGCGCACGCCGTTCCACGCGGCACCCGTCGCCTGCGCGCAGTCTTCGACGACCGCGACCCCGCGTGCGCGCGCGAAGTCGAGCAGCGCTTGGTAATCGCGGCACACCAGGCCGTACAAGTGTTGAATCAAGATCGCGCGCGTGCGCGGCGTCATCGCGCGTTCTAAGCCCGCCGCGTCGAGCCCGTAGGTGTCGAGCTCGATGTCCGCGTAGACCGGCGTCACCCCCGCGAACACGAACGCATTCGCCACCACCACGCACGTGTAGCCCGGCATCACCACTTCGTCGCCAGCGGAGAGGCCCAGCGCGTGGATGATCGCGGAGAGCGATTCGCGCCCGCTCGCGAACGCGAACGCGGATTTCGACCCGTTCCACGCCGCGAATTCCGCCTCGAAGCGCGCCACCACGGCGGGGTCGTGCGCGTCGCGCGCCATCTCGTCGTGCGCGATGCGGACGTCGTCCTCGTCGAGGGTTCCGGCGCCGAGCGCGAATGCGTTGGCGGGGTGTCCCGACGCCATGCGCAACCACGCCGACGCTTGGTGGCGCAGCACGTCGCGCGTTCGTGCCAGCATTCCGCTCACGCGCGCGCCCCGCCCGCGTGACGGCGCGCGTCGATCTCACGATAGACGGCGGCGAGGCGCTCGCCCTGCCGCACCGCGTCGAACTCCGCCTCGATGTGTGCGCGCGCCGCCGCGCGCATCTCACTCCAGCGCGGCGGATTCGCGACCAGCCAGCGCAAGTGAGCGGCCAAGGCGTCGACGTCGTGCTCGTTCGCCAAGAGACCGGTGCGGCCGTGCAGCACGACGCCGGGGATGTCGCAGTGGGTCGTACTCACGATCATCATGCCGGCGGCACTCATTTCGATCAGCGACACCGGCGCGCCGCCTTCGCTGTCGCCGTCTTGGGCGGTGACGCTCGGACTCAGGAAGACGTGGTGGCGGCGCGCTTCCTCCATCACCACGCGATAGGGTTGGTAGCCGAGCAATCGCGTGCGCGCCCCCAGTTCGTTGCGCGCGATGGCGTCGAGGATCTTCTGCTTCTCGATCACCGTGCTGGGCAGGCCGTGTTGATCGCCGATGATCGTGACCTCCAACTCGACGTCGTTTCGGATGCGTCCCAGCGCGTCGATGGCGTCGGGGAATCCCTTCTTCTCGCGAAACGACCCCGAGAGCAGCACGCGCAGCGGCTGCCCCGGCGCCCACGCGAGCGGCGCGAACGGGATCGCCGCCAAGTCGACGCCCAGGTGGTGGACGCGCAACTTCGCCTCCGGGCAACCCAACGCCACAATCGACTTCCCCATGTACGGTCCCTCACACAACACGGCGTCGACGCGCGTGAACATTTCCCGGTAGCGCGAGAACCAGCGCGGGTCCGACTCCGGGTAGTAGCGCACGTCGACGCCGTAGAACGTCACCGCGTGCGCGAGGTCCAAGCGGCGCGCGACGCCGAGGTCGCGCCAGCCCACCACGCCGAAGTGCGAGTGCAGCACGCGCGCGCCCGCGCGACGCCCGGCGTCGACGGCGAATTCGAGGTGGTGGCGCGCGCCCAGCTTGCGCAGCGCGCGGTCCCAAATCTGGGCCAGCGCGGGGCGGTCCTTCAAGCAGCGAATGCGCGGGAACGGAAACTGGTCGAGGTTGGCGGTGCGCTCGCATGCGACGGTGGATTCGACGTCCGCGGGAAGGAAGCGGACCTGCGTGTACAGCCACGTCTCCGTTTGAGGAAGCCAGCTCTGGACGGACTGGAGGACGGATAGCGGCGTCCGCATAACTCGTTGATTTCTAACATAGAACCGCGGGCTGGTCAAGACGTCGACGGAGCCCGCGCCGGCGCCGCCGTGAGTCGCAAGGGAGCATAAATTCTTCCGTCGACGCGGCGTCGACCGTGAATTCATGGCGTCGGTGTGCTAACATTGAAGCCCGCCCCCCCCATGAAAGAGGTGAACCATCCATGCGCTCCATCTTCTGGCTGCTCCTGCTGTCGGCGACCCTGATTACCGCCGCTGGATGCAGCGACGATTCCACCGCCCCGGTCGACACGTCGTCGAACGCGGCGGGACTCCTGCAAGGTGAGATCGGCAAGGCCGACTTCGAGCTCACGCTCGGAGCCACCGGCGACGACCGCAATCACCGCCGCTGCGAAGGACCGTTCGTCCTGCGCGGCTTCAACATGCACTACGAAGACTCGCTGTCGGCGCTCGTGGTCGATCTCACGATTACCAACCGCAGCCGCTTCGCCTACAACGAACCCGTCGGCCTCACGTTCGTGAAGCTATTGCCCGAAGGCGTGACGGTGCTCAATCCCGACAACGGTATCAACGGCGTCGGCGCCGCCATCACGTTCGCGTTCGCCAACGACGACGCCAAGTGGACGCCCGACGAAACCAGCCTCCCGCGCACGGTCCAATTCGGCGTCGAGAAGGGTAAAGCGGTCGCGTTCGCGGCGCGCCTCGACGTCGGCGAGCCCCTCGACGGCGGGTCCATCTCCGGCCGCGTTTGGTTCGACGCCGATGAAGACGGCGAAGTCGACAGCCTCGAAACCGGCGTGCCGGGCCAACTCATCGTGCTGAGCAAGATCTCGGAAGAAGACACCACCGTCACCGACTCGCGACGCTTCACGCGCACCGGCCCGCGCGGCGGATACGCATTCCGTCACCTACCGGCGGGCGTGTTCGTGGTGAGACGGGCTCCCAATAATTACACGACACCCACCACATCCGATGAGCTCACGGTGCTGCTCACCGAGAGCGACGGCGACGTGTCCGACTTCGCCGGCGCCGACTTCGGCGTGCTCGTCAAGCGGCCGGATCCCTTCCCGCTGGGCGCGTTCGCGGAAGTGAACGGTCACTACCTGACCGACCCGGATCGCGTACAGGCGCTCGGCATCGAACTCGAGCGCTGCGGCCCCACGGTGCTCGGCAGCGGCGACGGCAACGGCGACGATGACGGCGACGACCACGACGGCGACGTCGACTGCCGCCAGGGCAAGCTGCGCGGCCCCGTCACCGCGGTGGACGAAGAGGCCGGCACCTTCGCGGTCATGGGCACCACCGTCTCCTACGACCCGGCCGCGTTCGCGGTCGCGGTCGAAGTGGGACAGCGCCTCGACGTGCGCGTGCACCGCGCCGACGACGAGAGCCTGGTGGCGGACGTGATCAAGGAGTGGAACGGCGACAAGGAGCAAGTGCACGGACGCATCCAAAGCGTCGAGATGGGCGACGGCGGCGTCATCCGCCTCAAGGTCCTCGACACGCTGGTGATCGTGTCGCACGATCGTCCAGACATGCCGTAGCAAGAGTTTGTCATAGCGACAAACGGAAGGCCGTTCGGGGCGTCGGGGCAAGACGACGCGTCGAACGGCCTTCTCGTTTCGTACAGCGCTCGGCAGACACGATCGATCCTCCGACGCGATTTCCGCAGCGCGATATAACACCGTACTGTCGTTAGCGCGAGGACCTGAGCGGAGAAGGACGATCGTGTCTGCCTAAGATGCGCTATCGAACCAGCACGAGTTTGCGCGTTGCCTCCGCGCCGCCGATGCGCAGGCGCGCGAAGTAGACGCCCGACGCGACCGCGTCTCCGCGGTCGTCGCGCGCATCCCAGGTCACCGCGTGCTCGCCGGCGAAGTGGAAGCCGCTTCGCAGCTCGCGCACGCGCGTGCCGGTCGCGTCGTACACGACGAGCGATGCGTCGCCCGAGCGCTGGAGTCGAAACGGGATCGTGGTCGACGCGCCGAACGGGTTGGGCGTGTTGGGGAGTATCGCGACCGCCGCGGGCGGGGTGCGCTCGACGCCGGTCGCGTAGTCGAAGCGAAACACGAACAGTCCGTTGGGGCGATCGTTGACGTAGATGGTGCCGCCGGGCCCGAAGGGATAGCACCCGTACGCGCCTTCGAACACGCCTTCGCCCGACAACGGCGAAGTATCGTACGAATCGATCAGCACCGGCTGGGTCGGATTGGTGATGTCGAAGAGCTTGCACCCCGCGGTATAGTACGCGGTCGCGAGCGTGTTCCCCACCACGTAGCAGTAGTGCACGGTGGCGTTCGGGTCGTTGATGGATCCCACTTGCACGATGTTGTTGATGTTCGCCAGATCCCAAATCGTGATGTCGGGCTTGGGGCTGGTCGCGAACTCGTCGCACAAATAGAGGTAGCGGCCGTTGGTCGACAACCGCCCTTCGTGATGAAACACGATGTTGGGGTCCGTGATCGACCCCACCAATTGCGGATGATAGCGATCGGTCACGTTGTAGATAAACGTCCCCGCGTATCCGCGGAAATCGAACAGCACGTCGCCGCGCACCCAGCAATCGTGGCCGTCCTGGCTGTCGACGCTCCATACCAGGGCCGGCGCCTTGGGATTCGGGTTCAAGTCGTAGCACTTGATCCCCGGCAGCGCGACGAACATGAATCCCTTGCTATCGATCCAAAGATTGTGTCCGCCGACGAAACTCCCGACCACTTGCGGGCTGGCGGGATTCGAGATGTCGAGGATGCCCCCCGCGCCGTTCGGCAGCCCGTCGACCGAGTACACCAGATTGCCGCGCGTCTTGATGTCGTAGCGCGGCACGGTATTGACCACGGTGACTTGCACGGGGTTGGTGGGATCGGTGACGTCGATGATGTGCATGCCGCTCGCGTTGTTACCCGACAACACGTACGACTTGCCGTTCGACGGGTGGCTCCAAAACCACAGGTCGGTGTAGTTGTTCATCGCCGACGGGTCGAGGAACCCGATCAGGTCAAAGCCGTTCGCGCGCGCGGGCGCGACCGCGGCGCAGGCGGCGAGCGCCGCCCAGACGATGGCGAGGCGAAGGGACACTTCCGGACCGCCGTTCGGGAACAGGGACGATGGTTGCAGGGCGGCGACGTTATTAATGATAGCACGGCTTACGATGCCGAAGCGCCCTACATCTTCCGCACGAACGGTAAGCGGCACCGCAAAGTGATCACCTGCAGATGGAGGCCGGGACCAACCCGTCAACGACGCACGTAGTGCGCGACCAGGTTGTACGCGTGGACGCGGATGACCTCTGACTCCGAGTCGTCGGCCGGTGGAGCGTCCGCGGGCTTCCCGATCATGGCCGCCTTTTGGCGGATGGCCGCGTCCGTGGCGGCTTTCCCTCCCTTGATAATCACGAGGGTGCCAAACCGGAGGAAAAACGAGTCCTGATCTGGATCGTAATCACAATCAAGGTGTGCCCTGCCTCCGGACCTCCCGGCGACATCGAACAACTCGAACGTCCCGCCGCGGGAATGCGTACGACCCGGAAGGCAAGCGCTCGGCTTGACGAGGAAATGCTCCTCGTCCACCCAGTACACGGATGCGACGCGCGGGATGTCGCCAACGTCCTGCCCGACTGACTTGGCGAGTCTCCGCAAGTCGGCCTCGTCCGTGGGTTTCTCCATCAGATCCAACTGCCGACTCGTTCCGTCGGCGGGATGTCCAATCGTTACGCGGTAGCGACCCGCCGGATCGGCGAATACGATGCGACCCTTACCGCTTATGTCCCAACCTCTATCCGTGTATGACGCCGCGTGCTTGCTGAGCACTATTGTGGCCGGCTCGTGGCGTTCCGGATGGTCGGAGAACAGTACGGTCGGCGCACGACTGTTAACCTCCAGTCGGAACACGGACCACGCCGTTCGAAGGCGTTCGGAATCGGATGCCGAATCCGGCATTCGATCCGTGGTCATCGCGGTCAGGAGAAACCGACCGACTGCATCAGTGCGAGCATTGAAAAACTGAACGATAGCGAAGCGGTCTCTTATGCTGGAGAGATCGGGGCCCGCGCACACATCGCCGTTGGGCTCCAGGCACACCGCGGGCGAGTAGAAGTCCTGAATGACAACGCACTCGCCACGCGTCGTCGACGAAACCAGGCGAGGATGCATGAACTCGCCCGGCCCCTCTCCGCGGCGCCCAAGAGGTGAAAGCTCTCTGCCGCTGCCGTCTATGCGAAGTACTAGGAAGTTCTGGGTGTCGAGCAGGTAGGTGATCCCGTCTCCGCCCACGGCGACATCCGCGATGGTCCCGATGGGCACCGACAACTCATCGTCCGAGACCGACCAGATCAACGGCGGCCCATCGACACTGCTTGCCGCACTGGCGGATGCCAGCCCCAGCGGGACCACTACCGCGAACAAGTACCAGCCGCCGCGCCGGCGCACTACGTCTCTACGGCAAAGCACCACAAGAGCACCTGGTGGACCGCCCAAGAGTGAGCGAGCTCCTCATAGTGGCACGATTGCGGTGGTTCAGCGGAACGGCAGTTCGCGAGATTGTAAGCAGCCACCGCGTGCCCGATAACCGCCGCGGTGCAACTGTCCATTCCCGCGGGAGCGGCCGGAGAATCCAAGTTCGTCGCGCCGATCGACAACACCAGCAAGAGGACAATGACGATCCGCCTGGTCATATCTAACCTCCTTGCCACAGTGGGAACGGTCTTAGCTGTTCACTCTACTGAGAACACTAGCCGGTGTCAACGCCGAGTACGTCGGCGCCGAAGCCAGGACACGACCTCGGCAGAACCACCCGGCACCAAGAAGCGCGGCGATTGACCGGTTCATTTGGACGATCGCTTCTTCCCCGCCGATTCGAAGCGGAGAATGTCGCCCGGCTGGCACGCAAGCACCTCGCAAATCGCCTCGAGTGTCGAAAAGCGGATCGCGCGCGCCTTGCCCGTCTTGAGGATCGACAGGTTGGCGAGTGTCATGCCGACGCGGTCCGCGAGCTCGGTCAACGTCATCCGCCGATCGTGCAGCAGGTCGTCGAGCTTGACGACGATCGCCACTTCAAACCGTCCCTTCCAGGTCGTCGCGCATGCGCGTGCCTTCCGCGAACACGCGGGCCAGCAGAAACGTCAGCAGCACAGCGAGCCATCCGTTGACGGAAAAGCCGGCGTCGATGTCGACCGGATGCTCCGGGGTGGAGATCGACTTGGCGACCGCGCCGATGAGGACACTGACGAGCTGGAGCGCGAGCAACGTCCAGGCAATCACCTGCAAACGGCGTGCGTTGGCGGCGACGAACGGATCCCCCGCGCGAACCGTCTCGACCATCGCCAGCAGCCGCTTGAGAACGACGTATTGGAGTGGAATCACGGCCAGGCAGAGAGCCGCGATCGCGCGCAGTCCCAGCACCACGCGATCCGCGTCAGGCGACGGCGAGAGTTTCAATGCGCTCATGATCCATTGTTCGTTTGGAACCAGGAACAGCACGGCGAGAATCACCGCGACTAACGACCAGTTCACGATAATGAGGATCCGCAGCACGACGCTTGCGATTGGCAGTGCCGCGGAGGACGAGGCTGTGTTCGACATGAAAGGCACCTCCGTATATTGACTATCAATACACGATTTATTGATTATCAGCAAGACAAATATTGATATTCGATAACTCGGTTGAGCGGTGGGAGTTAGCGTTGGGAGGGAGCCGTCGGCGTGGAACAACCTAACAAGGCCGAAAACAGAAGCACCCTCCAACTCGTGGTGTTGGAGGGCGCTTCGTTAGATGATGGCGGAGCCGACGAGACCTACATCGAATCGCACTGATGTTCGTCGAGGTGCTGGACCACGGTCCCTCTACTGGAGCAACCGACGTATTTCAACCTCGCGTTCCCCGAGGCGAGTGATTCGATACCGATCGCTGCTCGCATAGACCAGGTCTTTCTGGTCCGCCAGGAGCCTCAGTGTCCGCCTGAGATTCCTTCGCATTTTCGGTCGCACCCACCCGTCAAGCTCCTCCAAGGTCGCCCCCTTCGCTCCGCAATGGTACAAGAGCACGAGGCAGTGATCACTCGCGCTTAGGTCCGGTTTCAATACCTTAAGTGCTCCGTCGAAATCTTGAACAATCGGCGCACTTCGCGTCACAATATCTTCCACGAGGCCGTGGATCTTATCGGGCGGAGCCGTGTGAAAGAGCCGAAGAAACTCGCCTAGCACCCAATCAACAGTACTTACGACAAGCGTCGCGTCCTGAAGGTTTGGGTCTATTCCGTCCGCGAGGTGCGCCGCGTCTCGCTTATTTCGGATATCGTAAATCAGCCGGAGCGCTCGCGGTATGTGAAGACGGATTGAATCGGAGTACGATGATGAACCAAGGCCACGAAGGCGTTCAATGATACGGTCGGTGTCCAACTGCCTCCCTAACGGTGTAAACGCTCCGGTCGATACCTCCTCCAAGAGGCGAAACGCAGCTTCGCAAAATCGCCCTCCCTCGACCGCGGATAGCCGTAAGCCGCCCAGGTAGAAGTTCCTTCGAACTTCAGCATGCGCGTCCAGCAACTCCGCAACCAACTTAGGATTCAGCTTTGCTGAAAGCTCTCCCTCCACGGTCGCTCGCAAGTCCCGTTAGTCCTTTCTCGAGGCCTTCTTTACTCCCGTCCGCTTCCGCTTCACCGGACGTGAATCGACATCTGCTGCCCTCACCGCCTCTTGATCGGGAAGCGCGTTGACGACGTCCTCCCCCCTCGAGGTTATCTGCTTCTTCCCTCCACCGGCAGGAGCAAGATAGTGGTTTTGGTTCGCGGCATTGTTGACTGCCCGCGACATGTTGATCCTCGGACCCGCTGCGTCCGTGTTTAGGGCAGCAATATCGCGCGACTTGAAGTGCGGGGTGCCACGAACATGCGTCAGAAAGTAGGCCAAGCACGCAACACGCTGCACGTCGTTGATTGGCGCCTTCTGTCGGATGAACGTCTTGGGGTCGGTTGATGCAGGCATCGCTGAAATCGGAGTTGGCGCTGGTAGCCCTCGCGCCATGCTGCCTGCAGCTGGGGCCGGGGCGGATGCGATACCCAAGCGACTCCACACTGTCTGAAGTACCCAGAGCTGGTCGGACTGCTCCAGCCCATCGAGAGCAACTAGAACTTCATCGAGCGCCTGAACGACAGCCGAATGTGCTTTCTTTGTACTCATACGTACCTCCATATACGTCTGAAGTCAGTAAAGCGTAAATGAAAGTACAAAGCGTGTCAAGCACGCCCCGGGCTGTTTTCTTCGTCCAACGAGAAGCAAGAATGCCCCCCGGCACCATGCCGGAGGGCATTCGATTGAAATATGGCGGAGCCGACGAGACTCGAACTCGCGACCTCCTGCGTGACAGGCAGGCGTTCTAACCAACTGAACTACGGCTCCGGAATATGGACGCGCGATTCTTGGAGGTGCTCCGCGCGGGAGCACTAAACTAGCAGCAACACCGCGCGGTGTCAATCCCCTATTCCACTATATTCCAATGCGTTAAGCGGGTGACTGGGGATGCGCGGAGGGGAGCAGACCGGAGAGCGATCCTTCCGCGACGAGCGCTCCCGCGAGCACTTGCGCGACCGCGGACGCGACTTGCGTCGACGCGCCGAGCGAGACGAGCGTCGGGGTTCCTTCCGGAATCCAGTCGTCGACCACCCAGCCGGTGAGGACGACCAGCGCGGGACGATACGCATCGGCCAGCGCCGAGAGTCCGAGCGCGAATTCTTCCGACGGCGCGCCGCGCGACGAGAACACGATCACGATTTCTTCGCCTTCGAGCGAGTGCGCGGATGCTCCCCCACCCGCGAAGCGCGCGGCGTCCACCACCGTGGCGCGTTCACGCTGGAACTGCGGGCGCAAGTTTCCCTCTTCGTCGGTCTCGAAGCCGGTCACCATGGGGGCGCGCTGCCAGCGCGGGAAGTGGCGGCACAACACGTCGAGAAAGCCAGCCACGTCCTGGCGCTTCAGGGTCTCGCTCGGCGACCACTCGACCGGCACCACGGTGTAGGCCGAATCGGGCGCGAGCGCTTCGAAGCGCGACCAGTCGCTGCCCGCCGACACGCTGCGCTCGGCGACCACGCGATACACCGACGGCACCGACGGGTAGGCGTTTAGCTCGATCACCTTGCCGCCCGCGGGGCGCGCCGACACGCGCGGGTCCGCCGCGCGCTCGCGGAGTTGCGTCACGCGCGCGCCCGAGGCGTCGAGGATCGACAGAATGTTGCGCAAGGGCTCGCTCTCGGCGGCCGCCTCCGCCAGCTTTTCGTCGACACGGCCGCGGTCGACGATCTTCTCCAGCGTGCGCACGATGGTCTCCATCACGTTGATCGACATGACCGGCTCGGAGCCGCGCTCGACTTGGACTTGCTCGGGGATCGGACGCGTGTGCAGCAAGAGGTCGGAGCCGGCGAGCAGCGAGCGCTCGTTACCGCCCGTCACCATGCCCGAGCGCTCCGACGCGTACCAACGCGCACCGGCCATTTCCAGCGCGTCGGTGATGACGACGCCGTCGTAGCCCAATTCGCCGCGCAGCATGCCGCGGATGACGCGCGCGTCGAAGCTGGCGGGCACGAGTTCTTCGCGCCCCATCGGGTAGGCGATGTGCGACATCATCATGAGCTCGACGCCGGCCGCGATCGCGCGCCGGAACGGAACCAAGTCCGCGCCCGTCAGCGCTTCCGCCGACTTGCGGATCTCGGGCAGCGTTTCGTGCGAGTCCTCCGCGGTGGAACCGTGGCCCGGGAAGTGCTTCGCGCACGAGAGCACGCCCGCGGTGCGGAAGCCCGCGATGGTCTGCTCGACGAAGGCCGCCACGCGCTCGGGGTCGGCGCCGAAGGTGCGCAGCCCCGTGATGGCGCTGGGCGCCTCGAAGTAGCAATCGGCGACCGGCGCGAGCACGACGTTGGCGCCGAGCTTGCGCATCGCGGTGCCGGTCTCGTACGCGACTTCGGCCGCGAGGTCCAAGTCGCCGGCCGCGGCGATGGCGAGCGGCGCGGGCGGCACGCCGATGATCTGGCGCAATTCGGCCACGAAGTCACCCTCGTGGTCGGCCATGACGAGCGGGTTCAAGCCTTCGCGCGCGAGCTCCTCGCACACCCCGCCGATCAGGTCGCCCACCTGCGAGAGGCTCTCGATGTTGCGCGCGAACAGAATCACGCCGGAGACGCTGTGAAACTCGAGGTACTTGCGCTCGTGCGGAAGCAGGCGCGGACCCGCCAGCGCGATGACCTTGTGCCGCTCCATCTTGCGGATCAGATGGAAGCGAACTTCCGGAGTCAGAACGTCGTGCTCTCTGTTCATGCTAATAGCCGGGCTTGAGCTCCGAGCCGGGATAGTAGTGCTGCAAGATCATCGCGTATGAATACCCTTTGCGCGCCATGCCGAGCGCGCCGTTCTGGCACATGCCGACGCCGTGCCCGTTGCCACCGCCCACCAAACTCACGATGCCGGCGCGCGACCCGTTCATCACGGTCTCGACGTCGAACAGCGTGCTGGGCAGGATGCGCCCCTTTTGAACGTCGAGCATGATCACGCGCCGAATCTTGTCGCTCTCGACCACGAAGGTCTCTGTCGACGTCACGATCTCGAGCTTCTGCACGCGCCCCGACGCCGCCCGGCTCTGCACGCGTACGTCGACCAATTCGCCCACGTCGGCGGGGTCGACGCCCAGCACCATGGGCAGCGTTTGTCGCACCATTTCGCCCAGCGCGCGCCCCGACCACGAGTAGCGCCAGCGGAAGTTGCGCGCGGCGGAGCAGAAGCTCTCGCCGCCGGAGTCGGCGCGGTCGCGGCGCCCGTACAAGTACGGCGCCGCGGGACGGTCGGGCCACACCAAACGAATGTCGGAGGTGTGTCCCCCGCACGTCGCGCTGTAGTACGCGTCGCAGAAATCGCCGCGGATCATGAGCACTTGTCCGCGCGTGTCGTACACCGCCGAGCTGGCGAGGCGGCCGCGCTTCTCGGTCCCGCGATAGACTTGGTCCTGCACGCCCGACTCGACGTCGTAGGGCTTGTCGCGATTGAGCTTCATGCGCGAGAGCGCGTACGTCCGCGCCGCGATCGCTTGCGCTTCGACGGCGGCGTACGCGTCGGGCCCGGGCTCCCCGATCTCGTACGGCACCACGCCCTCGAGATACGTCTCCAGCGCGACGAGGCTCACTAGGTCGACGCCCCCGTCCGCGCGCGCCAGGGCCCGAATGCTGCCAGGATACCACACGCCGCCCACCGACAACGGCTTCTCGGTGGGGACGATGGTCATCTCGCCCGCGTTCGACGCCTCCTGCCCCGAACCCTCGTGGCGCACCACCACGCGGTCGCCGTCGCGATACACCGACACCGTGCCGCCGCTGTCGCTCTCGAATCTCTGCTCGGCGCCAACTACCACCCGA
Source organism: uncultured bacterium (assembly GCA_964560355.1). Lineage (GTDB taxonomy): Bacteria > Krumholzibacteriota > Krumholzibacteriia > WVZY01 > JAKEHA01 > JAKEHA01. The sequence continues at coordinate 14,663 of CAZLLI010000022.1, read as the reverse complement.
AATCCGCCCGTGCTGGCGACGGTCGCCGACCCGCTGGTCGAAAACACCAACACGCGAATGGTGGGCTCTTGTCCCTTGGTGGCCGCGCGCGCGTCGAGCCCGAGCGGCGCGGCGAGGAATGCGAGTGCGAGTGCGACAAGTGCGCGCGAGCGAAACGTCATGCATTGCCCCTTGCGATGGTTCCCAGCACGAGCGCGCGCGACGCCCCCGTCACCGCGCGGATCACATTCGGCCGACCGAGCAGCGCTTCGCGGGCGAGGAACGCGAAATCGACCGCCTCCTTCGCTTCGGCGGGAATGCCGAGCTCGTCGATCGCGCGCACCGGCACGGGCGCGAGCGCGGCTTCGAGCCCGCCCGCGATGGCGCGGTTGCGCGCGCCGCCGCCGGTCACGAACACCTCGTCGACGCCGTTTGCGGGCAGGAAGCGCCGCATCGCGTCGACGATCGACTCCACCGTCACCGCCACCGCGGTGGCGAGCACGTCCTCCGGCGTTCCTTCTTCGTTCTCGACCGCGGTCTTCACCGTCCACGCGAAGGGCGGGCCGAATTCGCGGTGCCCCGCCGACTTGGGCGGCGCGGCCGTGAAGTAGGGATGCCGCATGAGCCGTGCGACCACGTCGCGATGCACCGTCCCCACCGACGCGCGCACGCCGTCTTCGTCGTAGTCGCCTTCGCCCGGGAACAGCGCGCGAAACAGCACGTCGATCGCCATGTTGCCGGGCCCGGCGTCGAACGCAACCACGTCCTCGCGCGACGCGCGCGCCGGCAGATAGGTCAAGTTCGAGATACCGCCGATGTTGAGTATCACGCGACTCTTCGCGTCGCTCTTGCGCAGCATGAAGTCGCAGTAGGGCGCGAGCGGCGCGCCCTGCCCGCCGATAGCGACGTCGCCGGAGCGAAAGTCCCCCACCGTGGTGACGCCGGTCAGCGCCGCGATCATCGACGGCGCGCCGATCTGGAGCGTACCCGCGACCGGCGACCCGCTCCCGGGCGGCACGTGCGCGACGGTTTGCCCGTGCGAACCCACGAAGTCGATCGCGCGTGGGTCCGCCTTGGCGTGGCGGCACACGTCGTAGAACGCCCCCGCGAAGGCCACCGCGACCGCCGTCGACAACAGGGCCACGTCCTCCGCGGTGATGTGCGCGCCCACCGCGAGGTCGGCGAGCGATTCGCGCAGCGACTCCGGGTACGCGATGCTGGTGAAGTGGCGCAGCTCGACCTCGGGGCGCTCGGGGTCGGTCGCCATGGAGACGAGCGCCGCGTCGACGCCGTCCATCGACGTCCCCGACATCAGCCCCACCGCGGTGACGCGGTCCTTTCCCACGAGTGTTGGCCAGATGGTGTGCATGATTGGATTACTTCGAGATGCCCGCGGTGAGTCCGCCGATGATGCGTCGCTGGAAGCCGAGAAACGCCGCCACCACCGGCAGCGCCGAGATGACCGCCCCCGCCATCAAGTGCCCCCAGTCGACGCTGTGCGCGCCTTGCGACAGCATCGCGATACCCACGGGGAGCGTGCGCATGTCCGCGCTGTGCGTCAGTATAAAGGGAAACAGGAACGAGTTCCAGTTGGTGAGGCAGGTGTGGATAGCGACCACCGCCAGCACCGGCTTGAGCATCGGGAACACCACGCGAAACAGGATGGTGAACTCGCCGGCGCCGTCGATGCGCGCCGCTTCTTCGCACTCCGCGGGCAGCGTCGTCACGTACTGGCGAACGAGGAAGATGTTGAAGGGGTCGACCAGGAACGGGAGCGTGAGCGCCCAGTAGGTGTCGATGAGCCCCATCTTCTGCATCAATATATAGAGCGGCACCAGGATGACCTGCTTGGGCAGCATGATGGTCGACAGCACCAAAAGGAACAGGAACTTGCCGCCGCGCACGCGAAAACGCGCGAAGGCGTAGCCCGCCATCGTGCAGCACACGATGTTTCCCACCAGCACCACCGCCGCCACCACGAAGCTGTTAATGAAGTAGCGGTCGAAGGGGCCCGCGCGCCACACTTCGCCGTAGTAGCGCAGGCTCAATCCGTCGGCGGTCTTGAGCGAAACCGCAATCATCCACGCGAGCGGGTACGACATCACCGCCACCAGGACCATGAGGACGACGATGCGAAGCGCGCGCGTCACAAGGGCCGCGCCCCTTCCACCGCGGACTCGGGCCGCAGCCTCCGCATGGCGACGATCGAGAAAATACCCGAGAGCACGAACACCGCGTACGCCACCACGCTCGCGTAGCCGTAGTCGAGACGGCGGAAGGCGGTGTCGTAGAGGTACATCACGAGTGTGTTGGTCGACCCCAGCGGGCCGCCCTGCGTCATGACCAGCACTTCGACGAAGACTTGGAACGAGCGAATGGTGTTGATCACGAGCACGAACGCGATGGCCGGCTTGAGCAACGGAAAGGTGACGTGGCGAAACGTCGCCCACGCGCCCGCGCCTTCCAGCTCCGCGGCTTCGTATAGGGAATCCGGGATCGACGTGCGCGCCGCGTCCAGCACGATCGCGTAGTAGCCGATCGCCGCCCACACGTCCATCGCCATGATGGCGGGGAGCGCGGTGCGCGGGTCGGTGAGCCAGCCGTGTCCCTCGAAGCCGACGCGCGCGAGGAGCGTGTTCAAGGCGCCGCCGGGCGCGTAGAAAAGTTTGAACAAGAGCGAGATCACGACCACCGACAGGATCGAGGGGAGGAACAGCGCCGCTCTTACGAACCCCTTCATGGGCAGGGCGCCGCGCATGAGCGACGCCAACAGCAGCGCGAGCGCGGTGGTCACCGGCACGGTGCCGACCACGAACACGAACGTGTTGCGCAGCGCCCCCGCGAAGGCGGGGTCGCCGAACAGGCGCTGGAAGTTCGCGACGCCGACGAAGCGCGTGTCGGCCACGTTGAGCGGGTTGTAGTCGAGGAACGCGAGCGCGAACGAAAACACGAACGGGAACACGAAGAAAGCGGCGTACACCACCGCCCACGGCATCAGGAACCACGCGACCGGCGGCAGCACGAATCGACGGCGCGCCACACCCACCTACTTCTTCTCGAAGCGCGCGGCGATCTCTTGCACTTCCTTGGCGGCGTCGTCGAGGCACCAGCGCGGCGCGCGGCGTCCGTACAACGACTCTTCCACGGCGCGGTCGATCGCTTCTTCCATCTCGATCCACCCCGGGTGCGCGGGCGTGGTACGGCTGGTGAGGGACTGCTCGACGAACACGCGCACCTTGGGGTCGTCCATGAAGGTGGGGTCGTTCATCGCTTCGCGCGACGCCGGGAACACGCTGCCCGCGGCGAGCGAAACCTGCTTGGCCTGCGGGTACGACTGCAGGAAGCGCGCGAACTCGAGCGCGACGTCCTGGTGCGGCGAGGCCTTGAACACCACCAACATCTCCGCTCCCGCGAAGCTCGCGTGCGACCCGTGGTCGATCGAGGGCTTGGGAACCAGAGCCACCGAGTAGTCGAGGTCGGGCGCTTCCAGCTTGTAGTTCTTGAGATTCCACGCCCCCGAGATCTGCATCCCGAGGCGGCCGGTCTTGAAGTACTGGTCGAGCACTTCCTGCTTTTCCTGCAGCGAGAACGGCACGAGCTTCAAATAGAACTCGAGCGCCTCCAGCACCTGCGGGCTGTTCAGAACGACGGTGCCGGTTTCGTCGAACACGTCGCCGCCGTTGCCCCACGCGAAGGCCATGAACTTCTTGTAGAGGACGTAGCGCTCGCCGATATTCTGCCCGAAGCCGTAGATGCCGGTGCCGAGCGTGCTGATCTTCTGCGCCGCCGCGAGCAATTCGTCCCAGGTTTGCGGCGGCTGGTCGGGGTCTAGACCGGCGCGACGAAACAGCGTGCGATTGATGAAGAGCGCGCGCGATCCTTGCACCCACGGGAGTCCGTACGCGCGCCCGTTCCACAGCGCACTCTCCCACATGAGGAAGCTGTCGCGCTCGGCTTCGTACACCGGCGTGATGTCTTCGAGCACGCCTTCGTAGCTGAAGCGCGGGAGCCAGGTCGACCCGAGCTCGCACACGTCGGGCTGCGTCCCCGATGCCAGCGCGGCCTGGATCTTCTCCAAGCCGGTCGCCCACGTGAGCTGCTCGACTTCGATGTCGACGCCGGGGTGGCTCGCTTCGAACGCCTTGACCTGCGGCTCGATCACCGCGAGGTCCCAGAACTGCCAGAAATGGATGACGACGCGGTTAGACGCGTCCTTCTTGCCGCACGCGAGCACGCCCAGCGCGGCCATCGCCGCCGCCGCCACCACCATGCGAAGCCGGCGGGTCATTCGCGTTCCCCCAGCGCGCGCGCGAGGAAACCGCCCGCGTCGCGGAGCAGCGACTCCGCCTGCGCGCGGTCGACGCGGCGTCGCTCCATCACGACCGCAACCTTGACGTTGCGCTCCGCCGCTTCGTAGACGCGCGTCGCCTCGTCGTAGGAGAGCCCGGTCAGCATCATCACGATGCCCTTGCCGCGCTCGATGAGCTTGGCACTGTTGGGACGCACGTCGACCATGAGGTTCTCGTAGACTTTGCCGAGCTTCACCATGCTGGCGGTCGTGATCATGTTGAGCACCATCTTCTGCGCCGTGCCGGCCTTCAATCGCGTCGAGCCCGTAATTGCTTCCGGCCCCGGGATCACGGTGACCACGACGTCGACGCCGGGGTCGGCGCCGTCGTTGCAGCACACGAACACGGTGCGCGCGCCGCGACGCTTCGCCTCCGCGAGCGCCGCGAGCACGTAGGGCGTGCGACGGCTGGCGGCGATGCCGACCACCACGTCGCGCTCGCCCACGCCCGCGCCGGCGACGTCCTCGACGCCCGCCGGCTCCACGTCCTCGACGCCTTCGCGCGAGCGAAACACCGTCTCGCGCCCGCCCGCGATCAATCCCTGCACCATCTCCGGTTCGACCCCGAAGGTGGGCGGGCACTCAGACGCGTCGAGGATGCCGAGGCGCCCGCTCGTCCCTGCTCCAATGTAGAATAATCGCCCGCCGCTTCGAAACGCCGCCGACACCAGGTCGACCGCGCGCGCGATGTCGGGAATCGCCTTCTTCACCGCGTCGGCGACGCCGCGGTCCTCGTCGTTCATCATCTCGAGGATACGCTCGCTCGACGCCAGGTCGATCTCGCGCGTGCGCGGGTTGCGGCTCTCGGTCGTGAGACGCTTGAGCTCGTCGAACAGTCCGCTGGCGCTTCGTTTTTCCGGCATGGCGTGGCGTCGCGCGGCCCCAGAGCCGCCGCGACGCGCGGAGTCTAGCAAAGGGGGCAAAAAACCAACAAAGGGTATTCCGGCCGCGGGGCCGGCGGAAGGCCTACTGGATCTTCGAGAGCTTGCCGCGGGCGGTGGCGGACCCGCCGCGCTGCTGGACCTTGATCACGTACAGGTAGGTGCCGTTGGCCAGCTGGTCGCCGGCGCCATCGCGGCCGTCCCAAAAGACGGCGTTGCTGCCCGGGAAGCGCGCGGAGGCCGGAATGTCGAGGCGCCGGACCTTCTTCCCGCTCGCCGTGTAGATGTCGATCGACCCGTCGGTGATCTCGACTTCGTTCGAGAACATGATGTTGGTGCCGGCGTCGCGGAACGGATTCGGGAAGTTCATCACTTCCGAGAGGCCGTTATCGCTGCTCACCAGGAGCTGGTAGTTGAACTGGATGGTGGGTCCCGCCGTCACCGTGAGCGTGTGCGTCCCCGCCGAAAGCGTCTTCTGGAAGGTGATGATCCACGACAGCGAGTCTTCCGGGCTCGGGTTGTCGAGGGTGAACGGCGCCACCGCGGTGCCGTCCATGGCGACGCCGATCGCGGAGCCGTCGACGAAGACCGGGAACGTCAGGTCGACGCGGTAGTTCCCCTTCGACGGAATCGCGGCGCCGCTCGTCACGACGCGCCCGTTGACCGCCACCTCGATGCTCGCCTGCACGCGCAGCTGGAATTCGGCCGCGATGTGGTACTGCCCCGCCAGCGTGTCGGGCGACTGGTACGCGCGCATCACGATGTCGTAGTTCTCGGGGCGCAGCTTGTGCTGGAAGCTCAACCGGTACTGGCGCGCGCGCGGGAGCGCGGGGTCGACCAGCGCCTCGATGGTCAAGGAATCGGTCATGTCGACGCCCCCGATCTCGAGGTCGAAATCGTTGATCGCGTTCTCGTCGGTCACCACCGCCACCACGTCGACCAGATCGCCCTCGCCGCCCGACTCGATCACGTCGCCGCTCGCCACCGCGCGCCCGTCGACGGTGACGTCGAACGACGGCGGGCCGGCGTCGATGTTCAGGAGCGGGTCGCCCAAGATGTGGTAGCGCTCGACCTGCTCGTTCTGCCCGAAGCCCACCATGTTCGCTTCGACCAGGAACATGAGCTGTCCGAACTTCCACTCCGCCTGCGTCTGGTTGACCATGGTGTCGTAGGGCGCGTCGTAGAACCACACCTGCGACATCACGTTCATGTATTGCACGTTCGACGAGAGGAACTCGTAGCCGCTGCTCCCGTACGTCGACACCGCGCCGCGGCTGTTCTGGAACAAGAGCTGTTCGGCGAAGGCATCGCCGTTGGGATCGTTGCTGAGCGTCCAGATGCTCTCGTGCTCGCGAAAGACCGCGTAGTCGGAGAAGTGGCACCCCATCCCGAAGATGATCCACGGCCTGCCGAAGTTGGCCATGCGCGTGTGGTCACGACCCGTCCCCGAACCCAGTACCGATGCGGACTCGGTCGACAAGAGGCGTTCGTGGGTGACGGTCGAGCGGTTCATGTGCGACTGGATGGTGACCAGCGTCGCGCCTTGATTGAGCTCGTCCAGCAGGCGCTCGGTCGCGGTTTGGCGCGTGTAGGCCCACGCCGCGCGCGCGTTCGCGCACGCGTCGGTGCAGACGGGCGGCGTCGTGCAGGGCGGATAGAACCCGCTGGTGTAGTTCTTCAAGTAGAAGCGAACCACGTCGTAGCCGGCCGGCAGCGAATTCTCGATCACCTGCGCGGTGGTTTCCTGGCCGGCTTGGAAGCCGGCCTCGCCCGCGTTGTAGCAGTAGCGATTGAACTGCCCGAAGGCGGACGTGCCTTCGGAGTACTCGTCGTCCGAGACGATGATCATGCGCTTGCGCCAGAACTCGGAGGCGTTGGGAGCTTCGAAGCTGTACACCTTGCTGAGGACCGTCTCGAGCTCGGTGGTCGAACCCACCGGCATGCGCCCCACGATCATGTCGGGGTACTCGTCGGTGGAGCCGCCCGGTCCCGGCAGCTTGACGAAGCGCTTGTCGGTCGTCACCACTTCGTCCAGGCCCAGGCTCGCCACGTTCTCGAAGCGCGTGAAGGTAGGCACGAAGTTCGGCGCGGAAGTGGCGTGCACCGTCTTGTGATCCTCGCTGGAGTCGCCCACCAGCAAGAGCGCGCTGGCGTCGCCGCGCTCGAAGAAGTGGCGCGCGAAGCGCTGCACGGCGCGCGCGTGGAACACCCCGCCGTTGAACTCGTCGCACACGTCGTCGATGTCCGCCACCAGCACGCGGTAGCCCTGCGCGCGGCGGTACGCGGCCCAGCCCTGCATCTGCGAAAGGAACTCCGCGGGGGTGACGACCAGCACGTCGACGCCGGACTCGGCCGGGCTGCCGACGATCGAGCTGGGTGCGTCGAGCACGACGTCGGCGGGCGCGATGTCGATCATGCGCGCGACCGGCGTCAGCACGAAATCGCGCCGCGACGGCACGTTCTCGCGGAACGAGAACGCGTACCCGCCCGGCACCGAGGTGAAGTTGCCGAAGCCCGTGATGCAGCGCACCGGCGTGGTGGGCGCGGTGACGTCGAACAGCTCGAAGTCCGTGTTGGTCGACAACCCGGTGACGGTGATGCTGGTGTCGCCGGCCAGGGTCGCGGTGTTGAAGCGCAGCACGTTGCCGCGCGCGCGGTATAGCGACCCGTAGGAAATGTCGATGTAGTTGATCAGCACCTCGACCGTGCTGCGCGTCGACCCCGCCGGGCGCGCGATGCGGAACTGGTTGGTCCCGGTCGCCACGTTGGCGGCCGGGATGGGCGCCGATACGAAGTTGGTGCGGTTCTTGTTGAAGACGGGGTAGCTCGCGTCGAGCACGGTTTCGCCGGTTGCGTTCACGAGCGAAAGACGGATGCCGCGCAGCGCGGTGGAGTAGTTCTGCCCGTGCAGCTCGGCCATGATGCCGAGGTTGCCGCCGGGGCGAATCGCGCCCACCGTGAAGGGCAGGTCGACCGGCCCCGCCTCGAAGCCGGAGTTCAAATAGTAGATCTCGTTCGACGACGCCGGGCTCCCGTCGCGGAAATACGCGTCGGTCTCGATGTGGGACACAGCCGCGAAGTAGTTGGTGGTGGTGTCGGCAGTGACGAACCCCGGCGCCGGCGCGCGCGTCGACATGGGCGTCCCCGCCCCCGGCTCCAGCCAGTAGGTGTTCGTGAACGAGTACCACTCGCGCGGGTCGTTCTGGGTGGCGTCGTCGCGCAGGCGCAGGCCGTAGAAGATCACGAGGTCGTTGGCGTCGAACACGCCCGCGACGCCCCCGGTGCCTTCGCGCACGTACAGCGGCACGTCGGTCTCGCCGGCGGTGAGCGTGTTGTCGTCGTAGGTGCGGCGATAGAGGCGCAGGTTGCCGACCGCTTGCCCGGCCGGGAAGCCCGCAGCGAGCAGCGTCGACGCCGAGACCTTGTGCACGCCGGTGTCGCGCACGCGCAGCTTGACCGCGCCCGGCGCCGTGCGCGTAGCGGCAACCGCGTTGGCGGCGAGCTCGGGTTTGGGCGCGTGCCACGAGCGCGCTTGCGTCGCGTTGACGAACATGCGCCCGAAGAGGTCGTCCCACTGGACGTCGTGCGCCGACGGCGCCTGCGCGCGCGCCGGCGCGCCGCGATCGAAGCGCACCTCGATCTCGACGCGCGTCGCCACCACCACGTCGTTGGTCTTGGGGTCGTAGAACACAGGGTTGACCGCGAGCGGCAGCACGCGCTGGCGACGAATGTACGCGGGCGCGTCGTAGGTCACGATGTCGGGGGCGACCCACGCGAGGTAGGTCGACTCGTTCCAGTCGACGCGCTCGCCGGTGGTGGGGCCGAAGTCCTCGTCCCCGGCGATCATGATGGGCGTCGCGACGGGCTCGAGGCGGTGCGACCCCAGCGGCTCCGACGCCAGCACGCGCGCGCTCACGGCATACGTCCCCGTGGGGGGCAACGCGACCAGGAAGCGCCGCGCGAGCGCGGGCGGCTGGCCGGGCTGACCGGTCGCTTCGAAGCCGGAGAGCGCGATGCGCTCGAAGCCGGAGAGCGCGGGCGAGGGCGCGAACGTAGGACGCGGGACGTCGACCACGAAGCGCGCGCGCGACGCGTCCGATTGCACGACGGTGGCGGGCGCGACGCGCGTTCCCGCGGGCGCGGCGTGCGTGCTCACGGCCGGGGCCGAACACAGCAACGCGCCGACGGTCGCGACGAGAAACGTTCGGGCCGGCTTCGGTCTAGTGCGCTCGTTGGTCAATTTGGAGTTACGCCAGAGGGGTTGTTTACAAAGGGGCGTAAGATAGCGTCGAAGAATAGTCTAGTGGTGCGGCGCGGCCCTGTCAAGGCGCGTTCCCGCCCCGATCGCACCAACACAAAGGGCCCCCGTTTGCACGGGGGCCCTTCGCGCAACTCTGTGTCCGACGACTACCGGTACAGGGCCTTGATGCCGCCCCACGTCTTCGATTCGACGGCCACATCGCACTGGCAGGTACCGTCCGGGTTGATGGTCGCGACGCCGTTGGCGGGCACGTGAAGCTCGCCGCTCGGAACCGTGCAATCCACCATCGCGAGTTCGCCCGGAATCGGCGACGTCGCCGCCGGCTCGATCACGATGTGCGAACACGCCGGGCTCGTGCCGAAAGCGATGTAGGTGATGGTCAGGATGAGGAAATCACCCTGCAAGCAACCGCCGTACGCGATCGAGATGTCGTCGTTCGCGTTGCCCAGGTTCAGCATCCCGGCGGGGATGGTCTGCGACGAGAAGATGAACGTCGAACCGCCGGTCAAGTTGACCTTGAACTGCGACGCCGTGGCGCCGGTCGTGTGCTTGTGCATGATGAAGACGTCTTTGAAGCTGAACCCAGGAGTCGTGTCAGCAATGTTACAGCTCGTACCCGCTGCGTCGGAGTACGTACTGATGTCGCCGTACTGCGCGGCGGCGGGTGCCACCATGGCAGCGACGGCCAGGACCGTTAGCACAAACTTCTTCATGATATCTGCTCCTTTTGCCAGAACCGTGAACCCCATGAACGTTATCCCTCACGGAGCTCCGACGCCGGCCCTCGGGGCGAAGGTACCTCACTAAGCCGGCCGCATCTTTCGCAAACGAATCTCGAGCAATCCGTCGGGCTCGGCCCGTCTTCCTCCTCGACGAGCCGAATATCCTCCCCATTCCTCGGGACTGTCAAGATTTTTCAAGGGGTTGCCTTCAGCAAGCCATGTGCCGCGTGCAAACGCCCAGCTAAGTGTGGCCGCCGGCTGGCGAACGGCCCCGGCGTCGGCGCGTCCGTACGCGGACCAACCGGGGCGATGGTGGGTTTCTTGTCACCGAAGCGGCGTGATTGCGTGCAGTCGTGACCCGGCTGCCGAAAGCCGTCGGCACGAAAAAGAAAGCGCCCGAGTCGCTGTTGCGACTCGGGCGCTATTCAAAGAGCAGATCTTGGTCTCTAGCCTGAACTAGCGATAGAGGGCCTTGACGCCGCCCCAGGTCTTGCTCTCGGTCGCCGTCGGGTTGCAAGCCGTCGGATCGACGCAGCCGTTCACGAAGTACATCGTGCCGGCCGTCGCCGTGAACAGGTTGCCGCTCGGCGTCGCGCAGTCCACGAGTGCAACCGCACCCGGAACCGGCGAAGTCGGCGCCGGGACGATAACCAGCTGAGCCGAACAGGCCGCCGGCGGAGCGACGACGAAGAAGCTCAACGTCATCAGAACGTGGTCACCCACGACGCAGCCGCCGTACGCCAGCGACAGGTCGGTGTTCCACGTGCCGATCGACAGGTACGGGGTCGACTGCGACGAGGCAATGAAGCCCGTCGTGTCGTTGACCTTGAACTGCGACGCCGTCGAACCAAGGTTGAACTTGTGGACGATGTACATGTTGTTCGGGGTCGGGAAGGCAGCGAACTGAGTCTTGATGCAGTTGTTGCCGCCCTGATCCTCGTACACGCCGATGTGCGCTGCGAGCGCGACGCTGGCGACCAGCGTCAGAGCCGAGGCCATCAATAGAACCTTTTTCATTACGCTTTCTCCTTCAGGACTGGAGCTTAAAAACGAAGGCTGGATGAACCGCTGTTCGCGTGTCGTGGATGAACCCGATAACTCGTGGTTCATCCAGCCCACTCAATCACGTTCAAACAACTACCGGTACAGCGCCTTAACCCCACCCCACGTCTTGCTCTCGGTCGCGACGGGTCCCGGGCAGAGCAACGACGTCATACCGACCGCCGAAAACTCCACGTAGTCCGGCCACCGCACGAACGCAGGCGACGTCTTGCCAGGGAAACCACCAACGGCGAGCGGCTGCGGAGCTGCGCAATCGCACTGCCCCGTCCACATCGTGTTAAGCGTGGTGATCAGCATTGGCGCGAAGCCGTTGCGCGGGAGACCGTACGAAACGGCCAGCCCTTCGATCGAGTTGTTCGCGGGAGTGGCGCCGATAGCGAGGTCCCCGCCCGGAACGACCGGACGCGATTCGCCGATGTACAGCATCGCGCCCGACACGGGAAGCTGGACCAGGTAGTCGACGGCCGCAACGAACGCGTTCGCGTTGTTGGCGACGAGATACAGGCTCTGGAACGTGGCCACAGGGCCACACCCCTTCTGCGTCTCTCCGTAGCTACCATTGCTATCGTCGTCAAAGTAAACCTGGAAGAAAGGCACCTGCGCCACCGCACCGGCGGCCATCAGGCCGACGAACGCGATTGCAAGCACCCCTGCTAGAGCTCTCTTCATAGCGACAAACTCCTTTTATAACTGCAAAGTCACGGTCGCAAACAATTTAGGAGTCACCTACGTCGCTATGCCCACTAGCACGTGTGGTTGTTGTGCGAGCCGTACTTAGCGAAGTCCGGCAGGGTCACAGTACCAAACGGTGCCGTGTAATCAATGCACTCGTTGTACGCCTTCGGGGGCGACGTATAACCCGCGCCAAACGTCGCGAAATCGACGAGGTTGACGACGAGGTTCTTGTTGGTATCGGCAGTCTTCACCTTGAGCGGCACGCAAGCGGCCGCGCAGGTGCCCGCGCCAATAACAACACCCTGGACAACCACGCGAACGCCACCGAGGTCGCAGCCGCCGGCCGCGATGTTACCGGAGATCGTCGCCTGGCCGTTGACGTCCGTCGCAGCGTTCGCATTGATAGCGCCGCTGCCGCCGCACAGACCCAGCAGATCGTTACAACCGATCAACCAAATGTCCGCCGCCGGAACGCCGACAACCGCCGTGTTGGTGTTGTCCTTGACGGTAACGGTGATCGTGAGACCTGCGGTGCTCAACAGATCGCCGTCGTCCTGCGGACAACCGAAGACAACGCCCGCCGCACCGCTGGCTGTCGAGAAACACGGATCGACAACACCGCTATTCACGGTGTTGGCGCCCGCGAACTGCAGACACAGCACAGCCGCTGCAGCAAGCGAAAGCACAGCGAACTTTCCTTTCAACATTCCTACACCTCCAAAAAGTGGTTGTGGTGATGGCCCATATTGAGAAGCCTGCCGCCGGCAGAAATGCCACCGACGGCCCACCTCCCTCCACCGTTGGTAAATCGACACCTTACTCGACCGGGAAAAATTCTACCACGGATGGAAAACCACTGTCAACGCACTATTTTGCGTCCGTATGCGAAGTTCCCATGAAGACGCCTCCCGCCTACCCACTCCGACCCCGCCCGCACCCACGGCCGCAGAATCCCGACTAACTCATCCGATCCGAATAGGTTAGGGCGAAAGGGGGGCTGGTGGGCGAAACAGGGCTCGAACCTGTGACCTTCTGCGTGTAAGGCAGACGCTCTACCAACTGAGCTATTCGCCCGCAGGCGGGTCCGCGCGACGCCGGTCGCCGCGAGCTAGAGAAACGCGAGCGGCACGAGGACGCAATATCCGAGGACCAGCAGCACCGGCGCGATCGTGATGTCGTTAACCGCGAGCAAAACATATCCCACGACGATCGCGAGCATGCCGGCCGCGAACAACTTCCAGCGAAAATGCGGGGACGCTTTGGGCGTCGAACTTTGATTCTGTGTGGTTGCCATGCCGAGTTACTACACCACACGCCCCCGAAGGTGTCAAGCGAGCGCGCGGTTCAACTCCCGTTCGACGCCCGGCGCGCGGCGTGGGTGCGCCGCGCTTCGCGCACGGCGGCGTTGTGCTCGCGCAGCGTGCTGGAGAACACGTGGCGCCCGTCGCCGCGCGCGACGAAATACAGCGCGTCGACGCCGTCGGCGGGGTACAGTGCCGCGTGAATCGACGCCTCGCCGGGGTTGCAGATCGGCCCCGGCGGGAGGCCTTCGTGGCGGTACGTGTTGTAGGGCGAGTCGATCGCGAGGTCCTTGTAGAAGAGGCGCCCGCGGAATCCGCCCATCGCGTACGCCACCGTGGGGTCGGCTTCGAGGCGCATGTGCTTCTTGAGTCGGTTGTGGTACACGGCCGCGATGGTGGCGCGTTCGTCGGGGACGCGCGCCTCCGCTTCGACGATGGAGGCGAGGGTCAGCACCTGGTGGCGCGTCATCCCGATGTCGTGCGCGCGGCGTTCGTAGTCGTCGCTCCATTCCTCGCGCGCGCGCGACGCCATGTGCTCGGCCACCTGGCGCGCGGTGCTGCCGAAGGGAACGCGATAGGTGTCGGGAAAGAGATAGCCCTCCATCGTGGGCGCTGGGATCTCGAGCGTGCGCGCGAGCTCGGCGTCGGTGACGGCGCGCAAGAGCGGCACCGAGTCGACGCCGGCCGAATCGTACGCGCCCGCGACCTGCCACATGTTGAAGCCTTCCGGAATCGTCACCAGCACCGCGAGCACGTCGCCATGCACGAGTGCGCGCAAGATGTCGACCGGCGGCGTGCCGGTTTCGAACTCGTAGGTGCCGCGCTGCACGCGGCGGTCGTCGCCGGTCACGCGCGCGAAGAGCTTCAGCGTCCACGGGCGCGGCAGGAGCCCGTGCGCCGCGAGGTCGCGCACCACCGCGGAGAAACCGGCCCCCTCGCCCACCACGATGCGCACGCGCTCGCCGGTGCGCGGGCCGCGCGCCTGGATGTCTTTCGTCACCCACGCGCCGAACGCGAGCACGGCCACGACGCCGAGCACGAGCGTGGTCGCAAGCGCGCGCCGCAGTCTTCCACCCGCGTTCGCGCTCACGCGTCGCGCCGCCTCGCGTCGAGATAGCCCTGCAGGATGAGCACCGCCGCCACGCGGTCGACGGTTCCTTTCTTGTGCCGGGTCCCGGCCAGCACGCGCTCGGCTTCGGCGCTCGAGAGGCGCTCGTCCCACATCTCGACCGGGAGCGCGAGCGCGTCTTCGATCGCGCGCGCGAATTCGGCCGCGCGCCGCGTCGATTCACTTTCGCGCCCCGAGAGCGACAGCGGCCGCCCCACCACCACGCGCACCAATTGGTAGCGCGACGCGAGCTCTCGCAAGTGGGCGAACACGTCGCCCTTCTTGCGGTCGAAGGTGGGAAGCCCATGCGCCGTGATGCCGAGCGG
>CAZLLI010000021.1:0-38058 GCA_964560355.1 uncultured bacterium | reverse complement strand
GTCGGGCGCCTGATGACGCGCCTCACCAACGACGTGGAGACGCTGAACGAAATGTTCACCTCCGGCGTCGTCGCCATTTTCCTCGATATTTTCACGCTGGCGGGGATTCTGGTGGTGCTGATCTGGCTCAATTGGGAGCTGGCACTGATCACGTTCACCGTGTTGCCGCTCTTGTACGTGTGTGCGCACCTGTTCCGCGTCAAGGCGCGCGAATCGTACCGGAATGTGCGCGTGCGCCTGGCGGCGCTCAACACGTTCCTGCAGGAAAACGTCACCGGCATGGCGGTGGTGCAGGTCTTCAACCGCGAGGACGCGCAGTTCGGGCGCTTCGGCAAGCTCAACAGAAACCTGTACGACGCCCACATCCAGGGGGTGGTGGCGCACGCGGTGTTCTACCCGGCAGTCGAATTGTTGAGCGCGGTGGCGATCGCGCTCATCGTCGCCTTCGGCGGCCTCGACGTGATCGGCGGCGCCATGACGTTCGGGTCGCTGGTGGCGTTCATCCAGTACGCGCAGCGTTTCTACCGCCCCATCAGCGACCTGTCGGAAAAGTACAACATCCTGCAGTCGGCCATGGCGTCGTCGGAGCGCATCTTCGGCATTCTCGACCGCGACCCCAAGATCGTCGACCCCGAGCACCCCGCGACCATGCCCAACGCGCCCTCCGAGGTGGTCTTCGACCACGTGACGTTCTCCTATAACAAGGACACCGAAGTCCTGCACGACGTCTCCTTCCGCGTGCGCGCGGGAGAGAAAGTCGCGATCGTCGGCTATACCGGCGCCGGCAAGACCACCATCATCTCGCTGCTCTCGCGCTTCTACGACGTCGACTCGGGGCGCATCCTCATCGACGGCGTCGACGTGCGCCAGTACGCGCTCGCCGACCTGCGCCGCCATATCGCGACCGTGCTGCAGGACGTATTCCTGTTCTCCGGGAGCGTCGCGCACAACATTCACTTGGGCGACCCGTCCATCACCGAAGAGCGCATGCGCGAGGTCGCGCGCTATATCAATGCTGAGCGCTTCATCGAGCGTTTGCCGCACAAGTACGAGGAAGGCGTGGGCGAGCGCGGGAGCTCGCTTTCGGTAGGCGAGCGCCAGTTGCTGTCGTTCGCGCGCGCGCTGGTGTACGACCCCAAGATCCTCGTCCTCGACGAAGCCACCTCGAGCGTCGACACCGAAACCGAGTTCCTGGTTCAGGACGCGCTGCGCAAGTTCATGGCGGGGCGCACCTCGATCGTCATTGCGCACCGCCTCTCGACCATTCGCTACGTCGACCGCATCCTGGTGCTGCACAAGGGGCGCGTGGTCGAGGAAGGCACGCACGCCGAACTCCTCGCCCAGGCGGGCCACTACGCCAAGCTCTACGAACTCCAATTCAAGGACCAAGAGACGCGCGAGATGGTGGACTGACGCGCGCCCGCTCGCAATGAATCACGCCGTCCGCGCCGCCACCGAAAAAGACGCCCCCGAGATCGCGCGCTTGCTGTCCCAGCTCGGTCACCCGACGTCGGCGGACATGATCGTGGCGCGCTGGGAAAAATGGGTCGAAGCGGGGAACGCCGCGCTGGTGGTCGCGGCCGACGACGGCGCGCTGGCCGGCGTCGCCACGCTGCACCAGATGGTGGTGCTGCACCGGCCCAAGCCGGTCGGGCGCATCACCGCGCTCATCGTCGACGAGCCGGCGCGCGGGCGCGGCGTGGGCAAGGCGCTGGTGGCCGCGGCGGAGTCGGCGCTGGCGCGCGCGGGGTGCGGCCTCATGGAGATCACGAGCAACGCGCGCCTGGTCGACGCGCACGCGTTCTACGAGCGACTCGGTTACCAGCGTACCAGCGCGCGCTTCGCGAAGATGCTGGCACCGAAGGAGTGACGCATGGCGATTCGTATCGTGAGACTCGGGAGTGCGCGCGCGAAGGGCGAGGGTCTGCGCATCGGGACGGTGCGGCGCCCGCCTCGCGGAGTCCCCAAACACGAATTCGCGTCGCGCAATTTCTACGACGTGTGGTTTCCCAACCTCGCGCCGACCGAACCGTTGCTCAAGGTGTCGTTTCCCATCGACGACGAGCGCGCGTGGAAGGTGTTCAAGCGCAAATTCCTGGCCGAAATGAAGGAGCCGAACGCGCGCAAGGACCTCGAGCTCCTGGCCGCGCTCTCGCACCACGCCGATTTCGCGATCGGCTGCTACTGCGAGACCGAGACGCACTGCCACCGCTCGATCCTGCGCGAACTCTTGCGGGGTTTGGGGGCGGAGATCGCGGACTGAATCGCTACTGCGACACCGCCAGCCCCACCGGGAATTTCGCGAAGCTAATCCCCACGATCACGTCGTCGCCGCGCACGCCGGTGTAGAAGCCGGTCGCGAGCCCCCCCACGCTGAACACGCCCGGGTAGACGGTGACGCGCAGGAGCTGCGCCCACGCTTGCGACGCCTGCACGGATGCGAGCAGCGACCCGTTCTTGTGCACGAACACGCCGCCGTCGAGCTTGATGCTCGCGAACACGCCGCCGCGGTCGTTTTCCTGCAATTCGTCGGCCGCGCCGCCCAATCCCACCGACCAGTCGAACAGCGCGCCGCCGCGCACGGTGACGCCGAACAGGTGGCTCATCCCCCAATACGAGAAGATTCCCACGCGGTCGTCGTGGTGGAAGAAATAGTGCAGCCCGTAGTTCTCGCCCGCGTTCTCGAACGTGTTCGCGACCGGGTTGTACACCGGCTGCCCCGACCAGATCGACATGTTGAGCGTGTGCGAGAAGAAGCCCGCGACGCCGTCGTTCATGAACAAGAGCGCGCCCAAGGGGTCGAACAGGAGCATGTCGGCGACGGGGTCGGCGGTGGGCCCGGTCTTCTGGTAGTGCTCGACCGCCTCGACCGCGAACGCGTGCGCGACCGTCGTCCCCCACGCCCACGCGACCGGCGCGGGAAAGCCGTGCGCGCCGTACCATTCGTCGAACGCGCGGTAGCGCGCGCCTCCGCCGACCAGGTGCAGGCAGTAGTTCGGCACGTACTGCAGGTTGCTCCAGCCCAGTTTTCCCGGCACCAGCTCGTTGGTGACGAACGCTTCGTATCCGTAGTCGCGCACGGTGGTGCGCGGGTGCGAGATGCTCCGCCACGTCACGTCGAAGCCCTGCCGCCAGTCGATTTGGTCGAGAGGAACCCAGCGGCTCGTGATCTGGAGCACGCCGAAGGCCCCGTTGATGAGCTCGCTCGCGGGGTTGAAGGCGGCGTCGGAGCCGTAGTCGAGGCCGCGGTAGAAGTAGCGCTGGCCGGGGCGAACGTCGTCCGTTTGCGCGGACGCCGCGACGGGAATCAGCGCAAGCAGGCAGCACGCGAGTCGGATGATTCGCGACACAGCCGCGAGTCTAGCACACGCGGGCTAGAACGCCACGTCCACGACCAAGCCGGGGTTTCCGCCCACGGTCGCGGGGCGCAGCCCCACGCGGTCGTCGGCGACGCGGTGGAACTCGGGGACGAGATAGCCCGCCAGCGCACCGGCCACGTATCCGACGATGATGTCGGTGCGAAAGTGGTGCCCGGTGTCGACGCGCAGGAACCCGGTCACCGCGGGGTACGCCGCGGCCGCGGTCCACATCGCGATCTCGGCGCGCCGGTTCTCGACGTACTCGGAGAACACGCGTGCGACGAAGAAGCAGTTGCACGCCGCCGACGCGGTGTGCCCGGAGTAGAACGACAGGCGCGCCGATTTGGTGGTCTTGTCGTCGAGCGGGGTGTCGGGGTCGTAGGCGTAGGGGCGCGTGCGCAGCGCGGTCGTCTTGACCACGCCGTTCAGCCCCAGGTTGAGAGCGGTCGCTTCCAGCCACATCACGCCGATGGTGTGCCAGTCGCGCTCGGTGTCGTCGCGCGCGAACACCGAGAGCGGCAGCAAGTACGACACCGCCACCATGATGTCCCCCGAGCGCGACTTCTCGATCGGGACGATGGAGTCGCGGTCGAAGTCGTTGACGTCGTTGGGGTCGAGGGCGTTGACCTCGTCGACGGTGAGCGGGTCGACGCCCGCGAGCAGGATGAAGTTCGTCACCAACAGCGCGCCGCCCGTCGAGAGCAGCGCGACCTCGCGCGTCTTGTGGAGCGCGAAGGGCGACTGCGCCGCCGCCGACCGGGCCCCGACGAGGAGCACGAGCGCGACGAGCGCGGGAGTGGAGTGGCCGAACCGCATGGACCCCGGATCGTACGCGATGCGAACGGACCCTTCCAGCGCCATCGCGCGAAGCCGTCGTGGACTTTGCGCGACGCGTGCGCTAGCCTCTTCGCTCGCATGACGCTCGTCCCCGGCACCAAACTCGGTCCCTACGAAATCCTATCGCCGCTCGGCGCGGGCGGCATGGGCGAAGTCTATCGCGCGCGCGACCCGCGCCTGGGCCGCGACGTGGCCATCAAAGCGCTCCCCACGGATTTCGCGCAGGATCCGGAACGCATGGCGCGATTCGAGCGCGAAGCGCGCCTGCTCGCGACGTTGAGCCACCCCAACGTCGCCGGTATCCACGGACTGGAAGAGGCCAACGGCGCCAAGTACTTGGTCCTCGAATTCGTCGACGGCGAGACGCTGGCGGCACGGCTCGCGCGCGGCGCGCTACCGCTCGACGAAACCATCGCAGTCGCTACGCAGATTGCCGGCGGCGTGGAAGCCGCGCACGAGAACGGAGTCATTCACCGCGACCTGAAACCGGGCAACGTGATCGTCATGCCCAACGGGCAGGCGAAGGTGCTCGACTTCGGGCTCGCGACCAGCAGCGGTGCTACCGCCGCCGGTTCCGATCCCAACCTTTCACACTCGCCAACGTTGTCGCACCACGCCACCCGCGCCGGCGTAATTCTCGGGACCGCCGCCTACATGAGCCCCGAGCAGGCGCGCGGCAAGGCCGTCGACCGCCGCACCGACATCTGGTCGTTCGGGTGCATCGTGTTCGAGTGTCTGACCGGAAGGCAGCTGCACGAGGGCGAAACCGTTTCCGACCTGATTGCGCGCATTCTGGAGCGTGAACCGGACTGGACCGCACTGCCGGCCGACACGCCGCCGCGTTTGCGGGAGATGCTGAAGCGCTGCCTGCGCAAGGATCCCAAGGAGCGCATTCGCGACATCGGCGACGCGCGCCTGGAGCTGGAAGCGATCGCGCGCGGCGAGACCGGCTCCGCCGCGGCCACCGCCGTCGCGTCGGGGCGGTCGCGCATGCGCGCGTGGCCATGGATGATCGCCACCGGCGTGCTGCTGGGCGCGCTGATCGCGTCGTTTGTCATCAAGCCCGGAGGAGAAGAAACGCAGCGGCGCGCGCTGCGCGTTGCCATCCCGCTGCCGCCGGGCCTGACCGTCACGGTCGAGCCGCCCGACATGGCACTCTCACCCGACGGCGGTTCCATCGTGTTCGTTGCGTCGGATACCACCGGGATGACGCGTCTTTACGAGCGCCGCCTCGACGCCGCCGTAGTGCGCGCAATTCCCGGCACGGAACGCGCCCTCTTGCCGTTTTGGTCGCCCGACAGTCGGCAAATCGCGTTCTTCGCGGACGGCAATCTCAAGCGCATGGGCGTCGACGGTTCCGGTGCCCAGGTGATCAGCCCGGCGCCGTCTCCGCGCGGCGGCGCCTGGGGCCCCAACGACGTCATCGTTTTTCAGCCCAACGCGACCGGCGTGCTTGTGCAGATTCCCGCCACCGGCGGCACGCCGGCGCCGGCGACGATTCTCGACGAAACGCGCAACGAGACCGGCCATCGCTTTCCGAGTTTCCTGCCCGACGGCAACCATTTTCTCTACGTGGCTCTGCCGGGCAAGAATGGCATTCCCGAAACCCGCGTCGGCAGCGTGGACGTGGAACTCGGTCCCTTGCTGCTTGAATCCCTTAGCATCGCGACGTATGCGCCGCCTGGCTACCTGTTGTTCAATCAGAACGAATCGGTGGTGGCGCAACCGTTCGACGCGACCGCGCTCAAGTTGTCGGGCAAGCCGCAACTCGTGCCCGACTTCTACAATACCGCCGTGTCGTACTCCGGCTCGCCGATTCTGACGGCTTCGCGCGACGGCAAGCTGGTCCAGCGCGAACTCAACTTGAGTGGATATCAGCTGCAGGTACTCGACCGGCGTGGACGGTTGGTGCGCCGACTCGGGATTCCCGCCGGGAGTTTCGGGGTTCCGGCGTTTTCGCCCGATCAAACCCGGCTGGCGGTGGCCTATTCGCACGGAACCGAATATGAGGCCAAGGTTTGGTTGATTGATTTGCAGCGCGACTTGCCGACGCGCCTTTCATTCGCGAAGGGATACGATACGTCGCCCCTGTTCACGCGCGACGGATTGCGCGTGGTTTGGGGGAGCGACTTGGAAAGCGGCCGAGAATTGTTTTGGAAACGCGCGGATGGATCCGGCAGCGATGAGTTGTTCGCCGACGTGCCCAATCTGTTCAACGATCCCACCAGCATCACGTCGCGCTTCGTCGTGTTTCAGTCGTTGAGCGGCACCACCAATCTCGACCTTTGGATGGTGCCGCTGGAGGGAGAACATGTTCCGCAGGTTTTGATGCAAACGCCTTTCGACGAGGCGTGGGCGACCGTGTCGCCCGACGAACGGTGGATGGCGTACCGTTCCAACGAATCGGGCCGCGACGAGATCTACGTGGTGTCTTTTCCCGATCTTGGACAAAAGACGCGCGTGTCCAACGCGGGAACGGTGCCGTCGCAACAGAACAATTTCGGACAAATTGGCTGGCGCTCGGACGGCAGGGAACTGTATTACGTGGCCGAAGATCGCCGGACGATCATGGCGGTACCCGTCGAGACGGGTGCAACGTTCCGCAGCGGAGCGCCCAAGGCCCTCTTTCGGTGTTCCCGTGAGGTGGAGGGCGCGTACTTCGCTCCCGACGGTCAGAGTGTGCTGGCCAACGTCCCTGCGGAGCCGAACGTGCGCTCGATCCTGAATCTCGGGGTCGATTGGTCCGCGGGATTGCAATCCACGACACGATGAGTATTTCTCCCGGCACCAAACTCGGTCCCTACGAAATCCTCTCCCCGCTCGGCGCGGGCGGCATGGGCGAAGTCTATCGTGCGCGCGACACGCGCCTGGGCCGCGAAGTCGCGATCAAGGTTCTTCCTCAGCACCTGTCGTCGAATGCGGAAGTGCGCGCGCGCTTCGAGCGCGAGGCCAAGACGGTCTCGTCGCTCAACCATCCGAACATCTGCACGCTCTTCGACGTCGGCCGCGAAGGCCCGACCGACTTCCTGGTGATGGAGTTGATCGAAGGCGAGACGCTGGCGGCGCGACTCGCCAAGGGCGCCCTGCCGACCGCCGAAGTGTTGAAACTCGGTACCGAGATCGCCGACGCGCTCGACCGCGCGCACCGCGCCGGAGTGATTCACCGCGACCTGAAGCCCGGCAACGTGATGCTGACCAAGTCGGGCGCGAAGCTCATGGACTTCGGGCTCGCGCGCGCGACGGGTCTCGCGGGAGCCGCGGGCAGCGGCGCCTCCATGCTCACGCAGTCGCCGACCGTCGCGCACCCGCTCACCGCGGAAGGGACCATCGTCGGCACGTTCCAGTACATGGCGCCGGAGCAGCTCGAGGGCAAGGAGACCGACGTTCGTTCCGACCTGTGGGCGCTCGGCTGCGTGCTGTACGAAATGGCGACGGGCCGGCGCGCGTTCGAGGGCAAGAGCCAGGCGTCGTTGATCACGTCGATCATGGGGACGACGCCCGTGCCGGTTTCGCAGGTGACTCCCACCTCGCCGCCGGCGTTCGATCGTCTCGTGCAGGCGTGCTTGGCGAAAGACCCGGCCGACCGCATCCAAAGCGCCCACGACGTGAAGCTGCAATTGCAGTGGGCGGCGGACGGCGGATCGCAGGCGGGCGCACCGCTTCCGGGCGTAAAGAAACCCGCGCGCCGAAACGCACTCCCGTGGGTGATCGCCGCGACCGCGGTCGCGATCGCGGCGGGTGCGGTGGGGTTGTCGAAGAAGCCGCCCGCGGGGTCGCCGCCCGTTTACGCCTACCTGCAGCCGCCGGCCGGCGTGCTGTTCTCGTCCAGCACGGACCGGCCGCTGCCGCTCGCGATCTCGCGCGACGGATCGACCATCGCGTTTTGCGCGCGCGACGGAGAAGGTCCCGATCTCTTGTGGGTGCGCTCGCTCGGCAAGGACGACGCGCACCCCATTCCGGGGACGGAAGGCGCGCAAGGCCCGTTCTTCTCGCCGGACGGTCGCTCACTCGGCTTCTTCACCGGCAGCGACCTCAAGCGCGTCGACGTGGCGGGCGGTCCGGTGATCACGCTGGTGCGCGGGATTGATCAGCGCGGCGGAACCTGGAACCGCGACGGTGTCATTCTATTTACCGGCAACTCGTACGGCCCGGTGTCCCGAATTTCCGCCGACGGCGGCGAGATCACGGCCGCGACCGCCCTCGACACCACGCGCGCGGAGACGACGCACCGCTATCCGTGCTTCCTCCCCGACGGCCGGCATTTTCTCTATCTAGCGCGACGCGCGGGTGCGGGCGCCGGCGAAAACCCCACCATCTATGTCGGCGAAATCGGGTCCGACGCGCGCACAGCCGTGATGGAGGTGGCTTCCAATATCGCGTATGCCTCGGGACATCTTGTCTACATCCGTGGCGGCGTGTTGGTGGCGCAACGTTTCGATACCCGGAAACTCGCCGTCGAAGGACCCGCCGTCCCCGTGGTCGACGACGCGCGCATGGACACGCGCTTCAGCCGCGGCGTTTTCGCCGTGTCGGAGAACGGCGTTCTCATTTGCATGACGGGTCGCGACCAGACGCGCACCCAACTGCGCTGGCTCGATCGGGCGGGAAAGTCCTTGGGCGACGTCGGCGAGCCCGCGGACTACACGTACGGCGGCACACCCTGCATCTCTCCCGACGGGAAGAGCAGCATCATGCCGATCGCGAACGTCGATCGCGGCGTCTCCGACGTGTGGATCGTCGACCTCGCCACGGGCAGGCGCCAAAAACTCACCGTCGATACGCTTGACCACCCCGGTGCGCACTGGCTCTCAGACAGTCGATCGGCGCTGGTGAGCACGAACACAACCACCGGAGCAGGGTCGATCGACGCGATTCAGTCCGACGGCACGCAAGCCAACGTCGTCAAGCCCGGCGAGGATTTCCTGTGGCCGGAATCGGTGGCCGGTGATTGGTTGCTCTACGTGATCGACTCGCCCCACAACGGGGGCGAAATTCTTCTGGCGTCGTTGTCGGGAAAGACCAAGCCGGAGCCGTTCATGGCCACACCCGCCGACGAGCAGGGCGCGCAGTTTTCGCCCGATGGACGCTTCGTGGCCTACGTCTCGGATGAAACCGGACGATCGGAAGTCTTCGTGGCGGCGTTTCCGCAGCCCGGTGGCCGCTGGCAGGCGTCGCAGTCGGGTGGGGTCGAGCCGCGTTGGAATCGAAACGGCCGCGAATTGTTTTTCGTCGATCCGAGCAATTACGTCACCTCGCTCGAGGTCGAATTGAGCGCGGATGGTTTTCGCGCCGGCGCCGCGCGCCCGCTCTTCCAGTGGCACGGTGCGGCGGGGCAATGGCGATACGACGTCGCGCCCGACGGCAATCGATTCCTGGTCGCCGCCGCTCTCGAAGAAGACCTGGCCCGACCGGTGACGATTCTCTCCGACTGGACCAGCAAGATCGCGGGGCGTTGAACGCGCGATGACGTCGGACTCCCGCACCAAGGCCGCCGCGCTCCTTTCGCTGCATGATGGCGGACGCCTCCTTATCCTGCCCAACGTCTGGGATCCCATCGGTGCTCGCATCCTCGAGGCCAAGGGCTACCCGGCGATCGCGACCGCGAGTGCCGCGATCTCGACCTCGCTCGGGTTCAGGGACGGAGAGAGAATCAAGCGTGCGACGCTCATCGAGACTCTCGGGCGCATCGCGCGCAGCGTCGATGTCCCGGTGACCGCCGACATCGAAGCCGGGTATGCCGCCACGACCTCCGAACTGGAAGACACGATTCGCGCGGTCATCGACGCCGGTGTCGTGGGAATCAACCTCGAGGACGGACTCGGCGACGGTGGAGCGCTTCGCCCCGTCGACGACCAATGCGCGCGTATCGCGGCGGTGCGGGACTTCGCCGCACGCCGGGGGCTTCACTTGGTGGTCAACGCGCGTATCGACAGCTACTACGTCTCGTCGGCCTTCGCGAACTCCGCGGACGCCACCGAAGACGCAGTGTCGCGGGCGGCGGCCTACTCGAAAGCCGGTGCGGACTGCGTTTATCCGTTGGGCCCCGCCGACGAGAAGACCGTGCGGGTGCTGCGGGCCCGCATCGCGGGGCCGATCAACATTCTGGGGTCGCCGAACGCCGCGCCGCTCGCCGTGCTGGAGTCGATCGGCGTGAATCGCCTGAGCTTCGGACCGTTTGTCCAGCGGGCCCTGCTGCGGAAGTTCGTGGATATCGCGGACGCCCTGATGGGTGAAAGAGACGCGTCCGGTATCAAGGGTATGTTGACGAGGGCCGAGATTGAGACGTACCTGCTCGATGGGCGGGAATAGAGAGCCATGAGTCTTGCCTCCGGAACCAAACTCGGCCCCTACGAGATCCTCGCGCCGCTCGGCGCGGGCGGGATGGGCGAAGTCTACCGCGCGCGCGACACGCGCTTGGGCCGCGAGGTCGCGATCAAGGTGCTGCCGTCGCACTTGTCGTCGAATCCGGAGGTCCGCGCTCGCTTCGAGCGCGAAGCGAAAACGGTCTCGTCCCTCAACCATCCGCATATTTGCGTCCTCCACGACATGGGTCGCGAGCGCGATATCGACTATCTGGTGATGGAACTGGTGGACGGTGAAACGCTGGGCTCGCGCCTTGCCCGCGGCGCGCTTCCCACCGCCGACGTGCTGCGCATTGGATCGCAAATCGCCGATGCGCTCGAGCGCGCGCATCGTGCGGGTGTCGTTCATCGGGACTTGAAGCCGGGGAACGTCATGGTCACCAAGACGGGTGCCAAGCTGATGGACTTCGGGCTCGCGCGGGCCGCGGGACTCGGCGGGGAAGGTGGCGGCGGCGTTACCGTCGCTTCGCTCTCGCAATCGCCCACCGTCGCGCACCCGCTCACGGCGGAAGGAACGCTGGTGGGAACGTTCCAGTACATGTCGCCCGAGCAACTCGAAGGAAAGGAAGCCGACGCGCGCAGCGACATCTGGGCGCTGGGCTGCGTGATCTACGAGATGGCGACTGGTGTGCGCGCGTTCGAGGGAAAAAGCCAAGCGTCGCTGATCTCCGCCATCATGTCGTCGGAGCCGAAGCCGGTTTCGCAGGTGACCGCACTCAGTCCGCCCGCACTCGACCGCATCGTGTCGCAGTGCCTGGCCAAAGATCCCGACGAGCGCTTCCAGAATGCGCACGACGTGCGCTTGTCGTTGCAAACCTTGCGCGACGCGAGCGGCATGGTCGAAGCGCCGGCGATGACACGACAAGCAAAACGCGCGTCGTGGCTGCTGTTCGTCGCGGCGGGGCTTGTGACCGGTCTGGCCATCGGTGTCTTCTCGGCACGCTGGATCGTGCCGGCGCGCCACGTCGACCCGCCGCGCGTCAGCATTCTCTCGCATTCCGGCGCCGACCAACAGCCGGTGGCATCTCCCGACGGCAAGACCATCGCGTTTGCATCGACGCGCACGGGTCGATCGCAAATCTGGATCAAACAACTGACGAGCGGCGACGAAGTCGCCCTCACGGAAGGCGAAGATTTTGCCCCCAAGTTCTCCGCCGACGGATCGCAAGTGCTCTACACGCATAACGACAACGGCGTGGGCGGGTTGTGGCGCGTGTCGACCGTTGGAGGACAACCGCGCCGCTTGGCCGAGCGCGCGCTGGGCGGCGAGTGGTCGCCCGACGGAAAACGTCTCGCTTTTCTCCGCTTGAACGAGGAAAACGACCGCTTCGGCGAAGTGTGGTTGGCCAACGCCGACGGGTCCGATCCCCGCGTCTTCTATACCCACCGTGCAGGTGCATTGCGTTGGGTCACGTGGTCGCCCGACGGAACCCAACTCATGGCGGCATCGGTTCCGCTCGCAAACGCCGAGACGGTTTTCTACATCATCCCCGCCAACGGAGATTCGGTGCGCGTGGTCACGTCGGCCGCGGGCTTGGCACTGACCAGCAATCCGGTGTGGCTCACCAACGATCGTATCGTGTACTCGATCGTCGAAGCGCTGGCGACGACGGTGACCGGACAAGCGTCGCGTGTCGTCGAGCAGTCGCTGCGCAACGGAAAGATCCGCGAGCTCTTGAGTCTTCCCAATGCCTGTTACAACGTCGCCATTCTCGCCGACGGCCAGCTGCTCATGGGTTTGGCGCAGCAGTCGCAGAGTCTCGTACTCGTCGAGAAGGCGGGTACACCCGAGGCTCGCGAGACGTGGCTCACGCGCGGCGGCAGCACCGATCGACAACCCTGCTTCTCGCCGGACGGAAAGCGCATCCTTTTCTCCAGCAATCGCAGCGGCAATCTCGACATCTGGGAGATGGAGTTGGCGTCGGGCGCGCTCACGCGCCTGACCGACGACACCGGCGACGACTGGGATCCCACGTATTCGCCGGAAGGTACCCACATCTTGTGGAGTTCCGATCGTAGCGGTGTGTTCGAAGTGTGGGAAGCGAAAGCCGATGGATCCGGCGCGCGCCAGTTGTCGCGCGACGGCACCGATGCGGAGAATCCCACCCTCGCCCCCGGTAGCGACTGGGTCGTGTATCTGGGCGGTCGCGGCGGTCTTGCCGGTGCGTGGAAGATGCGGCGCGACGGGTCGGAGGCGGTGTCTTTGGTACAAGGCGCCAACCTTCCCGAGCTCTCTCCCGCGGGCGACGTGTTCGCCGCGCCGCAGGGGGCTGGTCAGCGCACGGGGCGTGCACTTCGTGTCTACCGACTTGCCGACGGAACACCGTGGCCGTGGGAGGCGACACTTCCGGCGAGCCCGGATGTCAACGTGGGGCGACCGCGCTGGGCAGGACCGCGCCGCTTGGCGTATACCGATCGCGACGAAATGGGACGCTTCGGTGTCGTGATACGCGACGTGACGGAAACGTCGGGAGGAACGACGCGCAAGCTCGCGGGTTTCGATCCACAGTGGCCCACCGAATCCTTCGATGTCACCGATAATGGGGCGCGCGTCGTGCTGTCGGTGCGCAGCGCCGTTTTCAGCATTGCCGTCGCCGAGAATGTGAAAGGCGTGGGCGTCGCCCGATGAGTCTTGTCGCCGGCACCAAGCTCGGCCCCTACGAGATCCTCGCGCCGCTCGGCGCGGGCGGCATGGGCGAGGTCTATCGCGCGCGCGACACGCGCCTCTCCCGCGAGGTCGCGATCAAGGTGCTCCCGCACCATCTCGCGTCGAGCCGGGAGATGCGCTCGCGCTTCGAGCGCGAAGCCTCGGCGGTGGCCGCGCTCAAGCACCCCAACATCGTCACCATCCACGCCATCGAAGAGTTCGACGGCGTCCACTTCATGGTGATGGAGCTGGTGGAGGGACAGACCCTGGCCGACGTCATTGCGGCGGGCGAGATGTCGCTCGACCAGTTCTTGGCGATCGCGGTGCCGCTCGCCGACGGCGTGGCGGCCGCGCACGCGAAGGGCATCGTGCACCGCGACCTGAAGCCGAGCAACGTCGTCGTCGACTCCGAAGGGCACGTGAAAATTCTCGACTTCGGCTTGGCCAAGCTCGCGGAGCGCTCGGTGTCGGACTCGGACCAAACCGTCGGGGCGGCCATGTCGCACACGCGCGACGGGCAGATTGTCGGCACGGTGACGCACATGTCGCCGGAGCAGGCGGAGGGACTTCCGGTCGACGTGCGCTCCGACGTGTTCTCGCTCGGCATCGTGCTCTACGAGATGGCGACGGGGAAGAACCCGTTCATGCGGCAAACCGTGGTGTCGACGCTCTCGGCCATCTTGAAGGACTCGCCGCCGCCGATCGTCGACTGGCGGCCGCTCCCCGCCGCGCTGGACGACATCGTGTCGCGCTGCCTGGAGAAGTCGCCCGCCGCGCGCTACCCGTCGGCGGCGGAATTGCGCGACGACTTGCGCGCGCTGCAAACGAGCACGACCGCGGAGCGGCTCGCGGCGTCGTCGAAGCCGTCGCCGTCATTCCTATCGACGTTGCGCGCGCCGCGCGTGGTGGTTCCGGCGGTCGCGGTGGTGGTCGCGGCGGCCGCGGTGGTGGCGTGGCTCGAGCATCGCTCGTCGCGCGCGCGCTGGGCGCGCCGCGTCGCGCTGCCCGAGATCCAGCGCCTGGTCGACGCCACGCCGGGGACCGGTGGCGTGGGGCTGTGGGACGCGTTCGACCTCGGCGAGAAAGCCGAATCGTACCTCGCCGACGACCCCACGTTCCTCGCGCTCCGCGATCGCTATTCGACCCTGATGACGATCCACTCCGACCCGCCCAAGGCGCACGTGTTCGCGCGTCCGTTCTCCGCCGCCGACACCACGTGGACGCAAGTCGGCGAGACGCCGATCGACACGCTCCGCTTCGTGCGCGGCGTGTTCCAAATCAAAATCGAGAAGGCCGGCTTTTTGCCGGCGTACGACCTGTACTGGAACGGTCTCTACGACTCCGCGGATCGCGTGTACCAGCTCAAGCGCCCCGACCAAGTGCCGCGCGGAATGGTGTGGGTGGGCGACCAGTCGCCGCGCGTGGCGGCGGGCGGCGAACCGGAGGGAGTGCACCTGCCCGGCATCGAGCACCTCGCGCCGCCCCAGATCGGCGATTTCTTCATCGACCGCCACGAAGTGACAAACCGCGACTACAAGCACTTCGTCGATGCGGGCGGCTACGCCGACCCGTCGTTCTGGAAGGAGCCCTTCGTCGACGGCGGCAAAGTGGTGAAGTTCAAGGACGCGGTCGCGCGCTTCGTCGACAAGACGCAGCGGCCCGGCCCCGCGCAGTGGGAAGTCGGCGACTACGCCGACGGCACCGACTATTGGCCCGTCACCGGCATCAGCTGGTACGAAGCCGCCGCCTTCGCCGAATTCGCGGGCAAGAGCCTGCCATCGATCTATCACTGGGACCGCGTCGCGCTCACGTGGGCGAGCGGCGACATCGTTCCGTCGAGCAACCTCACCACCAACGGACTCGTGCGCGTCGGGTCGACGCGCGGCATGAACCGCTTCGGCGCCTTCGACCTCGCCGGCAACGCGCGCGAGTGGTGCGCGAACGCGACCAGCCGCGGCGACCGCTTCATTCTCGGCGGGGGCTGGAACGACCCGCCCTATTCGTTCAACGACGCCTACGCGCAGTCGCCGTGGGATCGCTCCGAGACCAACGGCGTGCGCCTCATTCGCTACGCCGCCGGCCCCGTCGACCGCGCCGCCCTGGAGGACACCATCGCGGTTCCGGTCCGCGACTTCCTGCACGAGCCGGCGATTTCGGACGAGACCTTCGCGGCCTACGCGAACCAGTTCCGTTACGACCGGACGCCGCTCGATCCGACCATCGAGTCCACGATCGAGACCGACGACTACGTGCGCCAGAAGGTCGTGATCAACGCGGCGTACGGCGGCGAGCGCATGGCGGTGTACGTGTTCCTGCCCAAGAAGAGCACGGCGCCGTACCAAACCGTCGTGTACTTTCCGGGATCCGGGTCGATCCACGCGCGATCGAGCGACGACCTCGATCCGGGTTCGAACGCGTACATATTGAAGAGCGGGCGCGCGTTCGTGTGGCCGGTGCTCAAGAGCACGTACGAGCGCGGCGACGACCAGACGTCGGACTACGCGGACGAGAGCAATCGCTACAAGGACCACGTCGTCATGTGGACCAAGGACATCATGCGCTCGATCGACTACCTGGAGACGCGCGCCGACATCGACGCCACCCGCCTCGCGTTCATGGGCGCGAGTTGGGGCGCCGCGCTGGGGCCGGTCGCGCTCGCGCTCGACCCGCGCCTCAAGGCGGGCGTCCTCATCGTGGCGGGCCTGGTATTCCAGCACGCGCAGCCCGAAGCGGACCCCATCAACTATATTCGTCACGTGCAAGCGCCGGTCTTGATGCTGAACGGGAAATACGATTTCTTCTTCCCGTACGACACGTCGCAAGTCCCGTTCTACGAACTGCTCGGGACCCCGCAGGACCACAAGAAACTCGTCGTGTACGAATTCGGCCACGCGATCCCCGCGACCGATCGTGCGCGCGAGTCGCTCGCATGGCTCGACCGCTACCTGGGACCGGTGCGGTAGCCGTGCGCGCCGCAAGGAGGTGACAATCCCATGGGCGAGAAGGATCGCTTGTTCAAGCTGACCGAGTTCGCGTCATGCGCCGGTTGAGCCTCTAAATTCAGCGCGGCGGGACTGCGCGAGATACTGACGAAGCTCCCCGCACCGGTCGACCCCAACGTCATCGTGGGTCACGCCGGCAGCGACGACGCCGGGGTGTATCGACTTTCGGACGACTCCGCGATGGTGGTCACGGTGGACTTCTTCACGCCCATCGTCGACGACGCGTACGACTACGGCCGCGTGGCGGCGACCAATTCGCTCTCCGACGTGTACGCGATGGGCGGGCGGCCCGTCGTGGCGCTCAACATCGCGGGCTTCCCGGAGAACACGATCCCGTCCGCCGTGCTGGGCGAAATCATCCGCGGCGGCGCCGACGTCGCGCGCGCGGCGGGGGTGTCGATCCTGGGCGGCCACACCGTCAACGACCCGGAAGTGAAGTACGGGCTCGCGGTGATCGGGCTCATCGACCCGCGTCGCGTCGTGCGCAACGCGGGCGCGCGCGCGGGCGACGTCTTGATTCTCACCAAGGCGATCGGTACCGGTGTGCTCGCGACCGCGCTCAAGCGCGGTGTGCTCTCGGGCGAGCGCACGAAGATGCTGGTCGACTCGATGACCCAGCTCAACCGCGACGCGTCGGGGGCCATGCTGCGCCACGACCCCCACGCGTGCACCGATATCACGGGCTTCGGGCTCGTGGGACACGCCAACGAAATGGCGGAGGGGAGCGGCGTCACCATCGTGCTGCACGCGTCGAAGGTGCCGCTCCTCGACGGCGCGCGCGACGCCGCGGGAGAGGGGTACCTCACGGGCGGCGGCAAGTCGACGCGACGCTTCATGCAGGAGAAGGCACGCATCGCGGCGTCGGTCGACGAAACCACCACGACACTATTGTTCGACCCGCAGACGTCGGGCGGACTATTGATCGCGGTCGCGCCGGAGCGGGCCAGCGCGCTGCTCGCGGAATTGAAGCGCAACCACCCGCACGCGGCCGTGGTGGGCGAGTGCGTGGCGCGGCGCGATCGCTCGATTGAAGTTGCCTAGTTGCCAGTAGCTGGGCACGGATAGCCAGTTTCTCATAGCCGGTCGCGTCTGGTAGACTAGCGGCATGAGCGCGCAATCGCCGTCAAGTATTCTCTCTGCACTGCAACCGTATCCCGTCGAACGCTACTCGAATCTCGACCTCACGGGCCTAGTTGCCTTCACTATCGACTGGCTAGTTGCGAATGATGTCTCGACGACTTTTGAAAACGTCACGGTCGCGGCATTCAAGCTGTTCCCATCCAAGTTCTCGCTGGTCGGTTTTGAGGAATACCCGGACGGAACACGAGTCAATCGATCTCTGCTTCAACTGGGACCGAAATATAGAAACTGGGCGCGAGGAAGCGTTCAGAAGGGCTTTGTGCTTACGGAAAGTGGGTCAGCAAAGGTTGCAGAAATAGCGCGCGTACTCCATGGCGGAGAGACTGGTGCGTCCAGGACGCCCAGAGTTGGAAGGTCTCGGACTGTGGATGCTGAGGGCGAGCTGCGACGCGTTTCAGAATCTGCTCTGTTCCGTAAGTGGCAAGCTGGGCAATTGAGGACCGGTACAGTGATGGACTTGCTGGATATGCTTGGTGGATACGCGTATACGCCAAAGCGTGCTTTAAGAAAGAGGATTTCTGAACTCGAGAACATCGCGTCTCAGATGCAAATGGAGGAGATCAGAGAATTCCTAGTTCAGGTGCGCAGTGTCTTTTTGGATGCACTCAAGGATGAATAGGTGGCCTTGTGGCTGAATACCCCCTCGACTTTGCCAGCAGACAGATCAAGCGGGTGTTCTTCCGTGCCGTCGGAAAGAGCATTCCGAAGATCCTCACCGAACTAGTAACCAACGCAGACGACAGCTACCGCAGATTGGAACACGGCGGGGGCCTGAAGGAGGATCCGGCGCCGATCACGATTGTCTTTCATCGCGAGAAGCGCCGCTTGTCAGTAGTCGACCATGCGGAAGGACTCACCGATCTCGAAATGCGGGAGCGATTCGTGACGTACGGCAAGGAATCCACCGACCAAACCTCCGGGTTCCGGACTCGAAGTCTCTTCGGCAAGGGCCTAAGAGATGTTCTGTTCACTCAACACAAAGGTCAGGTGAAGTCGATCAAGAATGGGCTGTTCTACAATTGTCAGTTCAAATGGAAACAGGTCGATGGTCAAGAGCGCCCATTTGTAGACATTAAGGCTCCCGCTCGCGTCACGCCAGAGCTCCGAAAGGCTCTGCAGATTCCGATAAACGGAACGGTTGTGGAGTTTGAGCTCGCAGATGCAGTGAGAACGCCCCACACAGAGAAGCTCTATCGTGAACTCTCACAGTTCTACATGTTGCGGATGGTAAACAGCAGCCCTCATCGTGAAATCAAACTTCATATCGTGGGCCGCGGTAAGAAGGGTGTCGACGAGCGGAACGTCACGTATGTATTTCCGGCAGTGCAAAAGCACGTCGATCTAGACCATGAACTACATACGGCGACTGGTCAGACGGTTCGAGTGACTGGGGAGATCGGGCTGACACCCTCCGAGTTGTCGCAGGGCGAGGTCGGCTATGTAGAGAGAGAGGGAGGATTGTTGGTTTTGGACGAGGACGACAATGTCCTCGATCTTCAGCTTTTCGGGTTTGACGAGGATCCGGCGGCTAGAAGAATATCAGGTATTGTCCGTCTCGATGGCGGTGGTGCGTACATCCGCGAGCGCCTCAATGCTAAAGAGCCTGAGGAAGTGCTGAGCGAGACCCGAGATGGGTTTGACCGAACGCATGAATTCTACTATCAGATCCGCGATGCGTTACGCCCTCAACTTCAATCGATAGTATCCGACCTTCGAAAACAAGGGCCACAGCCAAAGGTCGGACTGTCAGAGCGCACGGCAGAGCGGCATAGGCAGGCTCTTTCTCTTCTAAATAAGATCGCGAAAGAGATGTTGGGTGCGGAAGGCAGGGTACCCGTCATCGATGTGGTTGGGAGAACTCCTCCACCCGAAGGAATTGCGTTCGCAAACTCGCGGGTTACTATTCAGTCTGGAATTGCCACGCCGATTGCGGTGTTGATAAACACGGCGATGGTTGCCGCTCACGACGAGATTGTCATCATCTCCGACAACCCGCAGATTCTCGTGTCCCCGGGGCGGCTGAGAGATCCAATTCACGACGGTCGGGATCGAATAGTGGTTAGAATGGTTCATGTATCAGCGACGAAGCCGAATGAGAGTGGTGTCGTGGTTGCGTTATGGAAGAACGTTGAGGTGCGGATGACGGTCCAAACCACCGACCGGGAAGTGATTCACCCAGTTGATGGTATCGAGTTCGATCGCGGTGCATACAACGTTCGTTTGGGAGCAAGACGGACCCTAAAGCTCTTTGTCGATGTCGAGAAGGTTCCCATCGGCTCGCGAATATGTGTCGCCTGCGACGGTCCGGGTATCGCTGTTGCAACTCCAATAGTCGTGGTCAACAGCGAAGACGTGGTTGCTGGAACGGTTGCGCAGACTAGTGTGAGCCTGCGAGGAGAAGGGCTGATAGATGAAGCAATAGTCACCGCGAGCGTGGATTCGTTCATCGCGGGTACCAAGGTGTCGGTTGTAAACAGAGAGAAGCCCGAGCGAGAGAAGCGAGGCCTCTTTGGCGAATATTCGTTCGTGCCGCTCGAGCGCAAGGTTCAGTCGTTCTACAGTCCTGACGGCACGATCCTCATCAATACGCTCGATCCGGTAAATGCTAGCTATTTCGGGAGCGAACCATATGAAGCGCTTGAATCTAACACCCACTGTCAGGTACGACTGGCCGACCTCGTGTTAAATGAGTGCCTCTGGATCATGGTATCGAGAGCCCTTGAGACAGGTCGACTCGACAGGCGCTTTCCCGACAACCCAGAGATCGATGTCAGGACGTACGTGGACGAGAAGAAGTATGAGATTGGACCGCAAGTGCACGGGTTGTTCGTGAAGGGTAAGTGAGCAACTTCAAGGTTCGATTCCTATCAGGACAAGCGGAACAGCCGGAACGCCTCGGCCCTGACGGACCACATTGTAGAACTCGCCTTCGTAGTAAGCCACCCCGGAGCTCATCTGTCCCTGCAGCGACTTCATGGGTAGTATTTCGATTCCGACATCGATCTTGTCACCGACGTAAAACGCCAGGTGCTTGACGAAAAGGTCGTAGGCTACGAAGGAGTACTTGCCCAGCTGCACCTCAAGTGCTACGCGCTCCTTCACGAAGTCAGTTTGGTTGTAGCTAAAGATCGGAACCTCGCCGGCGGCCTCGATTTCACGCTTCTGATCAGTTGCCGACATCGCCATCGTCTTTCGAATCAGCTTCTCATCCTTTGTCACCCAGTAGCTGACTCGACTTTCTTCCCAACCCTTGTCCCAAAGAAGTTCCTTAAAAGCCTTGTTGATCGCAATGGGGCTGTAGAGCATCTTCCCCATGGTCCTTTTTTCTTTGGACTTCTTTGTTCGACATTTCGCCGCGTCAAGTCGTCGTATTACCGCTTGGACTTCGTTCCACAGCGCGGGCTTGTGAACGAGCAGGAACTCAAGGCCGTTCAGATGGGAGTATGTGGCGGCAATTCTCATCGGGCAGCGTAGTGCTTCTTGCGTTGGAGAAGCTTGAGCTGCTTCTTGCTGGTCGCCCATGGGTCGGTTGTGAGGCTCGCGCCAGCGTTCTTTGGATCGAAGACAGGGCGCCCCATTGGGCGCGTTCTGAGGGTGCCCTCAAGTTCTTTGGTAATCCGCGAACGCGCGAGCTTGACGTATCGTTCAACGACTTCAGCCCCGGCGGCGCGACGATTGTGTCGTATTGCGGCAATCGCACTCGTACCCGTTCCGAGAAAAGGATCGACCACAAGGTCCTTGCTCTTTGTGAGAGACAATACCAGGCGCTCAATCAGTTCCACGGGAAATTGGCATGGGTGCTCCGTCTTCTCGACGTGATTTGCCTTCACATTAGGAATAAGCCAAACATCCCCGGGATTCTTGCCGAGCGGGTTGCCAGAGTAGGTCCCTGCGCGGGGCCCTTTGAAGTGCTTCTTTCCCGGATACTTTTGCGGGACGCGGACCGGATCCAGGTTGAACACGTAATCGTTAGACTTGGTGAACCAGAGTATGGTCTCGTAACGGCCTGAGAAACGTTTTGAGCAGTGGAGTCCGTGCTCGAAATGCCAAATGATGCGATTGCGAAGCTGGAGTCCCAGTTCGCGGAAGATTGGATATAAGATTGTATCCAATGGAATGATATGTCCGCGCTCAACATAGTTTCCAACCTGCCAGCAAATGCTCCCGTTGTCCGACACGGTGCGAACACACTCGCGTATTACAGCGGCCTGTTGCTCGAGATAGGCGTCTAGATGAAGTCGCTTCTCGTACTCCTTGCCGAGGTTGTACGGTGGTGACGTTACAACCAACCGAACGACCCCAGACGGAATGGTCTTGAGTAGCTCGATGCAGTCTCCGGGGTAGACAACGACTCGGGAATCGTGAGTGAATGCGCTTGAGATGGGATTTCCGTTGGCCATGCCCGTAGCCTAGTGAGACCCAGGGGGAGAGTCAAGACGGTTGCTAATTGACCCCATCGGACGCTCGTAAACACCCTTGACATGCAACCCCATACGCGAATCAAGAGTCACGCACGCGTCGAGTGGATGCTGGCCGCGATGATCGCGCTCCAGCTCGTGCACGCCCTCGAAGAATTCGTGCTCGAGTTCTGGAACGCGTTCCCGCCCATGCGCGCGATCTACGGCGGCGTCCCCGGGCTGGGCCCGCGCGTGTTCGTTTTGTTCCACGCGCTCTTGATCCTGTTCGGGGTGTGGTGCATCCGCGAGGTGCGTCGCGGCACGGTGACGTCGCGCGCGGCGCTCTCGGCGTGGGTCTTCATCCAGGGGATCACGCTGGCGGTGCACGCGGCGTGGTTCGTCGCCGACCCGCGTTACACGCCGGGGCTGGCGACCACGCCGCTCTTCGCGATCACGATCGCGGGCGCGATCGCGACCCTCAAGCGCGAGCGAATCGAAACGGGAGCGTAGCGGCTAGAACATCGCGGCGCTCAAGCTCGGCGCGGTCGCGGGCGCCGGGGCTTGCACCACCGTCGTGCGATCGAGTCCTTCGTTGAGCGCTTCGTACATGCGGGAGAGATAGGCGTCGCGCGTCGCGTTGAAGGTGACGACCTCGTGGCGCGCGATGGGATCCTTCGCCGGGAGATCGAGCATGCGAGGGTTGACCCACTGTCCGTTCTTCTTCATGCGGTAACACAGGTGCGGGCCCGTCGACAAACCGGTCGAGCCCACGTAGCCGATCATCTGGCCCTGCGTCACGCGCGTGCCGGGGCGCACGCCCTTCGCGAACCCGGACAGGTGCAGGTAGTACGTCTCGTAGGTCTTGTTGTGGTGGATGCGGACGTAGTTGCCGTTGCCGCTCTGGTAGTTGGCGGCCAGCACGAGTCCGTCACCGGTGGCATACACCGGCGTGCCGCGCGCGGCGGCGTAGTCGACGCCGTAGTGCGGCTTGTAGATGCGCTGCACCGGGTGGAAGCGGCGCATTGAATACTGGGACGAAATGCGCGAGAACTTGAGCGGCGCGCGGCGCATCGACTTCTGCAGCGACTTGCCGTCGAGTGTGTAGTAGCCGACGGAGCCGGCCGCGGGCTTGAAGCGAATCGCGTTCACTTCCTTGCCGAGGTTGACGATGCGCGCCGCCAGCACGTTGCCGATCGCGGAATACCCCGTCGCGTACTCGCGGCGCTCGTAGAGCAGCGCGTACTGGTCGCCCTGGCGCAGATCCTTCGCCAGGTCGATGGTCCAGCCGAAGATCTCGTCGATCGAATTGGCCAGCTCGACTTCGACGCCTTGCGCTTCGAGCGACGCGGCGATGGAGTCGTAGATGGTGCCGTGGGTGACGTGGTAGGTCGTTTCGTACGGCACCTGCTCGACCGCGACCGAGAAATTCTCGACGCCGCGGCGCACGCACACGAATTCCGCCGGGCTGGTGTAGAGAATCAGGCTGTCGATCTCGCCGGCTTCGTTGGTGTAGAGGTCGAAGGTCTGGCCGCGGCGCACGCGACGCCAGTCGAACCCCTTCTTGGTCTCGCGCGTCATGCTGTCGATCTCGAAGGCGGACACGCCGAGCGCGCGCAGCTCGTCGTACACCGTGCTGTTCTTGCCGATGGCGCCGTGGACGGGCTCGGGCTTGACCGGGGCGGCGACGAACGCGGGGCCGTCGCCTTCGACCGAACCGGCCGCCATGGCGATGCCGTCCTCGGTATAGAGACACCCGACGGGCTCATCGACGGGCACCGAAAGATGGTCCCAAACCGTGTGAACGACGGGGTCCTGGCCAGTGAAAGCCAGGATCGCGATCAATCCGGTGACCAACGGTGTCGTGCGTCTCTGCATGTAATCTAACTCACAGCTTTGTTTGAAGTTACTGCCGCAAGCGGCGGCCGGAGCCGGCCTATCTTGGGCGCTCGGGGGGCGCCGGAGCAAGCCCTTTTTCGGCTCTCCAATGGCTCTAGCTGCAACTTCTATTCCGCGAATGGGGGTTCCGGGTCGTGCCCGATGAGGGCGCTGGGGGGAGAGACCGTCCCTGGGCGTGGGGAACAAAACCGAATCCGCCGGCTGGGAACGCAAACCGGCGGATTCGTCAGGGGCGGCGAAGACGGACTCACCGCCGAGGAGAGTGTGCACCCGGAACGCTACTTCAGCAAGACCAACTTACGCGCGATGGTGGCGTCGCCCACTTCGAGACGCGCGAAATAGATACCGGATGCGGCCGCGCGGCCCTTGTCGTCGAGTCCGCTCCAATACGCAACATATGTTCCGGGTCGACGCGATTCGTGCACCAGCGACGCCACGCGCGCGCCCGTTACCGCATAGATCGCGAGCACGACGCGCGTCTCCGCGCCGCCCACTTCGCCGCCCACCACGAAGGGGATGCGCGTCGACGGGTTGAACGGATTCGGATAGTTCGCGCCGAGGCTGGTCTGGTACACGCGCGGTCCGTCGGTCGCGGTGAGCGTGGGGACGTCGCGGTCGCGCGCGTTACTCCACACACTGCCCTGATTCTCCGCGTCGACCGCTTGCACGCGGAAGCGCCACAACCCCGTCGACGGCGGCAGGAAGTCGTACTCGCCGCCGGTGATTCCGCTCGCGAGGATGGTCGTGCTGCCGCACGTCGGCACCGGATAGATGTTATCGACGCGGATGCCCGCGCCCAGCACGGCGCCGTCGGTCGTATACATGAGACGCACGAGGATGTCCTGGCCCAGGTACGCGGTGAGCGGGAAGACGGCGTCGACCCAACCCGGGCTCACGCCGGTGAAGCCGTGGCCGCGATTGGCGCCGAAGGGATTGAAGGTGGTCGTGATGTTACCCTGGATCGGCGTCCACGACGCGCCGCCGTCGGTGCTCACGTCGACGTAGCCGTAGTCATAGTTCGCTTCGGTGTTGTAGTTCACCTTGAAGCGCAGCGTGTCGGCGGCGGCGTCGACCACGAGCGAGCGCGACAGCGTCATCGTGCTGACGAGGTTGTTCGCGTTGCCGGAGAAGTAGCCGGGCCCCGAGAAGCCGGTTGCGTTGTACGCGAATCCGCCCGCGACCCAACCGAACATGCTCGGCGTCGCGGTGTCGGTGAAGAGCGACGGGTCGAGGCAGCCTTCGATGGCGTACGACACCGCCGGGTTGGGGTCGTCGGGGTCCTGCGCGGCCCACGAGATGCGCGTGATCGCGTTGCCGTACGGATCCGAGGTGGGATTCTGGTCGGGCTTCCACGGGCCCACCACGCGGTACGGATTGTCCGCGAACTTGAGCAGCTTCATGTTCATCGGCAGCAGTAGATTGAAGGTCGGCGTGATCAGCGCTTCGGCCGGCCCGAATCCGCCCTGCGCCGCGCTGTTCACCTCCGGCGTGTACGCAAAGATCTTATTCTTCTCGACCTGCTCGCCGTAGCCCCAGTCGTCGGAGTCACCGTTGGTGATGTAGATGGCGCCGCTCGCCGGATTGCCGGCCAAGTAGCCGTTCTCCAGCACCAGCGAATCGGCCAGCGCCGACATGGCGGCGTGGTCGGGCGTGTTGGCGTAGATGTAGCCCCAGCTGTACAGCAAGAGCTCGCCGTAGCTGTGGTACGAGAACCAGGTCGTGAAGTGGCGCGAGTCGACGAAGTTGCGGATCGCTTGCGTCTCCGGCTCGGAAAATTCGGAGGTGCCGCGGTAGATGTCGCTCGAGGTCACCGGCGACGAGCCCACGTTGTCGTAGCCCCACTCGTAGCCGTAGTTGCGATTCAAGTCGACGCCGAAGAACCCGTCGAGGTTGTCGCGGCGGTTCTTGCGCCACCACGAATTCGGCGAGCCGGCGTGATTTTGCTGCACGTAGAAGTGCCCGTCGGGGTTGACCATGGGGACGATGTAGATCTCGCGCGCGTTGACGTAGTTGGTCACGGCCGAATTGACGCCGTAGTTCTGGCACAGGTACTGCGCGAACAGGAGCGGAATCTCGACGCTCATGAGCTCGCGCGCGTGGTGGTTGCCCATGTACAACACTTCGGGCTCGTCTTCGTCGACGTCGACGTTGTCGGAAATCTTGATGGCCGAAATGAAGCGCGCCTGCAGGCTGGTCCCGATAATCGACTTCTTCGCGATCGCGGGATACGTCGACACCAGCGAGCCGAGGAGCGCCTCCGTCTCGGCGTAGGTGTGGTACTGGCCGAGGTTGGCGTCGAGCACCGCGTGCGTGTTACCGGGCTTTTCGACCTGGATCGTGATCGGGTAGGGGCGCGTGCGCAGATACGCGAGCGCGTCGCCTTCGGCGAGCACGTCGATGCCGTACTTGGTGGCGGCGAGGACTTCGATCCCGCGCGCGCGGAAATCGGCGATCTGGGCCGGGCCTTTGTACGGTACGGTGACGACTTCGGAACGGACGAACTGCGGGACTACGATGACGGCTGCGAACACCAAAGCCGCCCAGGGGAAGCGGGGTCTCGTGCGCATGAAGATTCCCTTTCTTTGGAGGGCCGAGTTCGCTCATTATAATGCAAAAGCGAGCCGGGGATGGAGAACCGACTGAAGAAGCAACTGGCGCTGATCAAGGCGCGGGCCATGACGATGGCCCGGCGTAGCGCCGCCCATTCCCAAGACCCCCTCGATTCGCCCTCCACTGAATCCGGCGACGCCGGCCCTTGTTCTAACGCAAACTCCGACAACGTCTCCGCCAACCCGATCGTGGGCGATCTCTTGCGCGCGGGGGCGGTCGTGCGGGCCTCCGATCTCGAGCCGGACCGGTCGGTGCTGTCGCGGCGTTTGCGACGCGGGCCGTGGTGGTGGCGACGGCGGCTGGGTCGCGCGACGGGGGCGGTCGATTCGATCGTGCGCGAGGAGCGCGAGACCGGCTTCGAGGCGGAATTCCAGCGCGTGTTCGAAGGCCTCGCGTCGGGCGACGTGCTCTCGATCGAGAGCGCGCTCCCGGGTGAGGCGCGCTCGCTCGAAGGATCGTCGTACTACTTGGTGCGCGCGAGCGGCGCCGACATCGACCCGGTTGCACCCACCGAAGCGGGTCGCTTCGCGACGCTGGGCGCGTGGCCCGAGACGGTGTCACGCTCGATGGTAGGGCGCTTCGTCCGGCGCGGGTACGCGGCGCAGGGCTACGAAGAGCTGGGCACGACGCTGCCGCTGTTCCGAAAAGCGAACCCGCCCGCGATCCTCTTCCTCGATATCGAAACCGCGGGGCTGTCGGCCAACACGTACGTGTTCTTGTGCGGGCTCATGCACTACTGCCCGGAGTCACGCACGTTCCACGTCGAGCAGGCCTTCGCGCGCGACTACGCCGAAGAGGAAGGGCTCCTCTTGCACGTGCGCGCGGCGCTGGAGCGCTTCGACACGGTGGTGACGTACAACGGGGCCAGCTTCGACATGCCGTTTCTGCGCACGCGCATGGCGGTACACCGAGTTCCCGACATCGTGCCCATGGGCTCGGTCGACCTCTTGCACGCGACGCGGCGCGTCTTCAAACCGGCGCTCCCCAACGTGCGCCTGGTGACGGTCGAAGAACACCTGCGCGGGACCGCGCGCGTCGACGACATTCCCAGCCGCTTCATCCCGCGCGCCTACCACGAGTACGTGCGTACCCAGGACGCACGCATCATGCGCAACGTCGTCTATCACAACCGCATGGACTTGTTCAGCATGGCCGTGATCCTGAACGACCTCGCGAGCCGCTCGGGGGACGCCGCCCGCGCCAGCGTCGACGCGGCCTACATGGGCGGCGCCGAAAAGCCGTTTGCACCCGCCCCGTCGAGTGATACCATCGCCCCGCCGAACCCGCCGCACGTGCCTTTCTAGCCAGTGCGTCGCTCGCGGATTTCTCGCGCGGCGCCGCGCCACGAGGAATCGCGAGCATGAACGTCGACAAGTTTCTCCGCCATATTCAGTCCGCCGAGTGGTACGACGACCAGGTCGTACGCGTCGAAAAACTCCCGCAGCGCGACCCCCGCTTCGCGGCCCTCGAGCCGGCGATCGAGCCGCGCGTCGCGACGGTGATCGGCGCCGACGGCATCGCGCAGCTTTACACCCACCAAGCCGACGCCATCGCGCATGCGCGCTGCGGCGAGCACGTCGTGGTCGTGACGGGTACCGCGAGCGGCAAGACGCTGTGCTACAACGTGCCGGTGCTGGAGTCGATTCTCGCCGACCCGTCGTCGTGCGCGCTCTACTTGTATCCGACCAAGGCGCTCGCGCAGGACCAACTGCGCACGCTCACGCGCTACCTCGAAGCCGACCCGTCGCTTCCGCTCGTGTGCGGCACCTACGACGGTGACACGCCTCCCAACGCGCGCCGCAAGCTCAAGAACGAAGCCAACGTGCTGCTCACCAATCCCGACATGCTGCACTCCGGCATCTTGCCCAACCACGGCACGTGGGCGCGTTTTCTTGCCAAGTTGAAATACGTCGTGGTCGACGAAGTTCATACGTACCGCGGCACCTTCGGGTCCAACGTCGCGCACGTGCTCGGGCGCTTGAATCGCATCTGCGAGCACTACGGCGCGAAGCCGACGTTCGTTTGTTGCTCGGCCACCATTCGCAATCCGCGCGAATTGGCGGAAGGACTCACGGGGCGCGTCATGCACGTGGTCGACGACGACGGCTCGCCGCGCGGTCCGAAGGCATTCGTGATCTGGAACCCGCCCTTCTTCGGCGACGACCGCGTCGAGCGCAAGAGCGCCAACGTGGAAGCGGCCCGTATCCTCGCCGAGCTGGTCGGCTTCGACCACCAGGCCATCGCGTTCGTGCGCGCGCGCGTGGTGAGCGAGATCGTCGCCAAGTACGCGCAGGAATTCGTGGCGAAGATTTCGCCGTCGCGCGCCAAGCTGATCAAGTCGTATCGCGGCGGCTATCTCCCCGAGGAGCGCCGCGGCATCGAGCGCGCGCTGTTCAGCGGAGAACTGAAAGCGGTCGTCAGCACCAACGCGCTCGAACTCGGCATCGACATCGGGTCGATGGAGGCGGCGGTGCTGGTCGGTTATCCGGGTTCGATCGCGTCGACGTGGCAGCAGGCCGGACGCGCGGGCCGCGGCGCGGATCCGTCGCTCGTGGTGTTGCTCCCGTACGACTCTCCCATCGACCAATACATGGCGCGCCACCCCGATTATTTCTTCGGGCGTTCGCCCGAGAGCGCGGTCATTGATCCCTTGAACGCGCACATCGTGCTCTCGCACGTGCGCGCGGCGGCGTTCGAGCTCCCGATTCGCAAGGAAGACTGGCGGCAATTCGGCGATTTCTGCGGGCCCATCTTGAAGCTGCTCGAAGAGGATCGCCAGGTGCGCCAGCAGGGAGGCCAATTCTTCTGGAGCGGGCCCAACTATCCGAGCGCCGACGTCGGTCTGCGCAACATCGGCGACGACGTCTACACCATCATCTTGGGCACCTCGGCGCTGATGGCGTCGGAGGGACTGAAGGCGGTTCCGAACGACACCAGCCGCGTCATCGGGACCATCGACGAAGCCGGCGCGTTCCAGCAATTGCACCCGCAGGCGATTTACATCCACCACGGCGACACCTATTTCGTGAACGAGCTCGACATTCGCAAGAAGATCGCGTGGGTGCAAAAGGAAGACACCGACTACTACACGCAGTCGATCACCGAGACCAAGATCAAGATCGAACAGGAAGAGCTGCACAAGAGCGTGCAAGCCGCCGAGGTGCACTGGGGCGACCTGTCGGTGACATCGGTGACGTACATGTTCAAGAAGATCAAGTTCGGGAGCCGCGACTCGCTGGGCTTCGGGGCGCTCGACCTGCCCGCGCAGACCCTCGACACGACGGGGATGTGGCTCCTGCCGCACCCGGCGGCGTACGCGCTCGCGAAGGCGTCGGGGCGCGTGCCGCGCGAAGGATTGCTCGGCATCTCCAACGTGATCCGCGAAGTGATTCCGCTCTACGCGATGTGCGACACCATGGACGTCGGCGCGTCGGTGGATTCGTCGGCGGCGAACGCGCCCGGCATCTTCGTGCACGATCGTTTTCCGGGCGGATTGGGATTCGCGCTCAAGGCCTACGAATTGATCGACGAAATCTTGGCGGCGTGCCTCGAATTGGTCGATCATTGCGCGTGCAAGGATGGATGCCCGTCGTGCGTCGGTTCACCGCTGCCGC
Source organism: uncultured bacterium (assembly GCA_964560355.1). GTDB lineage: Bacteria > Krumholzibacteriota > Krumholzibacteriia > WVZY01 > JAKEHA01 > JAKEHA01. The sequence continues at coordinate 8,194 of CAZLLI010000021.1, read as the reverse complement.
CGTACTCGCACTTGGATCCCGACGTCAACGCGCGCGGTCTGATTCCCGACAAAGAAGCGGCGAAGTCGATCTTGCACCACTTGCTCGGTCGCGAGCCGTTTCAACCGTCGGCGCGGGCGGCGGCGGGGAGCGCCGACGTCGCGCGTGAAGAAGAAGAGCTGCGAAAACTGGTCGATGGAACCGAGCTTCCGGTCACGTTGGAGAAGAAGCTCCGCCAGCGCGTCGACAAGCTTCGCCACCGTCGGGCGCCCTTTGGGGCGCGCTGATCGAGGCTCCGAGCCCAGCCATCTGTATCTCCTAATCGACGCGTTATCAAGTAATTAAGCGGCTATGGAATCTTGTGAAAAAATCCACTTGCAATATAATAGGATATAAGTATCCTGATATAGAGAAAGGTCGCCAGAAGGAGACTGAAGATGTTGACCCGATCCGCCACCCACGCCATTCGAGCGATGGTCGCCCTCGCGGCCCTCGAGCCCGGCGTGTACGGCCGCACCTCGCAGGTCGCCGAAGCGGCCGGCGTGCCGCGCAACTATCTCGGGAAGATCCTCATCCTGATGGCGCGGCGCGGGCTCGTCGAATCGCAGCGCGGACTGGGGGGCGGGTTCCGCCTCGCGCGCAGCGCCGACCTCATCTCGCTGCACGACGTCATCGACGCCGTCGAAGACGTGACGCGCTGGAACGAATGCGCGTTCGGCGAGAAGTCCTGCTCCGAAGTCCATCCGTGCGCGCTCCACGAACGCTGGGGTCGCGTGCGCGACGCCTACTTCTCTCTGCTCAAGAACACGTCGGTGGGAGAGCTGCTCGCCAACCATTCGAATGGTGAGTTCGCGGGCACATTCCACCTCGCCGCTTCGAATACGCAAAGGAGGCCGCAATGAAACGCATCGTGATCGCCGTCGGAGTGCTCGCCCTCATGGTCGTGGCGTGCAACTCGGGTAAGAACAATTCGGCATGGCCGACGGGCCCGCTGAAGACCATGGCCAACGTGACGCCGTCGACCAACACCGACAAGGGCGTCGGCCCGGTCGACCACGTCGACGTGGCGTCGCTCGACCCGTCGAAGAAGGAAGCCGGGGCCAAGCTGTTCACCGAAAAGTGCTCGGCCTGCCACAAGCTGGGCGAGCGCTACATCGGTCCCGCTTTGGCCGGCGTCACTCAGCGCCGGCAGCCGGAGTGGATCCTCAACATGATCCTCAACCCGGAAAACATGATCCTACAGGACCCGACCGCAAAGGCGCTGTTCGCCACCTTTCTCACTCCGATGGCGAACCAGCACCTGACGCGCGAGGAAGCGGAATGCGTGCTCGTGTATTTCCGCGAGCACGATAAAGAGGCGAGCGCAGCCCCGGCCGATACTCCGGCCGCGCAAGGTACGTCGTCGAACGTCCAGGCTGTGAGCGGCACTAGTCACTAAGGAGGCAAGCCATGAGAGGAACGAAACGCGCACGGACCTGGTTCCTGGCGACGATCGCGCTCGCGCTGGTCGTGGTTACGAGCCTGTACTGTGCACAGAAGCCGGCGTCGACCGTCTTGGGCTCGGGCGCGGAGAAAGTCTACGTCGCCCCGGGAACCTATGACGAGTTCTACGCCTTCATGTCGGGTGGTTTCAGCGGGCAAGTGGCCGCGTACGGATTGCCGTCGGGACGCTTGCTGAAGGTCATCCCCGTGTTTTCGCAAAACCCGGAGAATGCGTACGGCTACAGCGAAGAAACCAAGCCCATGCTGATGACGTCGCACGGGTTCATTCCCTGGGACGACGCGCACCACCCGAAGATTTCGCAGACCAACGGCATCGCCGACGGTCGCTGGTTGTTCATCAACGGCAACAACACGCCGCGTATCGCGCGTCTCGATCTCACGACCTTCGAGGCCGACGAGATCATCGAGATCCCGAACGCGGGTGGCAACCACGCCTCGCCGTTCATCACCATGAACACCGAATACGCGGTGTCGTCGACGCGCTTCAGCGTTCCCATTCCGCAGGCCGACGTCTCCATCGACGACTACGCCAAGCGGTTCAAGGGCACGATCTCGTTCGTGAAGGTCGCCGACGACGGCAAGATGAGCATCGCGTTCCAGATCCTGGTGCCGGGCTACAACTACGACCTCGCGCATTCGGGCAAGGGTCCGTCGCACGGCTGGGCATTCTTCACCACCTATAACTCGGAGCAGGCCAACACGCTGCTCGAAGTGAACGCGTCGAAGAACGACAAGGACTACATCGCGGCGGTCAACTGGAAGAAGGCGGAAGAATACGTCGCGCAAGGGAAGGCCAAGGAATGGCCGACGAAGTATTACCACAATTATATGGATCACGCGACGCAGAGCGCCAAGTCGGAGGTCATTTCAACGGTTAAGGTGCTCGACCCCGCCGACTGCCCGGGCATGATCTACTACATCCCGACGCCCAAGTCGCCGCACGGTGTCGACGTCGATCCGACCGGCGAGTACATCGTCGCGGGCGGCAAGCTCGCCGCCGTAATCCCGGTGCACTCGTTCACCAAGATGGTGAAGGCGATCGAAGACAAGGCCTTCGACGGCGAGAGCAACGGCATCCCGGTGCTCAAGTACGACGCCGTGATGGCGGGCGAAGTGCAGAACCCGGGCCTGGGCCCGTTGCACACCGAATTCGACGGCAACGGCTACGCGTACACGTCGGCGTTCATTTCGTCCGAGATCGTGAAGTGGAAACTCGGCACGTGGGAAGTCGTCGACCGCATCCCGGTCTATTACTCGATCGGCCACTTGATGATCCCGGGCGGCGACACCATGAAGCCGTGGGGCAAGTACGTGATCGCGCTCAACAAGGTCACCAAGGACCGCTACCTGCCGACCGGCCCCGAGCTCACGCAGTCGGCGCAGCTCATCGACATCACGGGCAACAAGATGGAGATGCTGCTCGACTTCCCGACCATCGGTGAGCCGCACTACGCGCAGGCGATACCGGCCGACATCGTGATGAAGAACTCGAAGAAGTTCTTCGAGCTGTCCGCCAATCAGCACCCGTACATGGTGAAGAGCGAAGCCGAGACGGGTGTCGAGCGCAAGGGCGGCGACGTGCACGTGCGCATGTCGACCATCCGCACCCACTTCGCGCCCGACAACATCGAAGGCGTGAAGGTGGGCGACACGGTGTACTTCCACATCACCAACCTCGAGCAAGACTGGGACGTGCCGCACGGATTCGCCGTGATGGGGGGCCAGACGTCGGAACTGCTGATCATGCCGGGTCAGACCCGCACCATCGCCTGGAAGCCCGCGAAGGAAGGCGTATACCCGTTCTATTGCACGGACTTCTGCTCGGCGCTGCACCAGGAGATGTCGGGGTACGTGAGGGTTTCGGGTAAGGGCTCGAACGTGCAGTTGTCGTACAACACGCGCAAGTAGTTCGCGCGCGCGGCCGGAGGGAGGCGACTCCCTCCGGCCGGCACGCCATAGTAGGAGAACGATCATGAACGGACGAACCAAATTATCGAAGACATCCACGATCGCGATGTGGGTCGCGGCGGCCGCGATGCTCGGCGTGTTCGTCTTCCCGTTGTGGAAAATCAGTCTGCACGCGCCGCAGTACCCGCAAGGGCTCGGCATCGACATCTGGATTCACCGCATCGAAGGCGCCACCCCGCACGACTTGCAGAACATCAACGGGCTCAACCATTACATCGGCATGCAGGCGATCGTGCCCGATTCCATCCCCGAGCTGCGCTACATGAAGTTCTTCGCCATGGGGCTGTCCGCGCTGGCCGCGGTGGTGGCCTTGGTTCGCCGTCGCTGGGCGCTCGTGGTGTGGGTCGCGCTCGCGGTGGTGCTGGCCGGCCTGGGCATGTACGACTTCTACAAGTGGGAGTATGACTACGGTCACAATCTCAATCCCGAGGCCGCCATCAAGATCCCGGGCATGTCGTATCAGCCGCCAATGATCGGAACCAAGCAGCTCTTGAATTTCACCACCACCGCGTATCCCGGAGTCGGCGGACTGCTCGCCATGCTGGCGGTGGGTCTCGGCGCGCTCGCGCTCGCGTACGAACTCGTGTGGCGTCGCTGGATCCGTTGCGAGCAATGCGATCGCGTCGGGCGTCACGAAGCGACGCGCGCCGCCATCGTCGCCACCGCGCTGGCCCTAACCGTGCCGGTGATCGGGTGCGCACGCGGGCCGCAGAAGATTTCATACGGCACCGACGCGTGCGAATTCTGCGCGATGACGATCAGCGACGACCGCTACGCGGCCGCCGTCGTCACCGAGAAGGGACGCACGCACAAGTTCGATTCCGTCGAATGCATGCTGCAGTCGCTCATGGAGGGCGGCAAGCTGGCGGGTACAAGCGTCGACCAGTGGTACGCGACCAGCTATCCGAATCGCGGCGCGCTGGTCCCCGCACCCGACGCCGTGTTCCTCGTCAGCCCCGGCCTCCCGAGCCCGATGGGGGCCGGCATCACCGCCTTCGCGAAGCGCGAGGACGCCGAGCGCGTGCGCGCGGAAAAGGGCGGCGACGTGATGGATTGGAACGGCGTCGAAACCTACATCCGAAGTTGGTCGAAGTCCTGAAAGGAACGCCATGGCCGCCGGCGTCTCGCATCCCCTTACCCGAGTCCTCCTAATCGCGGCAGCGCTCGTTGGCACCGCCGGCACCACTCATGCGGCCACGGTGACGGTGGGAAGCGGCGGGCGCTGCCAAACTATTCGCGACGGGATCGCCGCCGCGCAGCCCGGCGACACCGTGCGGGTGGCGGCGGGCGTCTACGACGAGCACGGGCTCGTGATCGACAAGGCCGTCGCGCTGCTCGGCATCGGACAGCCCGTGATCGACGCGCGCGAGCAGGGCGAGATTATTACCATTACCCACGACAACGTCATCGTGAGCGGCTTCACGCTGCGCAACGTGGGGACGTCCATGGTCGAAGACCGCGCCGCCATCCGCGTCCGCCAGGCGGCCGGCGTCTCCATCGTGGGCAACCGCATCGAGCGCGGGTTCTTCGGCGTCTACGCCGAGCACTCGGAGCGCGTGGTGGTGCGGCGCAATCACATCGTGGGCATGTCGACGCGCGAAGTCGCCAACGGCAATGGCATCCACCTCTGGTACTGTCGCGACGCCGACATCGAGGACAACGAGATCCACGGCCACCGCGACGGCATCTACTTCGAATTCGTCGAGCACAGCCGCATCGCGCGCAACATCAGCACGCACAACATTCGTTACGGGCTGCACTTCATGTTCTCGCACGAGGACACCTACGTCGACAACACCTTCGCCGAAAACGGCGCGGGCGTGGCCGTGATGTACACCCAGTACGTCACCATGGTCGGCAACACCTTCGAGCACAACTGGGGCGCGAGCTCGTACGGACTCCTGCTCAAGGACATTCGCGACAGCGAAATCAAGCGCAACCACTTCGTCCGCAACACGGTGGGCCTGTACGCGGAAGGGTCGAACCGCATCGTGGTGGAAGAAAACCAATTCACCGACAACGGCTACGCGGTTCGCATCATGGCCAACTCGATGGACAATACGTTCACGCACAACAATTTCATCGGCAATAGCTTCGACGTGGTGACCAACAGTCGCCAAAGTTTCAACACGTTCGACGCCAACTACTGGAGCGAATACGACGGTTACGACCTCGACGGCGACGGCGTGGGCGACGTCCCTTACCATCCCGTGCGCTTGTTCTCGCTCCTCGTCGAGCAGTCGCCGCCCAGCATCGTGCTGCTCTCGAGTCTGTTCGTCACCTTGGTCGACACGGCCGAGCGCGTAATGCCGGTGTTCACGCCCGAGACGCTGGTGGACGGCCACCCGCGCATGACGGACGTCGTCGTGCGCGCGGGCGCACAGGAGGGATCGCGATGATCCGCATTCAGCATCTCAGCAAGTCGTTCGACAAACTCGAAGTCTTGAAGGAGGTGTCACTCGAGATTCCGCGCGGCGCCATTACCGCCGTCCTCGGGCCCAACGCGTCGGGCAAGTCGACGCTGATCAAGTGCATCCTGGGGCTGGTGAATCCCGACGCGGGCAAGATTGTGGTCGACGACGAGCCCGTCGCGGGGCGCTGGCACTACCGCGCGAAGATCGGCTACATGCCGCAGATCGCGCGCTTCCCGGAGAACCTCACCGTCGACGAGCTGTTCGCGATGCTGCGCGACCTGCGCGAGGGCGAGGACGACGTCGACATCGAGCTGTACGCGCGCTACGAGTTGGGCACGATGGGGCACAAGCGCCTGGGCCAGCTCTCGGGCGGAACGCGCCAGAAGATCCTGGCCGCGGTGGCGCTCATGTTTGCGCCCAAGATTCTCATTCTCGACGAGCCCACCGTCGGTCTCGACCCCGTCGCGACCACCGCGTTCAAGGACAAGCTGCGCAAGGAGCGCGCGGCGGGGCACACCATTCTACTGTCGTCGCACCTGGTGAACGAAGTCGAAGAACTGGCCGACAACATCGTCTACCTGCAGGACGGGCGTCCGTTCTTCGACGGCACCATCGACGAGATTCGCCACAAGACGTCGGAAACCAGGCTCGATCGCGCGCTGGTGCGCGTGATGGAGTCCGCCAAGGAGGCCGGTCATGGGACACGCCGGTAAGATCCTCAAGTACGAGTTGCACAACATGCTGCGCAGCAAGTGGCTCATCGCCATCGCGGCCACGTTGTTCGTGGTGACGGAGGCGCTATTTCGCTTCGGCGGGGATCCCGCGAAGACCATCGCGAGCGTAATGAACGTGGTGCTGGTCGTGGTCCCGCTCTTGAGCGTCGTGCTGGGGACGATCTACTTCTACAATTCGCGCGAGTTCAACGAACTCCTGCTCGCGCAACCCGTCAATCGCACCAGCATCTACCTCGGTAAGCTGGTGGGCTTCGCGGCCTCGCTGTGTCTCGCCTACACGGTGGGGATCGGGCTCCCGTTCCTCATCCACGCCTACGGCCTGCGCGAATACGCGGGCAAGATCGCGACGCTGGTGTGCGTCGGGTGCTGCTTCATCGTGATCTTCACGTCGCTCGCGTTCTACGCCGCGACGCGCTTCGAGGACCGCATCAAGGGATTGGGCGTCACCCTGGTCGCGTGGTTCTTCCTCACCGTCATTTGGGACGGCCTGATCCTGCTCTTCGTGCACGCGTTCCGCGAATACCCCTACGAGCCGGGATTGCTCGCGCTCGTGTTCCTCAATCCGATCGACTTGGGCCGCATCCTGATCCTGATGCAGCTCGACATCTCCGCCCTCATGGGTTACACGGGCGCCGTGTTTCGTAACGTCCTGGGCGCGCAGACCGGCGTGCTGCTCGCGGCCGCGGCCATGGTGATCTACGCCGCAGTGCCGGTGGGCTTTGGACTGCGGATGTTCCGCGCGAAGGATTTCTAGCGCTCGCCGCTACTTGACGTTCTTCTTCTCCCACGCGCGCACGTCCTTGCGCGCCTGGTCGAAGATGCGCTCGTAGTTCTTCAAGCGCAGCTTCTCGCTCGTTTCCGGGGTCAGCTTGGCGAAGAGCGGCGCGTACAGGTCGTACACCTTGAGGTACTTCGCCTGTTCCGTCGGGGCCACTTCGTCGGTGCCGAACAGGAAGCGGTCGGGGTACGTGTTGATCAACGCCGCCGTGCGCTCGATCGCATCCGGCGTTGCGACCAGATACTTCGCGGTTTCGTCCCACGAGATGTCGATGTAAAGGTTGGCGAGGGCGGGATCGCCGAGCGCCTTCTCGACGATGGCGACCTGCTCGTGCACGGGACGAACGATGCGGCCGAGTCCGCAGTGGGCCCAGATGATGGTGGTGCCTTGGTGCCGGCGAAAAAGTTCGCCGAGCTGCTTGAGCTGATAGGGCTCTTGGCCCGGCTTGGGGAAGGGGACGTCGGCGTCGCAGTGCATGAGTGCGACCAGGCCCACTTCACCCGCGAAGTCCAGCAAGCGGTCGAGCGCCGGATTGGTGATGCTCGCGGTTTCGCCCGCCACCTTCGATGACACGAATTCCTTGTGGATCGTGAATTCGCCGATGCCGGAAAACACGCCCGGGAACGTTTCCAGCACGCGGCGAATGTGATCCGCCGCGTACATGTCGGCCGGATTGAATCCCGTGATCATGGGGTCGAAGCGCGCCTGGTCCGACTTCGAGAGCGACTTGTAGGCCATCGCGATGTAGGCGTCGGTGAACGAATAGTAGTAGAGCGGCGCGTCGGTCTGCAGGTAGTAGGTCGGCGCGAAGTCGCCCG
>CAZLLI010000020.1:0-39144 GCA_964560355.1 uncultured bacterium | reverse complement strand
GGGGAAGCGGTCGCCGAACAGCATGAATGCGGTGGCGGCATCGGGATACCACTTGTGCGCGTAGGCGACGTTGCCGCCGCGCCACACCACGTCGGCGGAGCGCGGGTCGTCGGGGAAGCGGCGCGTGAACTCCTTGCACGCCGCCAAGAGTTGCGCGCCGAGCGAGTCGTTCTTCGCGATCGCGGCCGCGGTGGCGTTGGCCGGCGCCGGGCGCGAGGCCGCGTACCAGGTGTCGGTGACGGCGACGCGCTGCCACGTCGCTTCCACCGCGAGCCCGACCGAGTCGCTCTTGGCGGCGGTCTCGAAGTGCGCGAGCGCGCGCGGATACTGCTTCAAGCGTCCCGCCGCTTCGCCCGCCACGAAGTGGATGCGGTCGGCGTCGGGCGCCTTCGGCCAGTAGTTGAGATAGGTCTCGTAGTTCGAGAGCGCGTTCTGCCACGCCGACGCGTCGTCGGTCGTGCGCGCGAGCTTGTGGTAGTGGGCCGCGTTCTCGCGGTACGCCGCCTGCGCGAACGCCTGCGCGCGCGCGTGCTGGGCGTCGTCGTCGTTGGCCTTCCACCACGGCGACCCCGGCAGAAGGTTGGCGGCCGCGGCGAGCTTGGCTTCGCGCGCGGCGTCGGGCTTGTTCCAGCTCTTGTAGGTGTCCGCCATGCGGTCGACGACGTCCATCGCCTTGGGGTCCTGCGGGTAGCGCTCGAGCCACAGCTTGTCGCACGCGATCGCTTCCTCGTACATGCTGTGGCCGCGCATGAGCGACCCCAGCGAGAGCAGGATGCGCGACTCGTAGTCGCGCGGGCCGAGGCTCCCGAAGTAGTCGCGGAACGCTCCAGCGCCCCCCGAGCGAGCGAGCGAGTGCACCAGGTACTCTTCGGCTTCGTCGCGCAGGTCCATCTTCTTCGCGATGTCGGCGTTCTTGGCGTAGTGGTCGATCAGGCGCCGGAACGCGTCGGTGGCGTCGGCGAAGCGATCCTCTTCGAACTCGGCCCAGCCCATCTTGTAGAGCGCGATGGCGGTGAACGACGCATCCTTGCCCTTGGCCGCTTCCGCGAAGAGCGGCACGCAGCCCGCGTAGTCTTCGCGGTCGAAGCGGTCGCTGCCCAGGCGCAGCCACGCTTCCTGCGCGTCGGGCGCGTTCGGGTACTGCTCGACCAAGCGCGTGAGGTACGTCGCCGCTTCCGGCTGGCCGTCGTCGGAGAGGATCATGCCCAGGTTGAACAGCACCGCGTCCTGGTGGGGGAAGGTGGGGTCTTCTTTCAGAATGGCGCTGTACAGCTCGACCGCCGGCGCATAGTTGACGAAGGGCGCCATGGAGCGATTCTTCATTTGGTCCGCCGACGGCGAATCGCCCAGAAACGACGCCATCTTGGCCTGGAAGTCGTCGCGCGCCTGCATGAGCAAGAGGTCCGCGAGGCGGAAGCGCGTCTCGCCGCGCGCGACGCTGTTCGGATAGCGCGCGAGGAACGTCCCCAGGTTGCCGATGGCGCGCGCGCGCAGCGGCTTCACGGCGAGGCTGTCGGCGTTGGGCGCGGTGTCGAAGGCGGCGTCGACCGCGAGTTCGTAGGACGCGTCGGCCATGTGATAGTCGATGGCTTCGCGCTCTCCCGAGAGCGCCTCCTGGCCGCGTGCGGCGACGGCGTGCGCGACGTCGCGTCGCACGACGTTCTCTTGCGTCTGCGCGGACGCGAGCTGGGCGGCCAGCGCGTCGCGCTTCTTGACTTCGGCGGCGAGCACGGGGTCGTTCGCGATCGCCGCCAGCGTGGAGTCCAGCGCCGCGCCGTCGCGGCGGGCGCGCGCGAGCAATCCGCCCAGCGCCGCGCGCAGCGAGCGGCTGTCGTCGGCGAAGCGGGGGCGCCACACTTCCGCGTACGAGCGGTTGATCAAATCGGTCGAGCGCCCCGCGAAGAAGGTCGCCAGCGATTCCGCCTCGGCGGTGAGCGCGCGCTCGTCGGCGAGCACCCGCGAGGTGGGCGGGACGTCGGGCGGGAATTTCTCGGGACGGTCGCGCTGGGGACCGTCGACGTAGAAGTGGCGCAGCGCGTCCATGAAGATGCGCTCGCGCTGGAGCTCGGTCACCATGTCGCGCGTGCGCGCGTCGACTTGGCGAAGCGCGCCGTCGCGCGCGCTTTGGAGCTGGCGCAGCGCGGCGTCGAGGCGGTTCAAGAGGCTGTCGAGGTCCGTCGTCGCGCGCCCGAGTGCGACGGTGCTGGCGGCCGTGCGCTCGCGGCCGCTCTGCAAGAGCGCGACGCGGCGCTCGATCTCCGCGCGGCGTTCCGCCACCACGCGTTCCTGCTCTGCGAGCGCGACCGCGCAGCGGCGCCGCTCCGCTTCGACCGCGCGCACGCGCGTCCACTCTTCCGACGTCGGGGTGTGCAGCGACAGCGCGCCCGTCGTGTCCCACGCGAGCGCGGCGAAGGCGTCGTCGTCGGCCGGCCACAAGGCGCCGGCGAAGTCACCGGCCGGCGCGAGCGACGGATTGGCGCGCAGGTCGACGGACCCCGCGACCATGGCGTCGATCTGCGCGAAGAGCGCGTTCGACGCGAGCCGGATCTCGTCGCGCCAGTCCTGCGCACGGGCCCACGCGCTCCACACGCCCGCCACGTCGGTCGCGCGTGCGAGCTCGTCGAGCGCGCCCGATTCGTCCACCCAGCTGTCCTCGGCGGATTCGGCGTAGCGCAGCGCGGCGTGCCAGTAGCCCCGGTCGAGCGACATGTCGGAGAGCGCGAGCTTGACCTCGCGGATGCCATCATAGTTCGGATACTGCTTGAGAATATTCGAGAGCGTCTGGCGCGCGGCAGCGGTGTCGCCCTGTGCGATCGCGACCGAGGCGAAAATGTGCGCGGCGCGCGGCGCGTGGCGGCTTTCCTTGGGGACGCGGCGCAAATAGTCGCCGGCGTCGCGCTTCTGTTCCAGGCGCGCGGTCGCAAGATGAATCAAGGCGGCGCCGACCAAGTCCGCTTCCAAGCGGCTGTGCGGCGTGACGCCGGCGAGTCGCTCCCAGTCGCGCGTGGGGTCGCCCCCGGCCGCGCGGCGCGCGAGCGCCTGCAGGTAGAGATGGACCGACGAGAGCGCGTCGGCCGGCGCGTGCGTTTCGAGAAGATCGAGGGCCTCGTTCGCGAAGCCGGCCTGCAATTGCAGCGACGCGACCATTTCGACCGCGCCCGGGAGAGCCGGCGCGGATTCGGTGAGGGTCGCCGCGTCGCCCGGCTGCGTGTCGCGCGCGATCTGGCAGTAGCGAATCCACTGGCGATACATCGAGCCGCTCGCGCTCGCCGCGCGCGCGGCGACGCGCGCGAAGCCGTCGGCGTCGTCCAAGCGCAGGTACGCGACTGCGAGCAGAAACGCGGCGCGGTCGGCGCGGTCGAAGGTCGACGTCGTGGAGATGTCGATGTTCTCGAGGAGTTCGGCGGCGCCGCGAAGATCGCCCTGGTGCCACACGTCGACGGCGCGTCCCAGGTAGAACGCGGCCCATTCGTCGGGTGTTAGCGAGCGCGCGATGGGGCGGGTGACGGTCGCCGCGAGCGAATCCGCGGGCGCCGGCGCCTGCGCGCGCGCAACGGCGCCTGGCAGCGCGAACGCGGCGAGGCCGAGGAGCCACGCCGCGGCGATCTGGGACGGCCTCCGCACCACAGCGCCCTTTCTATCGATACCAAACGTCGGTGAGAAGTCCCATGGTCGCGACACCGGGGTCGAGGCGCGACAGATCGAGCCCGAGGAACGTCATGCGGTCGCGCGCGGCGTCGACCGTGATGGGGACCGACGTCGCCGGCCACCCGGTGCCTTCGAAGCTCACCGAAATCACGTGCTCGCGCGGCTCCACGAACTCGTGGTAGACCTGCGCGATGCCGCCTTGCTCGAGCGCGATGCGCTGCAGCGACGTCAGCTCGACGCGCACCACGTCTTCCTCGTCCGCGATCACGACCGTGGCCGGCGCGCTCTTGCCGGTGAACCCGCGCATCACGATCACGAGCGAGGTCTCTTGGTGCCCCAAGAAATCGCTCTCGATGCCGACCAAACGCGTGCGGTGCTCCGCGAGCAGGTTCTCCATCCGCGTCATTTGTCCTTCCAACTCGCCCAGCTGGGTGATGCTCGTCATCAGCCCGCGCTGCGCCGTGAGCAGCGACTCCGCGCTCACGGTGTCGCGCGCGGCGGCGATGGCGTCCGACATCTGCTTCAGGCGCAGGTAGCGCTGGTCGATGACCTGGGCCTCGTCGGTGCGCGTGCGCGTGACCTGCACCTTGAGCAAGTCGAGCTGCGCGCGGATGAACACGCGGTTGTCGCGCAGGAATTTCAAGCTGGTGTGCTTGGGCGCCTTGGTGTCGGCGCGCTTGACCTCGATGGTCTCGACCACGCCGGCGGTATCGGCGGGCGCCTGCGCGACCGCACCCGGCACGCGCGCGGCGGCCAGGGCGATCGCGAACATGAACGAACCGATTCGTGTGCGCATGGTGCTAACCCCTCAGCGTCCGCACGACGTCGCCGTTGTGCGCGTCGACGATGACGAACAACGTCGGTTGCGTGGCGGATTCGTACACCAGCGCCCACGTGGTCGTGTCCGGCTTCTTGTCGTTGAAGGCGCCGCGGATGAGCAGCATGGTGGCGAGGTGGCCGTTGTAGTCGCGGCAGTACTTCTGTCCGCCCTTCTCTTCGGCGGCGACGCGCGCGGCGTGGCTGTCGATCCAGTTTTCGGACACCGGCACCGGTTCGAAGTCGAAGTTCAAATCAAACGCCTCGAGAATCTTGCCGTCGCGCACCGAGTAGCCGCGCGCCTTGGCCTTCAGCGGCGAGTAGTACAGGTAGCCCCAGCGGATGGCGGTGCCGTCGGGGCCGACCATCTCGTCGTTCTCGAGGTACACGAGCTGAGCGTCCGACGCCCACGACAACGCGGCGTCGTGGGCCACGTCGACCCCCGCGCGCGCGGAGAAACGCGTGGGCTCGCCGGCTCCCGCCGACAGGGCGCACGCGAGCAATGCCAGAACCATCAGGGTGCGACGCATGGTGCCTCCTCCCAATCGCTCTGTTAGAGCAGGTACGTCACTCCGACGCTGAATTCGAAATTGAGATTGTCGCGGCGCGATTCGGACACACCCGAGTCGAACATGTAGTTGCGGAACTCGAAGCGCACCGCGGTCGACTTCTTGACGAAGAAGTCCGCGCCGATTCCGTAGTTGAAGCTGGTCTCGGTCTCGCCCTGCATGATCGAGCTGCCCGCGCCGCCGGTCGCGAAGGGAACCAGCTGGCGTCCGGGGAGGATCTTCCAGGTCAGGTTCATGGCGTAGTACAGCATGTAGAAATCTTCCTCTTCGAGGGTCAGGCCGAAGAGCGACTCGACGATCTCGGCCGGGCGCACGACGTGGGTGAAGCCGACGCTGCCTTCCACTTCGATGAACTCGAACAGGTAGTAGCCGACGCGCCCGCCGAACGCGAGCGAGTTGGACTTGCGGTCGAACGCGTAGCCGCCCACGTAGCCGGTGAGCGCGAAGCTGCCGACGCGCGAGAACAATTTCGGATTGGGGCGGTACTCGAGGTCCGACATGTCGTCGAACTCTTGGCACAACGACGAGTGGATCCAGCCCGTCTCGGTGTCGGAGAGGCGCACGTTGTACCACTCGTCGCGCTTGGCGATGACGAGGAACTCGGAGCCCTTCGAGTAGACGCCCACGATGGCGAAGGTGTCGCCGGGGCCGCTGCGCACGACGTTGTTGCCGTCCTTCGACAGGCGCACCTTCTTCTCGGTCAAGACGTGGGGACCGTTGAGCTCGGTGTCCTTGGGGAAGTCGGGCGACGACGACGCGGACTGCGCCGCGGCGCCCGCGGGCGCGCCGGCCCAGAGCGCGACGGCGAGGCCGACCCAGCTCCACGTGTGTGCGTTGCGCTTCATGTCGATTTCCTTCCGTCGGCGCGCGCGCCGATCAGTCGAGACTCCACAGCCAGGACGCCTCGAGGCGCAGGCTCCACTGGTCGAAACGGTCCCGCGACTCGACGATTTCGTCGCCGCTGCGGTGCGCGGTATCGAGGGAAAAACTCGTTCTATCTGCTTGCAAACCGAGCGCCAGTTGGCGCGTCAGATCGGTACGAATTTCGATACCGACGCCATAATCCCACTCGTCGATGGAATCGAACGCGACCGTGATGGGCGTTCCCACGCCGGGGTCGAAGGTGAGCTGGTCGGGGTCGTACGCGAGGAACAAGCGACCGCCGTGCACCGCGCCCCACAACTCCACGCCGCGATAAGAAACCACGCGGCCTTGTCCGACCCACTCGATCGCGGAGACGCTGACGCGCGGGGCCTGCGTCTCGCCGGGAATGCCGCTCGCCTGCGTGGTGTGCGCGAGCCACGCGCGCGCGCCGGTGGCGAAGCGCCCGTGATACAGCATCGCTTGCGCGCCCGTCTGCATCGTGGGAGATACGTCCCAGCGATAGTTGTCGAGCGAAGGGTCGAACGCGATCCCGCCGATCATGGGTCCGACGCCGACGCGCCACGAGGAAACGTCGTCGCGCGGCGCCGCCGCATCCTGGGCCCGAGCCGACGCCGCAAACTGCCAGCAGACGCAGACTGCGACCGCGCCGAATCGCGCCTGCGTACGAGTCATGGCGTGATCGTGAGAGGGAAGCCGGTGTGGAGGATTTCTTTGTCGGTCGAAACGAACGGCGTCACCACCAGCGAATCTTCGCCGTTGGCGAGCTCGATCTCGTCGCCCGATCCCAAGTACAGCACGAGGAACAGTCCGCCGCTGGTGAGGACCGCGGGCGGCACGCTGGCGGTGAACGTGAGATTGACGTCCTGCATCAGGTGGTCCCAGCCGGTGATGGCGCGCGTCGCGCGACCGGCGGTGACCGAGTTGGCGAGAATCTGGTCGACGCTCGCCGCGCACTCTTCGGTGTGTTCGTCCTTGTCGAGCGGCAGGCTCAGCGCGTTGAGCGTGGGGCTGTAGCGCACTTCCGCCACCATGAAGCCGGTGACGATGTCGCGGTAGGTCACGCGGCCCTTGACGCTCACGTTGAGCGGCTGGCTGGCCGAGCGCGACTGGTTCGGTTGCGGCGTGACGCTGACCATTTCGAGCAGCGTCCAGCGCTCGTCGATCTCCGGCTCGCCGAGACAGCTGCCGAGGAGGAGCGCGCCCACCACCGGGAGGACGGCGACCCAGGCCGGTCGCCGTCCCCTTGCGCCGTGACAATTCCGTGACGTCGTCATGCGCGTGTTACTTCACCAACGCCATCTTGCCGGTCAGCTTTTCCGCGCCGACTTCGAGGCGATAGAGGTAGATGCCCGAGCTCACGGGCGAACCGTTGCGATCGCGCCCGTCCCAACGCGCTTCGTGCGTGCCGCCGCCGATCTGGCCCGAGGCCAGCTCGCGCACGAGCGCGCCGCGCACGTCGTAGACGCGCAGGTTGTACGGACGGTTGGGACCCGCCGGCACCGCGAAGCGAATCGTGGTGCTGGGGTTGAACGGGTTCGGCGTGTTGCCGAGGAGCGCCAAGCGCGACGGCATCGACGGACCGCCCGAGCCCGAAAGTGTGATCGGCACCTGCACGGTGCTGGTCGAACCGTTCTCGTAGGTCGAGCGCGCCGTGATGTCGACGCGGTACGTGCCTTCGCTCCACGCGGCCACGTAGTCCTTCTCCGCGAAGCGGATGGTCTGCGTGCCGGCGTCGAGCTGGCCCGCTTCGTGGTGCGCGATCACGCGCCCGTTCACCGGGTCGACGATGTCCGCGCTCACGTCGGCGTGGTCGGTCAAGGTGACGCGCACCGCGTTCTCGCGCTCGAGGGCGGCGGCGTCGGACAATTCCACGCCCAGGTTCAACAGACGAAGGCCGCTGGTGCCGCCCCACTGCTCGACCACGACGCCGCTGCCTTGTCCGGCGCGCGTCTGGCGGCCGGTGCGGTGGTCGGTGACGTTCGCGAACACCAGGTGGAAGTCGGTCGGGCGGTTGGTGCCGCCGGCGAAGCTCGCCACCGGCGCGAGCGCCGAGGTGAACTTCACGATGCGGCCCGCCTGCGGCGCCGCCGCGTACAGGTTGCCGTAGTGGTCGGCGTCGAGCGACGTGATGAGACCCATGCTGTGCGACTCCGCGCCCACCCACGCGAGCGACGAACCCGCGTCGCGCAGGTGCACGATGCGCTGGTTGTGCGCGTCGGAGACGTAGACGTCGTCGTCGCTCGAGCCGTCGTGACGGCCCACCGCGATCGCCATGGGACCCGCGAAGTGCGCGTCGCCGCTGCCGAGGGAACCGATCGCGTCGGTCAGGGTGGCGCCGTGCGCGCCGAGCGCGTAGCGGCGCACTTCGTTCTTGCCGGTGTTGGCGACGTAGAGCGCGTCGTCACCCGCGTCGAAGGGAGTACCGCCGTCGGAGTGCGCGACGCCGTAGGGGTCGTTCAATCCTTCGATCGAGTACACCGGTTCCAAGCGGATGCGGTCGAACTCGCTCACGGTGCGGAACACCAGCACGCGGTCGTTGCCGCTGTCGGCGACGTAGATGAGACCGCGGCCGTCGGTGCTCAAGCCGCGCGGCGACTTCAAGCCGCCGAAGCTGCTCGCGGTGCCGTCGAACGCGGACAGGCCGCGCCCGATCTCGCCCATGAGGAGCCGGTTCCACGCCGGGTCGGACACGACTTGGAAGTAGCGCGCTTCCAGATAGGGGAAGCGGTCGTACACGTCGACGTTTCCGACCACCACGGTGGCGTACGGCTCGCCGAACAGGTCGCGACCGAACTCGGCGTTCGCAACTTGCTTGGTGAGCACGTCTACCTGCTCGGCCGCGAGGTAGGGTGCGGGTTGGAAGGTCCCGGCGGTGGCTTGCGCCGCGCCCAGAACCAGGATGCTGATGATCAATGCTGTCCGGCTCATACCCGGCTCCTTTGTTTGGTCCGCTAAAACGCTACTTGCAGACCGGTTTCGAACACATCCGCAGAGAAATTGTTGCTGTTGAAATACCGTTCGTATCCGAAGGTCAACTGGGCCTGCGATCCCCAGCGACCGAAGAGTCGATGCGGGTACCACTGGATCTGCCCGCCGAACAAGTGCGCGCCGAAATCGCCCAGGCGATAGTCGGCGGTCTGATAGCCGCCGACGCCGCCCGGCGAGACGTACTCGGCGCGGTAGAAATTCGACGGCAGCTGCGCGTAGTAGCGGTAGCGGTACCGGAACACGAAATCGTCGTTGACGTACTGGTTGAGCTTCACGCCCACCATGTGCGAGGTGACGCCCCAGTCGTCGCTGTAATACCGATAGTCGAGACGGATGCTCGATCGGTTGTAGATGTACTGGCTCAACCCCACGAAGTAGTCCTGGCGCATGCGCTCCTCGGGGTGATTCTCGGGCACGTTGGTGCCGGCCACGTACACGTTGCGGTACGGGTCCTCTTGCAATCCGGCGACGCGGTTGAACTCGGCGCCCACGCGCAGCACCGTGGTCTTCGTCACCACTTGCGTGGCGGTCACGTCCCAGTGCGTGGTGCGGCGGTACTCGGGCACGCCCTGCGTGTCGGCGTCCTCGAGCGGCGTGATGTGGTCCCAGCTGTAGCTCGCGCCCACCGCGAGGTTGAGATTGTCGCCGTGGAAGCCGTGGTTGTAACCGAACGACACCATCTGCGCGAAGTAATCGCTCTCGCGCGAGACGTAATAGCCCGCGCTGTAGCCCTGATAGCTCGTGCTGGCTTCGAACGAATTGCGCACCTTCACGTAATCCTGGTACGGGTCGGCGCTGCTCGCGATGGGGCGGCTCGCCGACGTGATGGCGTCGGCGGCTTCCTGGCTCCCCGGCGGCGCGTCGATGGCGGGAACCACGACGCGGTCGTGCACCCACTGGAACGACAGGCCCACGTTGTTCGACATCGTGATGCCCGCCGTCACGTAGTGGCCGTACACGTCGACGCCTTGGACGTCGCTATAGAAATTGAACAGGTACGACGTCATGGTCTCGCTGATGCCGGCCTGGGCGCACGACGCCATCGCCGCGACCTGCGCCCCCGCGACGGTCGCCGCCACCAGCACTCGCGTGCTCGTATGCGTTACTTGCAGGCGCATCCGCCCCCGGCGCCTCCGGCGCCCCCGGTCGAGCCCTCGCGGGCGTCGAGCCACTTCTGCTCGCGCATCGCTTCGTCCTTGTTCGCCACCATGATGGTGTCGGCCAAGTGTTCCTTCTCGTAAGGGCGGACCGACGAGCAGCCGGCCGCCGTCGCGAGCGCGAGCGCCAAAACGATTCGTTGTGCGCGTCTCATCGCGAATCTCCGTTCGGCGTGCCGATCGACGTCCCCATGCCCGCCGCTTGCGGCGGCGTGCGGCGCGACGCCAGCATCGACTCCACCTTCGACTTGAGCACCGCGAGCTCGTTCGCGTTGCTCGACTTCACCACGCTCACGACGTTACCGTCGCGATCGAGCAGGTACGTGCACGGCACCGACGGGAGGTCGAGCGAGCGCGCGAGACCGTCGGGGCCGTCGTGCAACACCGTGAGCGACAGCTTCATGTCCTCGGCGAAGCGGCGTGCTTTCTTGGCGTCGCTGTCGATCGAGACCGCCACGATGCGGGCGCCGCGCCCGTTCCACTCCGCGTTCCAGCGGTCGAAGAGCGCGAGCTCCTTCTTGCACGGCGCGCACCACGTGGCCCAGAAGTTCACGACCACGACGTCGCCGCGCAGCGACGACAGCCGCGTCTTGGCGCCGTCGAAGGAGGCGAGCTCGTGGCTCGCCAGCGTCGCGCCGGCGTCGGTCGCGGCCGCGGCGCGGTCGCCGGTCAACCCGGCGACCGCGAGCGCAACGGCCATCGCGTGCAAGATTCTGCGTCGTCCCTTCACGTCGTTTCCTCCGCGTTTAGCGATACTGCGCACCGAGCAACACCCACAGGTTGAACAGCTCCTTCTCGGAGGCATTCAACATGGAGAAGTCGTGGTGCGTATCCGCGTTCTCGCCCACGCCCAGGACGTAGTCGATGAGCGGCGAGCTGCGCGGGAACGCGGGGTTGACGACGTTGCGCGGACCCATGTCGGACTCGCCCGACAGGTTCACGTAGCCGCGCGGGAAGATCTGGTTCTCCATGGTCGTGTCGGGCACGGCCGTGAGGTCGAGATCACCCGCCGCCGCTATCGTGTCGGGCGGAATGGTCGAGGTGTAGGTCGGCTGGTGGCACGACACACACTTCGCTTCGACGATGGGACCGATGTTGTCGCGATAGTTGATGTACGTGTAACCCGACGGCGGAATGTTCAGGTCCGTCGGCGGCAGCGTGGCCGCGATCGGGTTCGGGTTCGGATTGAAGGTCTGGTTCAGCATGCGGTCCTGGTGACAGCCCGCGCACTTGGTGATCTCTTCGCCGGGGCGCATGTAGATCCACGTGCGCTTGACCACGTAGCCGCGGTCGAGCTGGTCCAGCGTCGCCCAGCTGATGGGCGTGTTGGCCGGGACGCGGATGCGGAACGAGCCGTCGGGCTGAATGGGCGCGAAGCCCAACAGCGCGCGCTTCTCGAATTCGTTGGCCGAGAAGTCGTTCATCTCGCCCTGCACGGTCGGGATGCCGACGATGACCGCGAGCCTGTCGATGGCGTCGACGCCGGTCGCGTTGATGACCGGCACCTCCTGACCGTCGGTGAGCGCGCGGTTGTAGATGTCGTTCGCGAGAATGGTGCCGTAGTCGAGATTCAAGTCGACCGTCGACGGGATGACGGGCGGCTTGGTATGCGGCATGAGCAGCTGCGCGTCGTACTCGTTCCAATCCGGATCGTTGTAGAGGAACGTCAAGTCCTCGATGGTAATGGTGGCCGGGCTGCCGCTGGTGCCGGCGCCGGTCTGCTTGAGCGTGAACGTGTACAGACCGTAGTCGACGTCCTGCTCGAGCGCGGCGGGCAGCGTGTACGACGCGACGTACGTGTTGCCGCCGAGCGGGAACGGGTACTTGAAGGCGCCGTACGGCCACGGCTCGCCGTCGGTGTTGACCTGCGGCGTCAGCACGTTCCAGTTCAACTCCGTGTTGCCCTGCGACGGGTCGGCCGGACCCGCTTCGAGTTTCAAGACTGCGATCGGGCCCGCGTCCTCTTCGATCATGGTCGACTCGATGGCGATCAAGCGGCCGTCCGGAGTCGGCTGCGGGTGGAAGAAGTTGCGGTTGTGCGGGCCGTACTTGTGGAACGGCGCCGTGCCGTCGGGGTTGGCCACGAACAGCGGGAAGCGGTTCTGGGTCCCGAAGTGCTCCCAACGCGTGTAGACGAGATGCCCGTCGGCATCCACCGCCGGGTCGAAGTCGTCGCTCATGTTGAAGCTGACCTGCTGCATGTTCGATCCGTCGTTGTCGCAGATGTACATGTTCTCGGCCGGCGCATGGTTGTACTCGTCCATGTGTCCCGCGCGCGAGCTCGTGAACAGAATGCGTCCGTCGGGCAGATACAGCGGGTCGAAGTCGTGACCGCCGCCGCTCGTCACCTGGCGCAGGCCGGTGCCGTTGGCGTTGATCTCGTAGATATTGCGGTTGCCGCCTGAAGGCGGGCGCATCGAGAAGAGGATCCTCTTGCCGTCGAACGACACGCACGGGTCGCTGATGGCCGCGCCCACGAAGTTCGTGATGGGCGTGACCACGCCTTCCGGCGAGATCGGCGACAGCTTGTAGAGGTTGCCCTCCGCCCAGCTGCGGTTGAGCGTCTCTTCGCCCTTGGTTTTGACGAAGACGATCGCCGCGGTCGATTCCTCCTCGACGATCACGTCGTCGGGGGCGCTGTCACGGCAGCCGAATCCCGACAGCACGAGCGTGAGCAGCGTGCCGGCGAGAGCCGGGGTGACGACGCTTGAGGCGAAGGTCTTTCGGAACGTTGCGAATCTCATGATGCTCTCCTTGGCGCCTCCCGCCGCTATTCACGCCCGAACGGGCGCGCGTCGCGGCCGGAATTCGCGGCTAGCTCCCCAGACTCCTATAGAATGCGAATCCAATCGTGTATTCCCGGTACTCGTATGCGACGGTGCCCTCGGTGTGAAGCTCCTGGCCGAGGACGGTGGCGCCGCGCATTTCGGCGCGCAGCGAGACGTCGTCGCGGATATAAAGCTCGATGCCGCCGCCGGCGGTCAGCGCGTTCTTGGTCACCGAGTCGGCGTTGATGGCCTGGCCCGGGTACACCGTCATCATCCCGTAGCCCAGCGTTCCGTACGGCTGGAAGCGCCCCGACAGGGGATAGCGCAGGATGACGTTGAACGTGTGCAGCAACCCGTGCAGTGACGACGCCGGGTTGTGACCGAACGACACTTCGTAGCCCAGCCACGTGTTGGGGCTGTAGCCGACGCGAAACGCGAACAAGTCCAGCGACCCCAACTGTCCGTAGGCGGGGCTGAACGAAATGCGGTGCTTGAAGCGGGCCTTGTCGTTGGTGACGTGAAAGCCCGCGTCCTTCATCGACGGAACCAAGTAGATCAAGTCGTTGTTCGATGCACTCGAGTCGGCGGGCGCGACCGGCGCGGTCGTGAGCGACGCGGCAGAAGTTGCCGAGGTGTCGACCACGGACGGTGTCGCGAGCGAATCGGGCTCCGCCGCGCGCACCGCGCCGGCCCCGAAGAGCGTCGCGACGGCGAACGTCAATGCGGCCACACGCTTGCTCATTGGTACTCACCCGCTTCGATCCACGCCAGGATGGCGAGGTAATCGGGGTCGTCGAGCTCGGTGAACACGTAACCGCCGGCGTGACCAGGACCGCCGCACTCGGGGGCGAGCGGCTTCATGATCAGCGGGCTCGACACCGGGTTGGTGCCGTTCACCTGCATGCGCGCCTGCTGGAAGTCGAACTGGACGTTCTTGTCGCCGTTGGGCGACAACTCGAAGGTTCCGCGAATGCCGCCGCCGTGGCACGTCACGTTGTCGCACCCGTGCGCGGACAACAGCGAATCGATGGTGGTGGCGAACACACCGTAGTCCAGCACATAGGTTTGCCCGCCCGACGGCGGGGTCGGGTCGGTCGGCGAAGCCTCGTCGCACCCGCTCGCGAAGGCGACGGCGATGGCCGTCGATCCGACGAAGAGTGCCGAAAGTGCCGCGTGCATTCTCATAGCGTGTGATCGTCCACGTTAACTACCGATTGCGTGTCGTCGCGTGAGGTCGCTTACAAGCGCGTCACAGTTGCGATTCGTCGCGTGAACTCGCTTACAAGCTCCGCACGATTGTCGACACGATCCCTCCGCCGGGGCTTGTCATGGCCGATCGCGTATACGCGATGGGTCAAGACCAAACCGGCCGCCGTGCAAATTGCGCGGTGTACGCGGAGTAGTTGACACCCAAGCGACCATTGGCCGATCTTTGGATGCCCTCGATCTCCGCATACCGGCGCGGCTAACCCCACGACGGAAAGACCGGAGGAGGGCTTGTGCAAGGTCCAAGCCAGAGTAAAAGGGGGGAGGGAATTGGCTGCCGGGGGCCGTGCGCTAGAACGTTCGTACCGCGATCGTGCTCTGCGCTCCCGCTTCGACCTTGAAACGGTCGCGGAGGGACGCTTCCACCCACACCACGAAGCCGCCGTCGTCGCGCGGCTCCACCACCACGATCGCGAACTCGTCGTGGGCCTTGGCGATCGCACGCGCCTTCTCGGATCCGAGCACGAACAACCCAGTGTCCCACGCGTCGCACAGGGTCGCCGACTTGGAAACGACGGTGACCGACACCAACCCCTGCGCGGGCCATCCCGTGCGCGGGTCGATGATGTGGCCGTAGCGCTTGCCGTCGGCGTCGATGAATTGCTCGTAGCTCCCCGAGGTCGAGATGGCTTCGTCGTGGAGCGTGACGGTGCCGAGGTAGGGGAAACGATTCGAGGGGTCGCGGATGCCGACCGTCCAGCCCTGCTTGCCGGCCGCGTCGCCGAGCGCGACCATGTTGCCGGATAGGTCGATGAGCGCGTTGGTCGCGCGCGCACGGCGCAGCATGTCCGCCACTTGGTCGACGCCGTAGCCCTTCGCGATGCCGCCCAAGTCGATGCGCGTGGCAGGGTCGGTGAAGCGGATCGTGCGCCGCGCGGGGTCGAAGCGAATCTTGTCGGGGCCGACCGCGCGCAGCGCCTTGGTGATTTCGTCTTGCGAAGGCACGCGGCGCGGCCCGCCCAGGAATCCCCACAGCCGCACCAGCGGCTCGACCGTGATGTCCATGGCGCCGTCGCTCGCGCGCGTCACGCGCTCCGCGAGCTCGAGCACCGTCGCCACCTCCGGGTGCACGGCGACGTCGCGCGCGGGCGCGTCGCGGTTGATGCGCGCGACGTCGCTGGTCTGCGTCCAATTGCTCATCAAGGAGTCGACGTGGTGCAGCTCGACGAGGCTCTGGTAGGCGAGGTCGGCGACGGCGGCGGAGTCGGCGGTGACGATCGTGAGCGACGCCCACGTGCCCATGGTTTGGGTGCGGAAGACGATCGCGCGGGGTGCCGCGGCGTGCGACGAAAATGCAAACGCGACCGCAAGAACGACGGGAACGAGCGCGCGACGCACCATGGACGCGGAGTCTATTGACGCGCGCCGACGGCGTCAATCGAAAGCGCTTTGTCTCGACACGAGGGCGAGACGCTCCGGGAAGCTCTTGGCGCGGCGCGCAAGCGCGTCCGCCAAGAATCCTGCGACGCCCATCGTCATCACGGCGGCACCGGCGGGGAAGACCCAGCGCAACTCGAAGCGGTCCATCATGACGCCGCCCAGGAGCGCGCCCGCGAGCATGCCGAGGCTGTGGGCGAGCGTCATCAGCGCCATCACGCTGGCCATCGCGTCGGAGCGCGCGCCTTCGTTCGCCGCGAGCGCCATCAGCGCGGGCATGCAAATGCCGCCGCCGACGCCGAAGCACACCGACGCCAGCAAGAAGGCGGCGTAGGTGTCGGCCCACAAGAACGCGAGCATGCCGTACGCGGCGACCACGCCGCCGAGTGCGACCATGAGCGTCTTGGGCGCGCGGTCGGCGAGAATGCCCATGGGCGTGTTGAGCACGGCGCCGCTCGCGATGCCGAGCGTGATGACGAGGCCGGTCGACGCGCTCGAGAGCGAAAGCTTGAGCGCCGCGTAGAGCGGCACGAAGGCCCAAATCACGCCGACGCACACCACGTACGCGAAGCGAAACGCGAACAAGCTGGCCACGCCGGGGTCGCGGAGCAGATGGTGCCACGCGCGCGGCGCGGCGGCGTCGACGCGTGTGCGCTCGTGCGCGGCGGGCGGCAGGAACCGCGCGCACGCGGCGAATCCCACCATCGCGAGCGCACCCATGATCCAGAAGGTGGAGCGAAATCCCCAGTGGTCGTTGAGCAAGCCGCCCGCGACCGGGCCCACGCTCATGCCGATCAGCACCACGGTGCCGTACAACCCCATCACGCGGCCTTCGCGCCCGGCGGGGGCGAGGTCGGCGGCGTAGGCTTGGAAGACGGGGATCAGCATCGCGGAGGCAACGCCGTGGAGCAGACGAATGATCACCAGCGCGGGGATGCTGTCGAGGTACGCGAGCACGATCGAGATAGTCGCGTACGCGAACAATCCGACGGTGAGGAAGGTCTTGCGCCCCTTGCGATCCGAAAGATGGCCGAACAGGGGGAGAAAGAACGCGCGCGAGACCGCGTAAGCGCCCGCGATGAGCGCGATGTGGAAGCCCGTTCCGCCGAGCTGGTGCGCGTGCACGGGAAGCAATGGGACGACGATGCCGACCCCGACCACCGTGGCGAACACGGAAAACAGGAGTGTCGCGAGAATTCTGCGATTCGCGCTATCCATCGACTCGAAACGGCCGCCGTCTCGTGGGAACGAGACAACATAGGCAAAACTAGCGCCATTTCCAGCCGGTAGGCAGAATTTTCTCGCCGCGGTGTAAGGGAGACGACACCGCGGCCGCGGGGAGCCGGGATTATTTCAGGAGCACCATCTTGCGGGTCTGCTCGAAGCCGGTCGTCGTCATCTTATAGAAGTAGACGCCCGACGACACCGGCGCACCGGCGTCGTTACGACCGTCCCAGCGCACCCCGTGCACGCCGGCCGGCCGCGTCGCGCGCTCGAGCACGCGTACCAGGCGGCCCGCGGCGTCGAACACGGTGATGTCGACGTCCGACGTCCCCGCCAATTCGAAGCGAATCTCGGTGACGGGGTTGAACGGGTTGGGCGTGTTCTGGAACAAGCGCGTGCGATAAACGACCGGTTCGGTGCCGGTCGGCGGCGGGTTGGTGGCTTCGTTGGAGTAGCCGCCCGCGTAGCCGTCGGCGTCGACCGCGTTGACCTTGTAGTACAAGCCGCTGCCCGGTCCCAGCACGTACGACGACATGGGTGCGGCGACGAACGTGAGGAAGTTCGACGCGCTCGGGAAAAATCCGCTCGCCGCGTCTGCGTAGATCGCGTACTGCGCGACATCGGGCGCGGTGCTCGCGTCCCAGTCGAGCACGCGGTCCGGCCCCGACCACAACAGGGTCGCGTTCTGGATGCGCGCGGGCTGGTCCATCACGAACGCGTGCGAGCCGTAGCGTCCCATGTCGCCGCGCGACCCGTCGGGGTCGTCGTAGGGCGCGCCGGTGCGGCCGCGGTCGATGCACGGCGAGTGCACGCCGAGGTGGTAGTCGACGAGCGTCGTGTCGACGAAGAGCGGGTCGGCGGAAATCGACCCCGCGCCCGGAACGGCGCCCGTGTACAACCCGCCGGTCGCGTCCCACACATTGTTGAAATCGAAGAGCGACGGCGCCGCGCCGCTCACCGCGATGCCGACCCCGGTCGAATGCGTCACGATATTGTTGAAGACGGGAACCGTCGTCGACGCCAAGTTGATGCCGCCCGCGCCGGAGGCGGTCGCGTTGCGGTCGAGCGTGTTGCCCGCCACCACGCCGTTGGTGACCCCCGACACGCTCATGCCGCCGCACAGATTCGCCGACGAATTGCCGACGAGGAGGTTGTGCGTCACCGACACGACGCCGTCGGCGACGAGTCCGCCCACGAACGTCCCCGTGTTCCACTCAATGCGGCACTCGCTCACCGTGCAGGCCGTGGTCGCCGTCACCATGACGCCGCCCGCGACCAGCGCGGTGTTGCGCCGCACGGTCGCGCGCTGCACGTCGCCGCTCGTGCTCTTCAGCGCGATGGCGCCACCGCCCAGCGCGACCGCGTTGTACGCGATCACGCCGCCGTCGACGACGACGTTGGTCGATCCTTCGGCCAGAACGCCGCCCCCGTACTGCCCGCCGGTGTTGTGGTCGATGGTGTTGTTGGCCAGAGTGAAGTTGTTCGCGCCCACCAGGTACACGCCCGACCCTTCCGGCTGCAGCGTCCCCGTGGTCAGCACGTGGTGGTTGCGAATGGTGGTGCCCGTGATCGACCCGCTGCACTGGTCGAGGTAGAGCGCGCCGCCCTTGGTGGCGACGTTGTCGTGGATGTTGCAGTTGGCGACGGTCACGTTGGACTGATAGCCGTAGATGGCGCCGCCGTACCCGAGCTGCTCCTGCGCCCCGGTGACGCTGTTGCGAATCTCGCAATTACGAATCGAAACCGTGCTCTGGTACACGCGCACCGCGCCCGCGTAGCGCGCCATGGCGGGGAGGATGTCTTCGCGGCCGTCGCCGTTCGCGAGCACGAAGCCGTCGATGCCGCCGCCGTCGGAGGTCGGGTAGAAGTCGACGATGCCCGCGAGGTCGATCGTCGTCTTGCCGGTGGCGAGGTTGCGCGCCGTGAACGACGCGTTCCACGCGCCCTGCAGGGTGACGCCGCGGTCGAAGCCGAGCGAGAAGTTCGTGAACGACATGGTCGGCACCAGCACGGTGTCGCCGTCGGCGGCCGCCGCCATGACGTCGGCGAGCGCGGTGCCGGCGTTGGCGGGCGAGAGGTACGGGAACACGTTGGCGCCGGAAGGCGAAAAGTAGTGCTTGCGCGTGGGCTGGATCTCGAACGCGCCGACCAGCGTCGCGGTTTGGCCGTCGCGATTGCGCACCACCACGTCGACGGGTCCGAGCGGCGCGCCGTTGAACACCGACGCCCACACCGTCAGCGTGGTCGCGTTGACGAGCGTCGTGGTGTTCACGAACACGTCGGGGCCGAGGTCGGCCTGCACGCCGGCGACGAAGTGCGAGCCGGTGATGGTCAGGGTGACGTCGGTGCCGACGAGTCCGGCGCCCGGCGTCGACGACGCGAGCGTCGGCGCGGGGAGCGGTGCCGGCGGCGCGGGCGCGCACGGCGTCAGCGCGTCCCACCCGATCATGGTCTTGGTGTACTGGCACACGCTGTTTTCGTTCGACCGCATCATGCACGGGCGCGACATCGGGTTGCAGTCCTCGCAGTTCGCGTTGGCGCCGCCGTAGGCGCTGCACGTGCTGGCGCACGACGAGCACCCGCCGGTGTATTCGTCGCAGGCGCCGAAGATGTGGCCGGTCTCGTGCGACACGACGACGTCGTGGCTCCACCCCGGCGTGCGGAACAGCCCCCAGAAATACGGGCCGTAGATCCACGCGAACGCGTAGCCGCCGTCGGCGAAGTTGGACGGCGCCCCGATGGGGTTGTAAGCGATGAACGACGAGTAGGCGCTGTTGACCTGGTACGTCGCTTCCTGCCAATTGTTGAAGGCGTCGACCTTGCTGAAGTGGTTGCCGGAGGGGTAACCCATCTTGGTCATCACGTTCGACGCCCACGTGGAGACGAAGTTGCTCTCGTGCAGCGACGGCTCCACCCACTGGCGGCAGCGCGGGTCGAACGCGGACACGTGGTTGACGAGGAACGTCACCCAGCAATCGCGATGGCCTTCCGCGCGTCCGCTCCACCACAACAGCCCCACCACGGCGGCGTCCATGTACTCTTGCATGTCTTCGGGCGTCCAGTCCCACGAGTCGGGGTCGGCGCCGGTGCCGTCGCTCTCCACCAAGAAGAACGTGACCGCGACCGTGCCCGTCATCTTGTCGGCGTAGGTCAGGGTCGACGAACCGTCCAGCGCGCCGCGCGGCAGAATGCCGCGCGACTCCAGCGCCGCCGGGTCGAGGCCGGCGCCGCGCAAATTCTCGAGGATGTCGGCGACGTCGCCGGGCTCGCGCGCGAAGGCGTCGCCCGCGCGCGGCGTGTTCGCGTTGGGCGCGAGTGATTGCATCGCTTCGAGATTCCTGCGCTCGTACGCGCCGCTCACCACCGTGTTGAACGTCTCGATCGCGGACAGCGACTGGTCGTCTGTAATCTGATAGAGGTCGGCGGCGGTTTCGCTCCAGCGAACGTCGCGAATGCCGGCCCGGCCGACGAGCTTCGACGCGGTCGCGGGGTCGACCCATCCGATCATGATCGACGGCGGCACCATCACGCCGATGTGCCCGCCGTTTTCTTGCACGAGCGCGCGCGCGCGGTGGAGCGCCGCGATGTCGGGCGCGTCGACCACGACCAGCGTGAGCCCGTCGAACGCGGAAGCGGCGCGAACGGTGATGGGAAGGGAGAGGAACAGGCCGAGAACGAACAGGCGGATAAAACGCGTGAGCATGAAGCAAGGCCTCCGGTGTCGGTATCGAAGCGGGTGCGTGGGCCGTCGGACGCGCGTCCGGCGGGGCGAGCCCGCGCGTGACGCGCGGGCCCGCCCACCGAACGCCGATGGTACTAATGCATGATCGTGATCTTTCTCGTCACACTCTTCCGCTCCGCCTGCAGCTTCAAGAAGTAGATGCCGGACGGAATGGATCGTGTGTCGAGGGTGACGCTCCCGAGGCCGGCGGGGCGCGACGCGTTGTTGATCAGCGTCGCCACGCGGCGTCCGGCCACGTCGTACATGTCGATACTCACGTGCGACTCCTTGTCGAGCGTGAAGTCGATGGTCGCGGTGCCCGAAGTGGGGTTCGGATACGGCGCGTGGAGCGTGAACGCGGGCGTGCCGCGCGCGGGCGGCGCGTCGGTGGCCGCTTCGCCCAGGCACGAGTTAAGCCGCATCTCGATGAACTCGTTTGACGGATCCGGCGTCCCGCCGAACTCGCCCACCACCACCTGGAGAATTCCGTAAGCGGTCCACGGCTGCGGAATGACCGGATTCACCCAGTACTCGAAGGTCGGCGACGTGGCCAGCCAATCGACTTCGACGTCGTACGCGTTGCCTCCGTTCAAGAAGGCGGCGACGGGAACGTCGTGCCACCGCATGCCCGGCCCGTTGGACGTCAGGCTTCCGCTCGCGATGAGTCCGCCGCGCGTCGTGCCCGTCGCGTTGTACACGTTCACGGTGATGGTCTGGCCCAGCGGGATGTCGGCCATCCAGCCCACCGACGAGAGATGCTGGTCCTTGATGGCGTTGATGTAGTGGCCGAAGGCGAAGCTGCCGCCGCTCAACCCGGTCGAATTACCGAGGAATGGCCGCGTGATCTCGCGCGCGTCGGCGGCGACACCGACGTCGTATTTCACGCGGAAGTGGGGGATGGCCGTGTTGGTGGCGTCCCCGTCCAACTCCCCGTTGACCACCTGAATCGGTCCCTTGATGTACGGCTGGGTGGGGAGCGGCTCATTCCACCAGTGCCACAGTATGGTGTCTCCGACGAACATCTCGAGGTCGTACTCCTTGCCTTCCTCGAGCACGTAGTTGATGGGCACGTCGTGCCACTGCAACCCCGAGCCCGGCACAACGATGAAACCGGTGGCGAGGAGCGCGCCGCGTGTGGTGCCGACGGCTGCGTAGAGGTTGGCGGTGAGGCGCTGGCCCGCGACATGATTCACTTCCATGCCGAACGTGTTGAGCGCCACGGTCTGATTGGCGCGGATGTAGATCCCGCGACCCTGATTGCTGTCGAAGATGCCGCCCGCGTTCAAGAGCGGCGTGCCCTGCGCCGGGTCCAAATCGGTCACGAGGCCCGGCGAAGGGGCGGACCCGATGAAGCTCAAGCGCACGAAGGCGCCGTCGCCCGCGTTGCCGTTGTACTCACCGTTGAGGATTCGGAACGTCCCTGCGAGATCGAACGGCTTTACGGTTCCTTCGATGAAGCCGGGGAGCTGACGAACCTCTCCCCACGACACGTTGACGTCGTACTCGGTGCAGTCCTGGAAGGTGAAGTTGATGGGAACGTACTGGTAGACGTCGCCCGGGTGGTACACGGTGGCCGACGCCGACGCCAAGAGCGCGCCGCGCACTTGGTTGTTCGACGCGTAGATGTTCACGGTTAGGGTCTGCTTCCGGAACAGGTCGGCCTTGATGCCGATGGCGGTGACGGTGAACGCCTTGAGGGAGGTCAAGTAGTAGCCGGAGGACGTGTTGTCGCGTGTCCACGCGGCGGGTGCGGCGAACGGATGCGAGTCGACGCTCAGCACGCTGCCCACGGTGGGCTGCGGGGGCTGCACCGGCTCGATGTCATGCCACGCAAGCGAGTAGTTCTGGCTGCCGCCCACCAGCGACGCACCCTTGTGCGCCACCGTGAGCTTGAACTTCGCCGGTTGCGTGGAGTACATGTTGATCTTTTCGACGTTGTCGCGCGTGTTGTCGCCCTGCGTCGCGGCGTTGCCCGGAAGGGCCGGATTCAGCACCCACGGAGAAACCGTGGCGTTGTCGCTGACGCGGACCATGCGGATGTCGAGATCGTTCACGAGCCGGCTGGTGGTCGGGTCGACGGTGTTCGACGACACCGCGCCGGCGGGGTCGGTCCACGCCACGGTGATCTTGGGCGTGCGCGCCGGCGAGTCGACGTAGAAGTAGTACGAGTCGACGGTGTTCTGCGGAAGATTGGTTTCACCCGCGCCCATCGGTCCGAGGGCCGGGAATGCCGCGTTGAAGCCCAACACCGCGTTGTGCGCGATGACGTCCATCGCGCGCTCGGTGTTCATGAGGCCCCAGCCGTTCGAGTAGTCGGGGCCGTTGGACGCGCCCGCCTCATCGGCGGTCGCGATCACGATGGCCTTGATGGTGGCCGAGCGCGGCGCCGGGGTTTCGTCCGCGATGAGGTCCCAACCGCCCCAGTACATCCACGCCTGCGTGAGCAGGTTGATCGAACCGGAAACGTTCGGCGTCGCCATCGAGGTGCCGTCGGCAGTGGTGTAAGCGATGTTGCTCGAATTCTCGCACGAGTACAGGCCCACGCCGTTGCCGACCACGTCCGGCTTGATGCGGCCGTCGTCGGTCGGGCCCCAGCTCGAGAACGTCGACATGACGACGCTGGCTGGGTTCACGTAGCCCGCGGGGATGTCGTTAACGGCGCCCACCGTGAGGATGTTCTTTGCGTTCGCGGGGGCGTCCATGGTGTCGAAGCCGCCGCTCTGCGCGTCGCTGGGATGCGTGTCGGTGGAGGACAGCCACGCCCCCGCGACACTGCTCCAGTGCCAGTGCGTCGTGCCGGGCGCCGGGCCGGTGTTGTTGCGGTCGTTGCCGGCCGCCTTGCAGATCAAGTATTGCGGCGCGTTGTACGCGACGTTGTCATAGTCGACGGCGATCTGGCTGTAGCGACCGAAATTGTAGTCCTCGGTCGTGCTGACATTGATATCGCCGAACCACATCCAGCCGTAGGTGCCGTCGAAGAACCAGCCCAGGATGTTCCCGTAGGAGTGGTTCGACGTGTACATGCCCGCGGCCGCGGCCGCCGCCATCTCCGCCGAATCGTTGGTCCACTCGTACGAGCGCATTCCGGTCGCGGCGTACGACATGCCCTTGGCATTCGCGTCGACGCCGGTCGCGATCATGGTGCCGGCGACGTGGGTCGAGTGCCAGTGCGACGCGGCGCCGTCACCCAAGACGATGCGGCCGGTCAATTCTTGGTGGGTGGTCAGCGCCGAACCGGCGTCCCAGATGCCGAGCTCGGTCGAGCTGGTCAGCGACCCGCTCATGTTGTACGGCGAGCTGCCGCCCGGGCGCACCTTGTTGGTCCCGATCGTGGCCGCCGCGTTGACGTTGTCGATCGAGTAGTAGATGGGACGTCCGTTCTCGTCGACGTATTGCAGCGCGATGTCGCGATCGGCGCGCATCGCCTGCGCGAGCGGACTCGTCCCCTCCATGAGTGATCGATAAACCGGCGACAGCAATTGCGCCGCGCGCCGGCTGGAGAGTTCGCGCTGCATCGCTTCCAGAGCGGGAACGTTCGCCTCGAGTTTGGCTTTGTTGGGAGCGCCGGGTCCGCCGGAGTAACCCATCTGGGCGGCGGCGAGTTGTGGGAGTATTACGAGAGTGACAACGAAAGACACGAGGAGGCATCGAGCAGCACCGCCGCGAAGCGGGTGCGTTCGCCGTGTGATCATGGCTCTCCAGGCTCGAAGGAGCTGGTTCAGGGTTCGGACCCTCGAGACTCGAGGGGGCGGCTATCACTCCAAGGCACGGAAAGTCTAGCACAGCGTGCGCTCGGCACGCCAACGCGAGTATCGTTCTTTGGGCGGGTTGAAGTACCCGTAGTGCAGGTGCGGGAAGCGTTCCTTCAGCCGCCGCATGAAGACCCCCATCCCGAAGCCCTCGCGCACCGTCCCCTCGGGCAGACGTTCCCGGTACAGCTCGGGGTCGATATTCAAGTTACGCATCTGGATCAGGTCCAGGTCGGCCTCCTCTATAAAGGAGGAGACGGCCTCCAGTTCGGCCTCGGTATCGGTAACGCCCGGGTAGACCAGGTAATTGATGGACCGGTAGCGGTCGTGACGGCGCACGACGCGCAAGGTTTCGCGCACGTCGTCGAAGGTGTATTTCTTGGGACGGTAGTACGCGGTGTAGACGTCGTCGCGCGCGCTGTTCATCGACACGCGAATCGCGTCCAGGCCGGCACGGCACATGGCGTCGACGACGTCGGGGAGACTTCCGTTGGTGTTGATGTTGACGGTGCCGCGCGACGTGCGCGCGCGAATCTGTCGCACCGCTTCGGGCAAGAGCTCGCGCCCGAGGAGCGGCTCGCCTTCGCATCCCTGTCCGAAGCTCACCACACCGTCGGGCACGCGCTCGATGTGACCCACCGCCATGTCGGCGATCTCTTCGGGGCGCGGCGCGCGGCGAATGCGATCGTGGCTCGCGCGGAACTCGCCGTCGGGCTGGAGCGATATGCACCCGATGCACTTCGAGTTGCACGCCACACTGGTCGGGATGGGCGCTTCGTGACGACCGATGAAGAAGTTCTGCGCGGCACGGCACCCGTATTGAAGCGCGCAGCGCTCGAGTTGTTGCACGACGAGATTCTCGGGCGATCGCGCGAGACCCGCCGCGACTTGCTTCGCCAGTCGCTTCGCGTCGAAGCGCCACGGATCCTGGCGCGTGTCCTCGTCGACGCGAATCCCCGTCGCCCAGAATTGTCCGTCCGCGAAGCCGACCGCCGAGTACGCGAACAAGGGGAGCGGCGGCGCGTCGGGTAGGGTGCGATACGCGGGGTGGAGGAACATCGTCCACGCGGGCGCGAGGAACGCCGCCACCGCGGAGGCGTCGTCTTCGTCGAATGTCACTTCGGCGCCGCTCTTCGCGTCGAGCCCGATCGGGCGCCGGCCCGGGAGAAGAAAGAGGTCGCTCCCGCGCGGGAGCGGAATCACCTCGTCGTCGCGCACCGGGCGCGCGGGTCCGCCGCCCACGCCAGCGAGCAGTAGCTCGGGGTGGTCGAGGATGGAACCGTCGGCGCGGGCGTACACCATGCGAACGGGCTCGTGCGGGCGCGCGTGCTTCACCGCCCGACTCTATCACACCGCCGCGCGGGCGTGGTATGCTGCGCGCCATGGAAGAGCTTCGTTATCCGATCGGACGCTTCGACTTCAAGCAGCCCGTCACCGCGGAGAAGATTCGCGTCGCCATCGACGAGATCGCCGCGTGCCCGGCGGCGCTTCGCGGCGCCGTGCGCGGTTTCGACGACGCCAAGCTCGACACGCCCTACCGCGACGGCGGCTGGACGGTGCGGCAGGTCGTCCACCACGTGCCGGAGAGCCACATGAACGCGTTCGTGCGTGTGAAGCTCGGGTTGACCGAAGAGCGCCCGACCATCAAGCCCTACCACGAGGATCGCTGGGCGAAGCTTCCCGACGTGAAGGGCCCCATCGGTCCGTCGCTCGCGATCTTGGACCCCCTCCACGAGCGCTGGGTGCGCTTGCTGAAGCTCCTCGACGACGCGCAGTTCCAGCGCGTGATCGTGCACCCGGAGAACGGCGAGATGTCGCTCGGGTTGGTGACGCTGCACTACGCGTGGCACGGAAGGCACCACACCGGCCACGTGACCTCGCTCAAGCAGCGTATGGGCTGGTAGCGCGCGCGTTGGAATTCCGCACCGGCACGCTGCTCCTCCACTACCGCTTGGTCGAGAAGATCGGCGAAGGCGGCATGGGCGTGGTGTGGCGCGCGACCGACACCACCCTCGACCGCGACGTCGCGGTCAAGATTCTCCCCGACGTCTTCGCCAACGACGCCGACCGCGCCGCGCGCTTCGAGCGCGAAGCGAAGGTGCTCGCGTCGCTCAATCATTCCAACATCACGACGCTGCACTCGGTGCACAAGGTCGACAGCGTGCGCTTCCTGGTGATGGAGCTCGCGCAGGGCGAAGACCTCGCCACCCATCTCGCGCGCGGGCGGCTCCCGGTCGACGAAACGGTCGCCATCGCGCGCCAGATCGCGGACGCGCTCGAAGCCGCGCACGAGAGCGGCGTCGTCCATCGCGACTTGAAGCCCGCCAACATCACGGTGACGTCGGACGGAAAGGTCGAGCTGCTCGACTTCGGTCTCGCGAAAGCGCTCGACGTGTCCGTCGCCGGCTCGTCGTCGGACTTGTCCAAGTCGCCCACGCAGGTGAGCGGGCACACGCAAGCGGGAATGATCCTCGGCACCGCGGCCTACATGTCGCCCGAGCAGGCGCGCGGCAAAGCGGTCGACCGGCGCGCCGACATCTGGGCCTTCGGGTGCGTGGTGTACGAGATGCTCGCCGGGAAGAAGGCCTTCGACGGCGAAACCGTGACCGACGTACTCGCGGCGGTGGTGACGCGCGGACCCGACTGGTCGGCGCTCCCGTCGAACACGCCGCGCCGCTTGCGCGCGCTCGTCGAACGTTGCCTCGAAAAAGATCCCAAGCGGCGGCTGCGCGACGCGGGCGAAGCGCGCATCGTGCTGGACGACATCGCCGCGCACCCGACCGAAGCGGCCCCGGCCGACGCGGCGCCCGTCCCCGCGAAGCGGGCGCGCTGGCGCTCGCTCGTGCCGTGGGCCATCGCGCTCCTCGCGATCGTCTTCGCGGCGCGCGCCACCGTGCGCATCGAGAACTCGACGCCGCCCACCTTCGTGAGTGTCACGCTCCCGCGCGCCGACGTCGCCGACGCCGGCATGGAGAACCTGCTCATGGACATCTCGCGCGACGGCCGCGCGTTGGTCTACTGCGGTCGTCGCGACGGCATCGTGCGCTTGTACGTGCGTTCCTTCGACGAGCGCGAAGCGGTCGAGCTCGCGGGCACGGATGGCGCGTCGAACCCGTTCTTCTCGCCTGACGGCCAGTGGATCGCGTTCGCCGCCAACGCCAAGTTGAAGAAGGTGTCGGTACACGGCGGTGCGGTGTTCGATCTGCGCGACCTCTCCGAAGGACATCGCGCGGGGGTGTGGCTCGACGACGGGACGATCATCTGCGTACCGAGCTTCGCGTCGCCGCTGTTTCGGCTCCCCGCGGGCGGCGGAACGGGGACCGCGGTCACCGTAATCGACACCGCGGCCGGCGAGCGCACGCACCGCTGGCCGGGCACGTTTCCCGGCGGCGAGTGGGTCTATTTCACGGTGGGGAACCGGCGCAACCCCGGCGACTACGAAGAGTCCGAGATCGCGACGGTGTCGCTCAAGACGGGCGAGCGCCGCACGCTGATTCAAGGCGCGAGCATGGCGCGCTACGCGGCGCCCGGCCACATGCTGTACTCGAAGGGCGGCGTGCTGATGTCGGCGCCGGTCGATCCCGACGACCCCAAGCTGCTCGGCGCCGGTGTGCCCGTGCTCGACAAGATCGCGGGCGAGCCCACCAGCGGCGCGGTGCACTTCGCGGCGTCGGATAACGGGACGCTCGCGTTTGTCACCGCGCGCGAAGGCGAATACGACATGCGTCTCGCGTGGGTCGACCGCACCGGCAAGGTCGACGTGCTCGCCGCGCCGCCGCGACGCTACACCGCGCCCCGCGTCTCGGCCGACGGCAAGCAAGTTTACGTCACGGTGGGTCCCGCGTTCGGACGCGGCGACATCTGGCGCTACGACGTCGAGCGCGAGACGCTGACGCGCACCACCTTCGATGACCATTCCGTCATCGGCGTGTGGATGCCCGACCAGAAGCACCTTCTCTATCAGCACGAGGAATCCAAATTCCAATTGGTCATGGCCTCCACGGAAGGCGATCCCAACGAGCGCGTGCTCTACCAGCGCGATTTGCCCGTGTACGTTTCGAGTGTGACGCCGGACGGCAAGTGGATTCTCATGAGCGATTGGGGCTCGCCCGGTTCCGACATCTTCATGGTCTCGGCCGAGAAGGGAGGCGAGCCGATTCCGGTGGTGACCGATCCGTTCGGGCAATTCGGCGCGATGGTGTCGCCGGACGGCCAGTGGGTCGCGTACACCTCGAGCGAGACCGGCGTGTACGAAGTGCACGTGCGGCCGTTCAACCGCCCCGGCAAACGCTACCAGGTATCGTCGGGCGGAGGGCTGCACGCCATGTGGGCGCCGTCGTCGAA
This sequence comes from uncultured bacterium, assembly GCA_964560355.1. GTDB lineage: Bacteria > Krumholzibacteriota > Krumholzibacteriia > WVZY01 > JAKEHA01 > JAKEHA01. Next base: position 10,632 of record CAZLLI010000020.1, on the reverse strand, counting down.
GGAGATCTGTTACATGTCGGGGTCGTCGATGATGTCGGTATCGATCGACGCCAAGGGCGACGTCGTGCAAGTCGGCCGCCCCGTCAAGTTGTTCGACCTTCCCACCATCGCGCGCCTGCAAGTCGACTATCGCGACTTCGACATGACCAGCGACGGCACGCGCTTCATCACGACCTACGTCGCCAATCCCGAATTGGCGCGTCGTCGCATCGATGTCCTCCTCAACGCGAACCAGCTTCTCGAGCGCGCGGAGAAGAAGGGCGTGGCGGAGTAGCGGTACACGCTGTTCGCCGTGACGTTTCACCCCGGAAGGAAGCCGGAATGACGAGTTGGATCGGGAAGTCGATCGCGCACTATCGCGTCACGACACAAGTCGGCGCGGGCGGAATGGGTGAAGTCTATCGCGCCAAGGATTCGCGCTTGAGCCGCGACGTCGCCATCAAGGTGCTGCCCGAGGAATTCGCGGCTGACCCGGAGCGAATGGCGCGCTTCGAACGCGAGGCGAAAGTCCTCGCGTCCTTGAGCCACGCCCACATCGCCGGCATATCGCGAAAGGTGCGCTTCCCATCGACGAAGCGCTTCCGATCGCGAAGCAAATCGCGGAAGCGCTCGAGTGGTCGCTGCTTCGCGGTTGGAAGATTCCACCGACACGTTGCTGTCGGTAGGTTCCTCGGGTGCCGTGGGGTCGTCGCTGCAGCTTCCCAGTGCCAATACGCAGGCTGCAAGTAACGCGAGCAAGATCGACGAGGATGCTCTCGACACATATTTCAAGCTCCTAGCGGCTGCCCGCGCTCGTCGCGGAGGGAACTTGTGTAAGTTTGAGAGTGAGCTCCGTATCCCACGTGTGCGTCGCCTCTGGATCTAGATCTCCCGCCCTCGAATACACTTCTCCGGTCTGGTGGAACAGCACGCGATACGTTCCCGGCTCCAGCGTTCCGTCCCAACTGCTTTGGTTGTAACCATCCCAGTTCATCTTCTCGTCGGAACCACTGTCGATTCGCGTCAACGTGAATTCGGGTTGCACATTGTAAGCGAACGACTCCGTGTGATTCCCGTCGAACTCGAAGTTGACGCTTTGGGCAATACTAAACACGATGATCACGTCATGGATCGTGCGGGATTCCGCGTATTCCGAGTCGCATGCCGGGTCGCCCGTGCAGGTGTACCGGGCCGTGAGCGTTCCGTCGGTTTCGATCACGATGATGCCGGTATCAAGCCCCGTGTCGGAGACGTGGTGGGTTACTATGGATCGGTACTTGGTCGCGGGAGTTCCATCGCCCACCGATGCTTGACACGTTTCGTTACCTTGGACGTCGAAAGCCAGTGGCCCCGGTCCCGTTCCAAAGCCGCCCGGGTCGCCCACCCCGGAACAATCACCAACGAGTTCCAGGCCGCCAACGGCACTCGTTCGACTGACGAGTTGGAAACTCGCCGGAGCGTCCTCTTCGACGAACGCGGACACGGATTTGCTGGCTATGTTCGTCCCATTCAAAGACGCGCTCACGTTGATGGTGACGTTGCTCGCAGTCGTCGCGGCGGTGATTTCCGTCGAGGCGACGCCGGCGCCGTTGGTCACGGATTGCGTTGGGTTCGCGGTTCCGCCCGAAACGGCGAATGTCACCGCGGCACCAGTAATCGGAACCGGCCCGGTCGGGGTGAGGCGTTCGACCTTCACCTCGAGCACTTCCGCGACTCCGGGAGGAACGCTGGCGGGGAAGTAGTCGGTGATGGTGGCGTTACCGCCGCGCAGGACGTTCCCGCTGACAGCGATCGGAACCGGGGCCGACGTTTGAGCGCCGGGAATACTTCCTAGCAGCGGCAGCATCAAGTTGGCTTGGATGTCGAAGACCGCGCCTTCGGCATTCACGCGGCGCACCACGGTCGTGTACCGGCCTTGCGCACTGGTGAAGCCCAGCGGACTTTGCACAACGTTTTCGGGGTAGGTGAGATCGGCCACCGCCACGTCGAACGCGGCGGGCACGCGGGTGCCGTCGATCTCGAGGGCGAAATCGATGTCGAGGCTCCGGTCTTGATTGAGCGGGAGCGGGTCCACGAGCGAGACCTCATCGATCACGGCCGTCGCACACAAGCCGCTCAAAATGTACTGATCCGTCAGCTCTCCAATGCCGGCTTCGGCGAATGCGGCCTGTGCGAGTGCACGATAGTCGAAGATCTCGGTGAGCCATTCGAGGTTGCTCGCGGTGCACCGGCTTTTCGCATCGTTGATGCGAGCTATCAGCTTCGACCTAACGACATTGTCGACGGCGACCATGTCGTTCGCAAGCGTGCTCAGCAGGTCGCCGTAGGTGTCGTTGTCCTGTACCCAATAGACCAAGCCCAGCCACTCGCTGTACTCCGAGATCGACGTCACGAGCGCATCGTGGTCCGACGCGTCTTCGATCGCGAGGCTGATGGACGCGAGCCGGCCCCGCATCAGCGCGAGAAACTGGTCACGGTTCTCCACGCAGTTCACAATGATCCATTCGAGGGTGCGGTCGGGTGTGAGGTTGTCGCACGCGTCGGTGTTCAGCTCTCCAGGCTCCGCAACCGCCGCACCAGCACCGCTGAAGTGCGATACCAACACGCGGATCTCGCCGCCCACTTGCGCGGCTACGGTTTCGTCGATGTTCTGGGCGTCGCCCTGGTAGGTGAATCCGATCAGACGTTGGTCGCCGGTCGGATTCGCCACCGCCTCGATGGTCAGTTCGGCAGGGGCGAGGAACGACAACCCGGCGGGCTGCAATCGCACCGCGCCCTCGAGTCCGCCGGAATAGGGGAGGTTCCCGATCGAGGCGACCGGGGTGATGGCGATCTCGACGTCGCGCGGGAGTGCCCCGGGTGGGACGGAAAGCGTGTACGCGATACCAGCGTTGCTGGTGGTGGAAACGGTCCCCCCCGCGGGGCCGATGGTGGCCGTTGCGCGGTTCGAGGACTCGACGGAGACGTTGGTCTCGGTCGGTTCTTCGGGTGCTGCGGGGTCGTCGCCGCAACTCAGCGAACCGGACAGCACGAGGGCGATGAGCGGCAGCAGTTGAAGAACTGACGAAAGGGCGTGGAATCCATGGGGGTGCATGTGGGTTCCTCCTTGGCCCTGATTAGACAAGCGAGGAGCCCATCGATCACAACGGAAACTACTCCGCCGCCGCCGTTCCCGCTACGAACCCGCTCGACCAGGCCCACTGGAAGTTGAACCCGCCGATGCGCCCGTCGACGTCGCAGATTTCGCCGCACAGATAGAGGCCGGGACATACGCGCGACTCCATCGTGTCGAGGTGGAGTTCGGAGAGGGGCACGCCGCCCGCGGTGACTTCCGCGAAGGTGTAGCCGCGGTCGCCGGTCACGGGGAGCGCGAGGTTGCACACGGCGGTGGCGACCGCGCGTCGTTGGTCGCGGCGCATTTCTTCGCCGCGCGTGGCGGGGTCGACGCCCGCGTGCTCGCACAGCGCGCGCGCGAGTCGCTCGGGCAAACGCTCGCGCAGGAATCCGCCCACCGACTTCCCGCGCAGCGGTTGCAGCTCGCGGTCGAGCGCCTCGGCGTCGACGCCGGGGAGCCAGTTCGCGAACAGCGCCACCTTCTCGCCCGCCGCGACCGCCTGCAAATAGTAGCGGCTGATGTCGAGCACAGACGGGCCGGAGAGACCAAAGTGCGTGAGCAGCGTGGAATTCGTGAACGACACCAAGCGCTTCCCGGTCGCGCCGCGAAGCTCGATGGTGGCGTCGAGGGTGACGCCCGCGAGCGCGCACAGGAAGTGATCGCGCGGCAACAGCAACGGCACGAGACCCGGCGTTACCACGGGAGTGATCGAGTGGCCGAGTGCCTTCACGAGCTGGTAACCGAACCCGTCGGAGCCTGATTTGGGGATGCTCTTGCCGCCGGTCGCCATCACGACGCGCGTGGCCCGCACCGTGTCGCTCCCCGCCGAGACGACGAATTGGTCGCGCTGTCGCGCGATTGAGTTCACCCGGCGCGGGTGCCGGATTTCGACTCCACGAGTGCGCGCCTCGGTAAGGAGCGCGTTCAAGACCGTGCGCGCGTCGTCGGTGGTGGGGAAGAGTTTGCCGGTGTCTTCGCGCTTGAGCTCGACGCCGATCTCGCCGAAGAACGCGACCGTCTTCGCGACGTCGAAGCGCCCCAGCACCTTGCGGATGGCGGGGCGCGTCGAACCGGCGAACGCGCTCTCGTCGACGTGGTGGTGGGTGACGTTGCAGCGCCCGCCGCCCGCGATGAGGATCTTGGCGCCGAGTTTCTTCGCGCCGTCCAAGACGAGCACGCGGCGCGCCGGATGGGCGCGGCGCGCCGAGATGGCGGCCATCAACCCCGCCGCGCCCGCGCCGACCACGACGATGTCGCCCTCGTCCTGCATGACCGGGGATGGTACAAAAACGGCGGCACGAGTGCCGCCGTTTAGTTGAAATCTCTAGAGAATCGCCTAGCGAGCGATCGTGATGCGCGTCGTGCTGACGTCGTCGCCGACGATCACGTTGTAATAGTAGACGCCGTTGGGGAGCGCGTTGCCGTGCGCGTCGCGACCGCAGAAGCCGAGCTTCTGCACGCCCGCCGGCATGTGCACGCGAGCGCCGGTTACGCGAGTGCCGGCTTCGTCGACGACTTGAATCTCGACGTCGCACTCGACGGGCACGCGCACTTCGATCTCGGTGCTGGGCGCGTTCAACTCGGCGGCAGCGGGAGTCAGGGCGTGGTGGGAGGCGGTCACGGGGCCGCTATCGGCCGGATTCGCGGCGGCGACGCGGCTCACGTCGAGGGCCGCGGCGATACGATGCAGCGAGAAGGCACGGGCTTGCCCAGCCGTACCAACTGCCGCACACGCGCATAGAGTCACCAGTAGCGCGGTGCGGATGCGGATGCTCAAGATGAAAGTCCTCCGTCTCGGCAATGACCGATTACTTTCTGCCTCATCACTCCACCGGGCCGACTGGGGCTCAGGCCCGGAACTGGTGGGATGCAAGAATTTTAGCAGAGGCCCCCGCGGGCGCGCAAAGGAAACCTTCGTCCAGATGGGTCAGGGAGCGAGAATTCTTTCGATCCACTCCCCGTGTTCGAGCCGGTACTCGAAGCGCTCGTGGAGCCGGTCCTCGTGCCCGTACCAATACTCGATCCGGTCGGGAACCACCCGGACCCCGGTCCAATGCGCGGGTCGTGGGATCTGCTTGCCTCGGTACTGGTCCTCCAGCTTGGCCACCCGGTCGAAGAGCTCGTCGCGGGATGCGAGCGGCCGGCTCTGGTGCGACGCCCAGGCGGCAACCTGCTTGGCCCGCGGTCGGGAGGCGAAGTAGGCGTCGGCTTCGGCCGGCGTGACGAGCTCGACCCGCCCTTCGACCCGGACCTGGGTGTGAATCGGCCCCCACCAGAAGCACAAGGCCGCCCACGCGTTAGCCGCGAGCTCATGGCCCTTGCGGCTCTCGAGGTTGGTGTAGACCACGAAGCCGCGGGGGTCGGCGCCCTTGAGAAGGACCATGCGGACCGACGGCCGCGCCGCCACGGTCGCGAGCGAGGCGGCGGTCGGTTCGTAGACCCCGGCCGACGCCGCCTTCGCCATCTCACGGTTGAAGCGGTCGATCAAATCACGAAGCTCGATCACGACGTTCCCTCCGAGGGGCGGGCCGGCACCCGCATCAGAAATGCGGCCCCCACGATGAAGAAGAGGATAAGGGCCAGAATCGAGAGCCTCGGATTGCCGGTCGCGAGGCTCACGTACCCCATCACCCACGGCCCCAGGACGGCGGAGAAGCGGCCGATCGTATTGTAGTACCCGAAGAACTGGGCCGACTCGTCGGCCGGGATCAGGCGCGAGTAGAACGACCGGCTCAGGCTGTTGATGCCCCCTTGCGCGAGCCCGATCGCACCCGCCAACACGAAGAACTCCCACGCCTGTTGCATGCGATAGCCCCAGACGCAAATCAAGGCGTAGAACACGATGGCGACCATGATACCCGAGCGCGCGCCGATACGCTCCGCCATTCTACCGAACGCAATCGTCGCCGGGACGCCGACGAACTGAATCATGAGCAAGGCCACGATCAACGTGCTCGCGGAAAATCCCAGCGACAATCCATAGTCGATGCCCATGCGCACGATGGTGCTGACGCCGTCGATGTAGAACCAGTAGCCGACGAGAAACAAGAACACGACGCGGTAGCGGCGCAAGTGTTGAAAGGTGTCGATGAATGCGCGCAAGCCGAGTCGGGTCGCGCCGCGCGGACGAGTCGCCGCCGCGGACACCCGTTCCCGCACCACCCGCGCCAGCGGAATCGAGAATATCGCCCACCACGCCGCCACGGTGAGAAACGACCAGCGCGCGGCCGCCGTGCTGTCGACGATGCCGAATCGTTCCGGCATGCGATACATCACGATGTTGAAGGCGAACAAGAGCCCGCCGCCCAAGTAACCGAGCGCGAAACCGTACGACGACACGTAGTCCGACGTGTCCGGCGTGGACACGTCGATGAGGAGCGCGTCGTAGAAGATCATCGAAGCGGAAAAGCCGAGCACCGCGATCACGTACACCACCGCCGCGGCGGTCCAGGAGTCGCTGCCGATCCAGAACAGCGCCGCCGTGGCGGCGATGCCGACGGTCGCGCTCACGAGCAGGAAGCGCTTGCGTGACCCGCCCGCGTCGGCCACGGCACCCAACGCGGGGGCGACGAGTGCGATGATGAGACTCGAGATCGAATTCGCGACGCCGAGCCGGTAGGACGACTCCGCCGCGTCGACGCCGGCGCTCCAGTACTGCTTGAACAAGATGGGGAAGAAGCCCGCCATCACGGTGGTCGAGAAGGCGGAGTTCGCCCAGTCGTAGAAGGCCCACGCACGGGCCGATCGATCGATTCGTTGGTGCATGCCGAGTGTCGCCTTGAAAATTCGGCGTTGGTTGGTGTGGCGACGTTCGCTAGACTAGACCGGGTTGCGTCGACAATGCAAGCGAAAGGAGTCGCGCGGGATATGCCAGGCATCGACATGAAGCAGCTCGATACCGTGTTGAAGGAGGCGCGCCGCTTCAAGCCAGCCGCGGCGTTCAGCAAGAACGCGCACATCGGCACGGAAGCGGAATATCGCCGCCTCTATAAGGAGAGCATCGCGAACCCGAGCAAGTTCTGGGGGCGCGTCGCGGGCGAGCTCCATTGGTTCAAGAAATGGACGCGCGTGCTCGACGAGAAGAACGCGCCCTTCTACCGCTGGTTCGTGGGCGGCAAGACCAACCTTTCGTACAACTGCCTCGACCGCCATCTCGACTCTCCGACGCGCCACAAGGCCGCCATCGTGTGGGAAGGCGAACCCGGCGACCGCCGCGTGCTCACCTACGGCGACCTCGCGCGCGAAGTCGGTGTCTTCGCCAATACGCTCAGGAAGATCGGGCTCAAGAAGGGCGACCGCGTCGCCATCTATCTGCCCATGACCCCCGAGCTCGTCGTCTCGATGCTCGCGTGCGCGCGCATCGGCGCCGTGCATACCGTGATCTTCGCCGGCTTTTCCGCCGAATCGATTCGCGACCGCGTGCAGGATTGCCAAGCCAAGCTCGTGATCACCGGCGACGGCGGCTGGCGTCGTGGAAAAGTCCTTCCTCTGAAAGACATCGTCGACGAAGCGCTCGCCGATGCGCCCAGCGTGAAGTCGGTCGTGGTCGTGCGACGCAATCCCGACAATCCGTTCCCGTGTCACATGCGAGACGGGCGCGACCACTGGTACCACGAGATCACCGACGGCGTTGCGGCCGATTGTCCGCCCGAGAAGGTGGACAGCGAGGACATGCTGTTCTTGTTGTACACGAGCGGTACCACCGGCAAGCCCAAGGGCATCATGCACACTACCGCGGGCTACATGGTGTTCGCGTATATCACGACCAAGTACGTGTTCGATCTCAAGCCCGACGACATGTTCTGGTGCACGGCCGACATCGGGTGGGTGACGGGGCACTCGTACATCGTGTACGGGCCGCTGCAGAACGGCGCCACGTGCCTCCTCTACGAAGGCGCGCCCGACTGGCCCAACCGCGGCCGTTTCTGGCAGATGATCGAGCGTTACCAGGTCAACATCTTCTACACCGCGCCCACCGCGATTCGCGCGTTCATGAAATGGGGCGACGAGTGGCCGGCGAAGTACGACCTCTCGTCGCTGCGTTTGCTCGGCAGTGTGGGCGAGCCCATCAATCCCGAAGCGTGGATGTGGTACCAGAAGCACATCGGCGGGAAGAAGTGCCCGATCGTCGACACGTGGTGGCAGACCGAGACCGGCGGGATCGTCATCACGCCGCTGCCCGGCGTCACGTCCACCAAGCCCGGCAGCGCGACGCGCCCGTTCTTCGGCATCGACGCCGCGATCTTGAACGACGCCGGCAAGGAAGTCGACGCGGGCTACCTCGCCATTCGCAAGCCGTGGCCCGGAATGCTGCGCGGCGTGTACGGCGACCCCGAGCGCTATAAGCAAACCTACTGGTCGAAGTGGCCCGGCAAACGCATCTACTTCCCGGGCGACGGCGCGCGCAAGGACAAGGACGGTTACTACTGGATCGTCGGGCGCGTCGACGACGTGGTCAACGTCGCCGGGCACCGCATCGGCACCGCGGAATTGGAAAGCATCTTCGTCGAACACCCGCGCGTCGCCGAGTCCGCCGTGATCGGCGTCGCCCACGACCTCAAGGGCCAAGCGCTGGTGGCGTTCGTGAGTCTGCGCGACGGCGTCAGCGGGACGGAATCGCTCGAGAAAGAACTCAAGGAGTGGGTGGTGAAGAAGATCGGGAAGTTCGCGATCCCCGACCGCATCGTGTTCGCGGGCGATCTGCCCAAGACGCGCTCGGGCAAAATCATGCGACGCCTCCTGCGCGACGTCGCCGAAGGCCGCGCGCTCGGCAACGTCACCACGCTCGCCGACGCGAGCGTGGTCGAGAAGTTGAAGGTGCAGTACGAGGAGGACTAGGAGCTGCGGCCCCAACCGATCATGACCATGCGGGTCCGGGTTGTTCGGATGTCGGCTGTTGTGCTGTGGCTGCTAGTTCCGCGCGTGTCGTCCTCGGCGGAGCATCGTAGCGACCTGAGCGGTTCCAAAGGCGAAACCGTGTTCTTCGTCTTGGGAATGCTGGATGAGTACGGCGGGCGCGATCTTCGCAACGAAACCGACATCGTCGAGCGTTTCTACTGCAACGAACACGTAAATGCTTTTGTCTTTCGCGCCTACTTGGATCGACTAGCTCGCGAGCAGGGACTTAGCTCCGAAGTCGAAACACGATGGTATCAAGATTGCCTGGTGTCGTTCCATTCCAAGGAGATGCGCGATTTCGTCAATCAGTTCTACATCTACGAACCTGGCGCGGAACCGGCCGACGCGTACACGCGCGGGGAATCGGCGAGCTTGTCGTGGGTTCAGCTCGGCGGCCGCGATCGCGCCCTCCAACTCGCGTATCTCGCGGGCGCTTATTTTCGGTACGGCCGCAATGGCGGCTTTCGGTTCGCCAACGCGAGTGCCAAGCGCAACCTAGTCGCCAAACTTGTTGAACAGATCGGATGTACCGACACGAGGACGTCCTCGCGCGAAGGCCTTCCTTATCAAAATGAAGTGCTATTCACGCCGACCAGTGAGGTGCGAACGGCGTTCGAACAGATGCCGGCGAGTTGGTCTCTGCTGCAGGCGGACAGCGTGGTCGGTATAGCAACGCTGGACGAGCTCGCCATCTACCGAGAGCTAATTCGTGAGGCTCGCGCAGGACACTTCGAAGGGTGTGCGCTACCGGATTCGGTTCCGGTTGGACGATTCACGACCATCCCAATGGCGAAGCTTCCAGCAATCCCTGGGGTCTCAAGAGAGCAACGTGAGGCTCTCGATGACTACCGTCGCGCTGCTGTCACACTCCGGAGCGTCAGTGGCCTCGCAAGCGATTCGATGCATTTGTCGCGGGACAATGGCGGTGGGCCGATGATCGTGTTCGGACGCGTCGGGTTTTCAAAGGGCGGCGGTACGGCGGCCGTGCTCTTGTCATTCGCGACCGGGACGGACGCGGATCCAAGTCGATGTTTCGTGGTCGCTGTTGCGTTCTTATCGTCGCACAACGGTCGTTGGGAGACCACCGGCTACTCGACGCCATAGTCGCAACAATGCGCACCACCGCCTTCCACGTCGACCCCGTCTATTTGCGTCACCTCAATCCCGAGGGGCATCCGGAGCGCACGGCGCGCATGGAGGCGATGCTCGCGCTCGCGGCGCGCGCGGGTGAGATAGGCGTCGACGTCGTGCCGGCGCGGCGGCGCGCGACGGTCGACGAGCTCGCGCTCGCGCACACGCCCGCGTACGTCGAAACGATCGCATCGACGGCGGGGCATTCCTTCATGCTCGACCCCGACACGTTCACGATTCCGGCGTCGTACGAAGTGGCGTCGTTCGCGGCGGGCGCGATGCTCGACTTGGTCGACCGCGTGGTCGCGGGCGAGTTCGCGAACGGATTCGCGGCGGTGCGGCCGCCCGGCCACCACGCCGAGAGCGAGCGCGCGATGGGATTCTGCCTGTTCAGTAATGTTGCCGTCGCGGCGCGCCACGCGCTCGCGCGCCACGGCATCGAGCGCGTGCTCATCGTCGACTGGGACGTCCACCACGGCAACGGCACGGAAGAGATTTTCTGGGGCGAC
>CAZLLI010000019.1:0-39255 GCA_964560355.1 uncultured bacterium | reverse complement strand
CTCCTCATTGCGAACGAGGCGCTCTCCCAGCTGAGCTACAGCCCCACCTGACCCGGTTGTACGAAGCCGGTGTGAAATTATGGCGGAGAGAGAGGGATTCGAACCCTCGGAACGCTTGCGCGCTCAACGGTTTTCGAGACCGCCCCATTCAACCACTCTGGCATCTCTCCGGGCGGATACTAACCCACGTGCGCCCGGAAAGGCAAGCACTCCGGCTACAGAATCGGGGTCGGCTTCTTGTTCTCGTCGATGGCGACCATGGTGAACAGTCCGGTGACCGCCTTCAGACGATCCGCCTTGAGCATGTGCTCGACGAACACGTCGATGCGGATCTTGAGGCTGGTGCGGCCGAGCGACTCGACGCGCGCGACCAGCTCGACGATGGTCCCCGCGGGGATGGGATGGTTGAAGTCGATGCGGTCGAGCGACACCGTGACGAACGGCCGCCGCCCGAAGCGCGTCGCGGTGATGAACGCGACTTCGTCCATCCACGCGAGCAGCGTCCCGCCGAAGAGCGTGTCGTACAGGTTGGTGGTCGCGGGGGCCACCACTTTCGCGATGCGCGTCTCCGACTCCTCGATGCGCGCGCGCACGTCGTCGCTCATGTCAGCCATCGGGCCGCTCCGTTCGTCGTCGTTGGTCGCGAATCTCCTGGAGGAGCGACCACTTCTCCGCCGCGGTCATCGATGACCAGCGCGCGATCTCGTCGAGCGTGCGCCCGCACCCTTCGCACCAACCGGTGGAGCGGTCGAGCACGCACAAACTCGTGCACGGTGAGGGCGGATGGTTGGCGTCGCCCATCATGGCGCATCCTGTTCGACGCGTTCCGCGAAGCGCAGCGAGATCTCGCGCGCGATCGCGAACGACCGCTCGCACGTCGCTTCGCTCGAGCCCGCCAGCCCGCACGACGCCGTCACCAGAGAGCGGCAGCGAATGCGCGCGACGTCGACGCCGTCGCTCTCGCTGCACAGCCGCCGCGCGACGCCCCACCAGCGGTCCGCGACGCCGGCCGCGTCGACGCCGCCCAAGTCGTCGCGCGTCGGCACCCAACCCCACGCGACGTGCCCGCCTTCGGCCACGAAGCGGCGCGCCTCGGGGTCGTTGCCGAACACCGCGCCCCCGTGGTGGGCGTCGAACGAATACACGTCGGGTGCGATCTCGTTGATCACACCGAGGGGAAGCTCGTCGCAGCAGTGCAGCCCCACCAACACACCGGGGCGCCGAATGCGGAGCACCGCGGAGCGCAAGAGGTCGACCAGAACCGGGCGCAGCGCCGGGCGCGTGCGCAGCGCCACCCCCAGGTACGCTTCGTCGAGCACCATCACCACCGACGGCGCCAGTCGCAATAGCGTCTCCGTCTGCCAATTGGCGACGCGCACGACGTGGTCGGCGATAGCCGCGCGCAACTCGGCGTTTTCGACCAGCGCGCGCCCGTCGGATTCCAGCGCGCACGACGTCGTCACCGGCCCCATGGCTTGCGCCTTGGCCGCGCGCGCGTTCGGGAAGGCGCCGCGCCCGAACGCGTCGACGAAGGCGTAGAAACCGGCCGCGTTGGCGGGCTCGAGCTTGGCGTCGTCGCGACCGAGCGCACCCACGAAGCGTTCGAGGCGGTCGCCGGGTACGTGGAACGCGTATTCGCCGCGCACCGCGACCACGTGCTTGAAGGCGGGCCCGAGCAGCTGCGGGATCATCGCTTCGCGCGGCGACAAGCGCTTTAGCTGGGGCCAGAAGGGGACGTCGGGGGCGTGGCGCGCGACGAAGTCGATCGCGCGCGCGGCGTCGACGAAGGGCAGACTGCCGACGCCCGTGACGGCGCCCTCGCCGCAAAACCACGCGGACGACCGTCGCTCCGATGCCGAGGAAGGAAATGCGGCCATGGTCGATCCAGGTTCAACGAATGAATGGCGGAGAGAGAGGGATTCGAACCCTCGGAACCCTTTCGGGTTCACACGATTTCCAATCGTGCCGATTCAGCCACTCTCGCATCTCTCCGGAATTCTTGGTTTCTAGCGCCGGGCTTCGAAGAAGCGCTGCATCAGCGCGCGGCACTGGTCCTCTTCGACGCCGCCCACGACCGCCACGCGGTGGAGCAGGCGCGGCTCGTTCGGTATCGAGAGCACGCTTTCGCACGCGCCCGTGCGCGGCTCGCGCGCGCCGAAGACGACACGCGGCACGCGCGCCAGCAAAACCGCGCCGATGCACATCACGCACGGTTCGATGGTGGAATACACCACCGCTTGCTCGAGCGCGTGGGCGCCGACGGTTTCCACCGCCTGCCACAGCGCCATCACTTCCGCGTGCTCGAAGGGTTGTCCGCTCTGCGCGGTGCGGTTGCGCCCGCGCCCCACCACGCGGCCGTCGAGCACCACCACCGCGCCCACCGGAACTTCGCCGGCGGCGAAGGCGGCTTCGGCCTCGCCCAGCGCTTCCCGCATCCAGCGCGCGTCCGCGTTCATGGGTCGATCGGACGCGGCGCCGTCGCCCTAGCGAATCGGCAAGCTGGACGCGAGCGCCTTCGCCACCTTGATGGCGACGTCCTCGTACGGCGGCGCCTTGTACACCTTGGCGCCCAAGTCCGAGTACACCGCGCCCGACGAACTCGTCACGAGCGAGCGGTCGGCGGTCTCGGTGCGCGCGCCCTCGAGGTAGTCCTCGTCGCTCGCGCGGAACAGAATGGCGCCGTCCTTGGCGCCGATGACCGTCACCGTGGCGCCGACGTAGGTGGCCGGCGTCGCGTTCTCGGTGATGTCGGCCTCGTCCTTTTGCCACAAGTCGACGACTTGGATCAGCACGGCCTCGCACTGGATCTCGGTCGCCAATTCGGTCAGGAACGGCATGTCGAGCTTGTCGGTGAGCGCGTACTTGTGGAGGAAGGCCTGATAGCGATCCTGCCAGCCCTTCGACTCGATCACGTAGTTGACCGTGTTGGGGGCGATGAACTTGTAGTCCTTGCGCTCGTCGAGCGACTGCACCAGCAAGCGCTCGAGCGTCTTGGGGGCGACCTTGTCAGGGTCTTCCGCTTCACTGAGCGACGTCGCCGTCGACAGCACCGCGATCTTCTCGACGCGAGGCTCGGCCTTGGATTCCATGGCGGGGCTCACGTACACGTCGACCGGGTGCGACTTGCTCTTGCACGACGCGATCGCCGCCACGAGCACGACGACCATCCACAACTTTCTCATGGGTCTCAACTCTCCTTGCGTAGCCCGATGGATCGCTGCTGCGGCGATTCCGATTCGATCGGCCGCGTGGAGCGTAGCCCGTGACCGCGCGGGTGTCAACCGGGCGCGGCGCGCTTTGACACGGGCGCGGGGCGGGCACTACACTCCGCGTGTGTCCCTCGAACGCCCGCGCATGCTGCTCATGGGCGACGCGCGCCAGGTCCACCTGCGCCGCTTCGCCGCGTACTTCGCGGGTCGCGGTTACGACGTGCTCGCGCTCTCGCTCGAAGCGGGCGACGGTTTCCCGACTCCGTTTCGACGCGTGCGCGTGACCGAGGCGCTCCCCGACGCACTGCGCTACCCGCTCGCGGCGCTCGCGATACGGCGGATCGCGCGCGCGTTTCGGCCCCACGTCGTGAGCGCGCACTTCGTCCCTAACTACGGTATGATCGCCGCGCTGGTGGTTCGCCAGCCGTGGGTCATGAGCACGTGGGGCAGCGACGTCATGACCGACCCCGCCAAGAGCGCGTTCCATCGCTGGCGCGTCGGGTTCGTGCTGCGGCGCGCGGCCTGGGTCACCTCCGACGCCGACGTGCTCACCGAGCGCATCCGCGGATTCGGCGTCCCCGCGGGGCGCATCCTCACGTTCCCCTACGGCATCGACGTGGGCGCCTTCCATCCCGCGGGCGCGGGGGTCGCGCGCGGCCCCCGCATCGTCACCAATCGCAAGCTCGAGTCCGTCTACAGCGTGGAGACCGTGATCGACGCCTTCGCGGGGGTGCGCGAGGCGCTCCCCGACGCCACCTTGACCGTGGCCGGCGACGGGTCGGAGCGCGCCGCGCTCCAGACGCGCGCGGAGCGGTCGCCCGCGGCGGGCGCCATCACCTTCGTGGGCGCCGTCGACCACGCGCACATGCCCGCGCTCCTTTCGGCGCACGACGTCTACGTCTCGGCGTCGCGCTCCGACACCACCTCGGTGTCGCTCCTGGAAGCGATGGCGTGCGGGCTGTTCCCCGTCGTCACCGACATCCCCGCCAACCGCGAGTGGCTTGCCGACGGGGAGAGCGGACGCCTGTTTCCCCCCGGCGAAGCGACGCGCCTCGCCGTCGCCGTGATCGACTCGTGGCGCGACGCGGAACTGCGCGCGCGCGCGCGGCGTATCAACCTCGGCGTGGTCGAAACGCGCGCGCGGTGGGAAGACACCATGCGCCCGGTGGGCGAATTGTTCGACCGCATGGCGGCCGCACCGGCTCCTTGACACGCCGCGACGGGTCGGAAACAATGCCGAATCCATGAAGCTCACGACGGGAAGAATTGCCGCGGCGGCGCTGATCGTCGCCGGCGCCGGGTTCTTGGGCGCCGCCGGGCTGGCGTGGAGCCGCGGCACGCGCGACGTCCGCGCCTACGATGCGAAGATCGCCGAGAACGAGAAGGCGCTGGAGTCGATCCGCGCCCAACGCAAGGAGACGTCGCTGCGCTTCCAGGCCTTCCAGAAAAGCCTCCCGAACATGCCCGACTCCATGCGCGTCGCCAGCGGGGGCGAGATCCGCGCCGAGGGTCGCGAGTACGACAGGGTGCTGCGCAAGCTCGATTTCACCGAGCGCGACGTCAAGCTCGACATCTCGCACGACAAGCGCAAGCGCGCCGAGGCCGAGGCCGCCCGCAAGTCGCGCACGCTCCCCTTCGCCGCCGCCGGCGCGGGTGCCTTCGTGGCGGGGGCCTTTGTCGCCGCCGCCGCGCGCCGCAAAGCCGCTTGACGACCTTCCCCGCGGCGACCTATCCTAACGCGCCGCATCGATTCGAGCCGACATCGGTTCGCCGCTGGATCCAATGATCATGAGGAGTCGTGAATGACGTACGTCGTGACTGGCAATTGCCAGAAGTGCCGATTCACCGATTGCGTCGTCGTGTGTCCGGTCGACTGTTTCCACGCCGACGACGAGATGCTCTATATCGACCCCGATTCGTGCATCGACTGCGACGCGTGCGCGCCCGAATGCCCGGTGGAAGCCATCTACCCCGAAGAGGACGTGCCCGACGACCAGAAGCAGTGGACCCAAATCAACGCCGAACGCGCCGGCAAGCTCCCGCTCATCACCGACAAAGAGCCCGAGCTCCCCACCGCACAAGCGCGCAAGAAAGAACTCGGCTTCTAAGTCGCACGCGACGATAGGAACCAAGAAGGCTCCGGTCAATCGACCGGAGCCTTTTTTTTGTGCGTGCCCCCAGGGGCGGGGCGATGGTCGCTCGAACGCGATCTGCGAGCGCGATACCAGATGTCTCGCGTGAGCATTTGTGAGCGGAGAGCGAGCCATCGCCACGCCCACTGGGGATCGCTCTACCCCTGCTTCGGCTTGTCGCGCAGCACGTCCTTGCGGCGCAGGTGCAAGTTGTCGAAGCTCTCCGACGAGATCACGTAGTACCAGCGCGCGAAGCGCGCGTTGAGGTCGTCGGAGCGTTTCTGCCCGCCTTCGACGCGCGCCAGCCAGCGCGTGTGGACGGCGTCGATGTCCTTCTGCTTGCGCTCCTCGAGCGTGAGCACGCTGTCGGCCTTGTTCGCGAACGAACGGTTGGTCGCCTTGGGCGGCTCCGGGAACAGCGCGCGATCGAAGGAAGTCGTGATCATGAGGTAGCGGTTCTCGCCCGATCCTTCCGGCGCGGCGCCGCCGTCGACGCCCGCCGTCATCGCGAGTCCTTGCCCGGTCGCGATTTCGCCGAAGCGCAGCGTGTAGGTGACGCCGTCGGCGGTGCGCGTCTGCAGCTCGCCCTCGTTCGACATGAGGCGCCCGTCGCGCGTGAAATAGAAACCATGCTCCTGGAGCGACAGAAGGTCGCTCTGCGAGATGGCGACGCCGCCGCCCTTCGACAAGGACGCCGTCAGTCCCTCGGGCTTGGGGCGCACGCCTTCGATCGAGAGCTCGTCGACCGCGCGCACCAGACTGTTCATCTTGTAGGTGTCGACTTCCTTGCCCGCGGGTGTCCCCGGCATGGTCCAGTGGTCGCCGTTCTTCGACAGCGTGACTTCGTCGCGCACGTCGAGTCGGCCGGTGGTTTCGTCGATCGAGTAATCCTTCAAGGTCACGCGGTCGATCTCGTCCTTGTCGATCAGCATGAGGTCGGGCTCGATCCAGTCCTTGAACTTGGTCGAGACTTCCAGGTTGATGCGCGCGCCGTACACGCGCTTCTCGCCCGGCACGCGCACGAGGCGGAATCCCTCGCGCCCTTCGAACGACTTGCCGATGATCAAGTCCGCCAGCACGACGTCGTTGTCGCCCTTGATGGTGACGCGCTTGCCGCGCCCCTTGGTGCTGGGGTTAGTGGCATCGAGCGGGTCGACGACGCCGCACGCTTCGTAGTCGGCGGGGTTGTCGGTACGAAAATCGTCCTTGGTGATGCCGATCATACCGGCTGCGGTCTTCGCGAGACGGTCCTTGCCGTCCGCCGGGTAGTCGTGGTGCGACGGAATGGTCCAGCGCCCGCCCTGGTACGTCACCTTGAACGGAACCGCGGTACCGGTGGCGTCGTCCCAGTCGACCACTTCCAGCGTGCGCGCGGCGTTGGGATCGGTGAAGTCGGGGAAAAACGCCTGCCCCTGGTCGTTGAACTGGTCGGGCGACTTCTGGCGCGGCGCGGTCAAAAGCGCCAGCGCGGCGAGCGCCACCGCGGCGCCCGCGAAGGTCAACGTCTTACGCATCTCGCTCATCGTCACATCTCCTGCTAGTCGCGCAAGCGGCGCGCGGCCGCGGCGCCCTCGCGCTCGCGCCGGCGGCGCCGCATGAACACGAGGGAGCCCAGCACGAACACCGGAATCGGCGGCACCAGACCCGCGAGCGTCTTGATGCTGCTCTGGATGCGGCGCACCTGCGACTCCATCTGCTCCTTGCTGGCGTCGATCCTGGCGTCGCGCGCGGCTTCGATGGTGGCCTTGGCGGCGTCGAAGCGGCGCGACTCCGCTTCTTGGACGTTGCGCGCCATGACTTGCTTGGTGGTGGCGTCGATGTCGGTGCGGTTCTGCAATTCCGCCACCTTGGCGTCGAGGCGCTGCTGTGCTTCCGCCATCGCGGTCTGCGCGTCGGCGGTCGCCTGCTGTTCTTCCAGCGCGCGCTGCTCGGCGAAGGCGCGCGTGCGCGCTTCGACGGTGGTGAGTGTGCGGTGCTGCACGCGGCGGCGACGCAATTCGACGAACGACTCGTCGCCCGCCAGCACGTCGATGCAGTTCAGGAAGAACGAGACGTTGTCGAAGTCCATGTTCTCGAGGCCGCGGCGGCGAATCTCGAAGAACTGGTCGGAGATGAAGTCGCCGTCGGCGATGAAGGTAATATTCGCGCGCGTGGTGTCGCCCGCGACGACGCTCTGTCCCGACACGTGCACGGCGATCGGATAGTCGGCGCCGGTGGTGTAGCGCGGGCCGTTGTACGGCACCAGCCCCATGCCGAAGAAACTCTTCTGCACGATCTGGTTGTAGTCGATGGTGCCCGCGGTGAGGCTCGACTTGATGATGGGCTCGAAGCCGAAGGTCGACCCCGACTCCTTCGCGATCGAACCCGGGAAGAGGAACACGACTTCCTGCAGCCCCGTCGACGCCATGTAGGCGTCGTTGAAAGACTGCGGGTTGGCGTTGCCGCGCCCGACGAACACGACCTCGGGGGGCAGATTCGCCAGCTCGGGGTGCGGGTTGTAGCGGTCCCACACGATCTGCGTCTTGTTCCACAGGATGCCGAACGAACCCAGGAAGGTGTTGATGCCGCCCTTGGGCTTGGGCTGCGGGCCGCGGTTGCGCATGAACGGGTTGACGTTGGCGCCGCTTTCTTCCGACGGCGACATGCCGGGGTCGAACACCGGCAGCGGGTCGTCGACCAAGAGCGTCGGCGTGCCGCGCTTCATCACGTCCTGCACGTGATTCATCTCTTCTTGCGAGAGCGACGACGGCATCACGATCACGAGTGCGTCGACTTTTTCGCGGATCGAATCCTGCGCCGAGATCTGGACCACGTCGTACTGCTTCTGCAGCTCGGCGACCACCGGCCACGGCGGCGTGCTCTGGAACGTATTGAAGTCGAGCCCGCCGAACAAGCGCACCTGGGTAGTGACGACGCCCACCTTCTTGCGCTCGGTGCGCGCGACCACGCGGATCGAGCGCGCGATCTCGTACTCCGCGGGGAGTCCGCGGTCGAAGAACTGGATCACGTCTTCGGCGCCGCCGCACGTAAACGCGACCCCCATGAACACCTTGCGCACGTTGGCCGTCGACCCCGCGATCTCGGGGACGTCGACGGGCTGGATGCCGAACTTCTCGCGCGCGTCGCGCGCGTCCTGGCTGTAGGGTTCGGTCTCGTGCACGATCAGGTGGATCTTGTCGCCGCCCACGGCGTCGAACTCGCGCAAGAACGCGAGCAGGTTTTCGCGCGTCTGCACGTACGCGCGCGGGACGTCCTTGCTGACGTAGGCCTGGATGAACACGGGGCGGTCGCGGTCGAGCTCCTTGACCAGCTCGCGGCTGCGCTTCGAGAGCGAGTGCAGGCGCTCGGCGGTGACGTCGACGCGCGCGCCCGCGCGCGACACCAGCGTGATCAGACTCACGAACGCCACCGCGATGGCGGCGGTGCGAATGCCGTAGTGGAAGCTCATCTTGTGACCGTCGGCGGTGGGAGGCCAGTGGCGCTTGCCGACCAGGACCACGTTCAGGTACAGCATCACCGCGACGATGCCGGCGAAGTAGAGGATGCCGGAGAGGCTCACGACGCCGCGCGAGAAGTCGTCGAAGGGCTGGAAGACCGCGAGCTGCGCGCCCACGCCTTCGGCCGCGCTCCCCAACACGCCGAAGATGCGTTCGACGTACACGAAGAAGGCGCAGAACACGGCGCCCAAGATGAACGCGACGGTGACGTTGGCGCTCAAGCGCGAGGCCAGCATACCGACCGCGATGAAGGCGGCGCCGATCAGCCAGTAGCCGAAATAATTACCGAGCATCAAGCCGATGTCGGGGCGCCCGAGCCAGAACAACACGATCAAATGGCTGAGCGACAACAGCACCGCGCCGGTGTAGACGCCGAGGGTCGAGAGATACTTGCCCAGCACGACTTCCAAATCCGTGGCGGGCAGCGTGAGCAGCAATTCCTCGGTTCCCTGCTTGCGCTCCTCCGACCACACACCCATCGTGATCGCGGGCACGAAGAAGAGCAGCAGATACGGAAACACAGCGTTGAGCTGGGCCAGGTTCGCGAGGTTGTTGAGGAAGAAGCGGTCCTGCCAAAACGCGGCCGCCGCGCTCAAGAAGATGAACAGCGTGATGAAGACGTAGCCGGTCGGGTTCGAGAAGTAGAGGCGAAGGTCGCGGCGCACGATCGCCTTGACCACGCTCCAGTTGATATTGAGTCGCTTCATAAGCTCGCGCTACCTCCGCCCTGCGCCGGAGACACCGCCCGTCAGCCGGTAAAAGGTCTGCTCGAGCGACCCGCCTTCGCGCAGCGCGAAGGGCGTCCCGTCGAAGAGCACGCGCCCGTCGTGGATCAACACGACGCGGTCGGCGACGGCTTCGACCTCTTGCAGGATGTGGGTCGAGATCAAGATGGTCTTGGTCTTCCCCAGCACTTTGATGTTCTCGCGGAAGTCGCGAATCTGGTTGGGGTCGAGGCCGGCGGTGGGCTCGTCCATTATAAGGACGGAGGGGTCGTGCAAGAGCGCTTGCGCCAGCCCGACGCGCTGGCGGTAGCCGCGCGAAAGCTTTCCGATCGGCTTCTCGAGCACCGCCTCGAGCGCGCAACGCTCGACCACCACGCCGATGCGCTCCTTGAGCCGCGACGGAGCGAGCTCGCGCGCCTGCCCGAAGAACGTCAGCAGCTCGAGCGGCGTCATGTCGTTGTAGAGGGGACCGTTCTCGGGGAGATAGCCGAGGTGGCGCGCGCCTTCCAGCCGCTCGACCGTCATGTCGAAGCCGGCGATGTGCGCGGTGCCCGCGCTCGCGGCGAGGTAGCCGGCCAGGATCTTCATCGTGGTCGACTTCCCCGCCCCGTTGGGGCCGAGGAACGACACGATCTGGCCTTCGGGAATCGAGAACGAGACGTCTTTGATGGCGACGAACGGGCCGTAGTACTTCGAGAGGCCCTTCGCCTCGATCATGATGCGACGCGTCACTTCCGCCATGGCAAACTCCTTGGAACGACGGCACGGTTCGACGTCGGGAGCCGAAAATTTGGACGGTTATACATGCGCACCCCCGCGGAGTTTCCAGAACCTGGTTCGGGTCCCGGGGAGAGTCGCGAAACGAGCGCGAATGCTACTCCCGCCGGCCGTCGCCGCGCAACCCCCTACCTCGGGGCCATTCCCAGGCCGGGTTCGCGCCACGGGTGGAGGCGGGGACCGTCGTAGGAGTAGCCGCCGACCCAGGGGTCGTCGGACATGAGAAGCGGGGTGTCCAAATCGAGGTGGTCGATGCCGCCGAAGCCGAGCACGAGCGAGAACGAGACCCCCATGGCGAGGCGCGTCTCCATCATTCCGCCGATCATGAGTCCCAGCCCCGCGGCCCGCACCGCGCGCGCGATTTCGATCGTCTGCGCGAGTCCCGACTTCATGATCTTGAGATTGACGACGTCGGCGGCGCGCGCCGCGATCACCCGGCGCGCGTCGTCGAGGGTGAACACCGACTCGTCGGCCGCGATGGCGACCGGCGAGCGCTCGCACAGCCGCGCCATGCCGTCGACGTCGTCGCGCGCAAGCGGCTGCTCGATCAAGCGCACGCGTTCGTGCAGCGCGTGCAACCCGGCGACGAAGGCGTCGGCGCGGGGGCGGTCGTAGCCCTGGTTGGCGTCGAGGATGAACGACACGTCGGCGTAGCGGCGCGCCAGCGCGTCGACCCGCGCGAGGTCGCGGTCGACGTCGGGGTCGCCCACCTTGAGCTTGAAGATGCGAAATCCGCGCGCGTGCCACTCGGCGGCCAGCGCGTCGACCCGCGCCGGCTCCAGCATGGGAAGCGTGACGTCGGTCTCGCGCACGCGCACGTCGGCAACACCGCCGATTTCGGCCCACAACGCGTGGAGGGGAATCCCGCGCGAGCGCGCGAGCGCGTCGACCAGCGCGCACTCCAATCCGGTGCGCGCGGCGGGCGCCGCGGGCGCGGCGGCTTCGAGCTCGGCCGCCATACGGCGCCAATCGGCGGCGTCGCGCCCGACCAGCGTCGCGCCCAGGCGGCGCGCAATTTCGATGGAGGCGTCGCGCGTTTCCCCGGTCAGCGCCGCGAAGGGCGCCATTTCGCCGAACCCGACGTCGCCGCCGTGCACGCGCACGCGCACGAAAGCGCACTCGGCGACGGAAATGCGTCCGCGCGAGATGACGAAGGGATCGGTGAGGGGAATGTCGGCCGGGTGGACGTCGACCGCGACGATGGTCGTGCGCGCGGTCACGCGTGCGGCGGCTTGCGCAGGATGCGCCCGAACTCTTCCGCCAACTCGAAGGACGCATCGACCGAGCGCGGGTTGCGCGAGTCGAGGTACTCGATGTTGACACCGAGGCGGTCGGCCGGGAATCCGATTTGCCCCGCGAACGACGACAAGCGCTCCCACACCCCGATCAACGCCGAGATGGAGGCTTCGCGCATGCTGCGCGCGCCCTTGAGCATGCGCTCGACGTCACCGGGAATGAACACGCCGAGCGTTTTCTTCGCGAAGTGAATGTCCTCGGGTGCCACGAAGGGCGAAAACGTGAGGAAGATCTTCGGGACTTCGTTGGGACCCACGCGGCGCACCAGGTCGAGCAAGAGGCTGCACATCCACTCGCTCTCGTAGAGAATCTGCGTGCTGAAGAAGCGAATCCCGTGGTCGTGGATCTTCGCGAGCACGCGGTCGGCTTCGTCCTGCGACGCGGGCCGCGCGACGAATTGCGTGCGGCGCGTCGGGATGATGATGCCGCCGCAGTTGAAACCGCGGCGCGTCGCCAGCGCGGCGGCGGCACCGACGTCGAGCCCGTCGGCGCGGTACTGCTTGGTGCTCGAGTCGCCGCCCACCACGAAGATGTCGCGGCACCCGATCGCTTCGGCGTGCGCGAGCCAGTCTTCCATGTCGGCGCGCGAGCAACCGACCACCACCTTATATAAGCTGAGCGGCTTTTCCGTCAGCTCGCGCAGCCAGCGCGCGAATTCCTCGTTGGGGACGCGCGCGCGCTCGCGCATGAACTCGCCTTCGTCCTGGAGGTCGGGGACCGACACCGCGTGGAACGAGTTGTAGCACGCGAAGCTCTGGCGCAGCACGGCGTAGGCCTTGTCGCGGTCGGCCAAAGGAGGCGGGCACGCCTCGAGGATGACGCGCACGTCGGTGACGGTGGCGCGGGTCGGTTTGGGTTCGCTCATCGTGTCCACGAAGTCCTCTTACGACGACGCCGCGGCTCCCGAGGCCCGCGAAACGAGCGGGCACCGCGACCGCGGCGTGAAGTCGAGCGCAATAATAGTGCAGGGCCGACGCGCTCGCAACGAGGAAACCGGGCGCCGCGGCGCGCCGTGCGCCCTGGGGGAAACCACGGTCCACTGGGGCAGAGTCCCCAGAAAAGCGCGCCCCGTCGCCTCGCAAGTCGTGTGTTTGCAGTACAATTGTGCGTGGCATGGGCGTTGCGATGTATCCCCGCGACACGTATCGCATCGCTCCAACGCTCGACTCGGAATTCGATGATCCCTGGCCGACCGGCACCCGTCCTTCCTCCGCGGAGTTTCCGCGCGTTCCTCGTCGCGTGCCTGCTCGTCGCGGTCGCCCAAGCCGCGGGCGCGCAGACGCTCCCGTCGGGCTTCTACGTCGAGAACGCCGCCTCCGGCGCCACCTTCAACGTGCCCGTCGCCATCGCCTTCGCCCCCGACGGGCGCATCTTCGTGGCCGAGAAGAGCGGGTTGGTCTACGTCGTTCAAAACGGCACCAAGCTGGCGACGCCCTTCATCGATCTTTCGTGGGACGTGCTCGATCACCACGACCGCGGTTTGTTGGGAATGGTGCTCGACCCCAACTTCGCCAACACCGGCTACATCTACTTCCTCTACACGTTCGACTGGAACGCCGGCGGCGACGGCCAGCGTTACGACGTCCCCGGGCGCTTGGTGCGATACACCGCGAGCGCCAACAACCCCAACGTCGCCGACACCAACTCGCGCTTCGTGCTGCTCGGCAGCACCTACGCGACCGGCATCCCGGCGTGCTACTTCTCGCACGCGCCGGGTGCGCTGCGTATCGGCACCGACGGAACGCTGCTCATCTCCGCCGGCGACGGCGCGAGCTACAACGAAGTCGACGCGGGCGGTTTGTACTCGCCCTGCTTCGGCTCGGGCAAGTTTCCCTCCACCGAAGACATCGGCGCGTATCGCTCGCAGTGGATCGGCAGCTACTCCGGAAAGATTCTGCGCGTCGACCGCGCCACCGGGCTCGGCCTGCCGTCGAATCCGTACTGGACCGGCAACGGCGCCGACATCCAGTCCAAGGTGTGGGCGTACGGTTTGCGCAACCCGTACCGCTTCGGCGTGCGGCCCAACGGCAGCACCAACCCCGCCGCCGGCAATCCGGGCTCGCTCTACATCGGCGACGTGGGCTGGAACACGTACGAAGAGATCAACGTGTCGCGCATCGGCGGCGGCGAGAACTTCGGGTGGCCGTGCCGCGAAGGACCGAACGCGCAGAGCGCGTACCAAAACGGACCGCAGCCCGCGCACCACGGGTGCTCGACCATCGGAACCCCGGCCAACCCGGGACCGATCACGCACCCGATCACGTATTGGCACCACTCCAACGCGAACCTCTCGTTCCCGACCGGCGTCACCGGCGCCACGTCGATCGGCGGCGCGTTCTACACGGGGACCAAGTATCCGCCGCAGTACCAAGGCTTGTATTTTTACGGCGACTATACGGCGCAGTTCATCAAGGCTCTCACCGTCACCGCCAACGACGACTACGTCTCGCAGCTGAACTTCGGCTCGTCGATGGGCGGCGTGGTCGACATCGGCTACAACCCGGTCGACCAGTACCTCTACTACATCAACATTTTCACCGGCGCCGTGATGCGCATCCGTCACGTGTCGGGCGACACCAACAACCCGCCCATCGCGAGCGCCACGGTGACGCCGCGCGCGGGCGCGCTCCCCTTGCAGGTGCAGTTCGACGCGAGCGCGTCGTCGGACCCCGACGGCCAAGCCATCACCTTCCTGTGGGAGTTCGGCGACGGACAGACGTCGACGCAGGCGATCACGTCGCACGCCTACAACACCGAAGGCACGTTCATCGCGCGCCTCACCGTGAAAGACACCTTCCAGGCCGCGTCGACGCTCACGTTCACCATCACCGCGGGCAACACGCCGCCCGACGGCCACATCCTGTACCCGCTCAACGGCGCCACCTACAAGATCGGCGACACCGTCGTGCTGTGGGGCGAAGCCACCGACGCCGAGACGCCGGCGCAGAATCTCACCTATCACTGGAACGTGACCCAGGTGCACAACCTGCACGACCACCCGGATTTCTTCGACGGTGACGGCAACCCGCTCTTCTTCGACGTGCTCGAGCACGGGCTCCCCAACGAAGTGAACTTGCTGCGCGTCGCCATGTACGTGAGCGACGGCGCCCTGATCGACACCACGCTGCACTACGTCGCGCTCGAGCGCCCCGGCGAAACCGACATCACCGACGCCGGCACCGCAACCGCTCTCATCACCGCGCCGACCGGGACCGGCAACCCGAGCCTGTCCGTGATCCACGACGGCGTGTACCCGACCGCGGGGTCGAGCGACCCGCTCACCCAGTACGACACCTACACCGGCGGCGGTGCACGCGCGCTGGATTGGATCGGCTACACCTACCCCGCCACGCGCTATTTCTCGAAGCTCATCTTCCAGGAAGGCATCACGTCGGCGGCGGGCGGATGGTTCGAGAATCTCGGCGTCGAGATTTTCACCGGCGGCGCCTGGGTGCCGGTGGCGAACCTGCAGCGCATCCCGCCCTACCGCAAGAACGACGGCGTCAACTTCGACATGTACACGTTGACGTTCACCGCGCAGTCCGGCACCGCGATCCGCATCGTCGGCGCGCCGGGCGGCACCGCCGACTACATCTCGGTCGGCGAGCTGCGCGTGTTCGAGATCCCGCACGCGGAGTTCGTCGCCGACGTGCGCTCGGGTGCGCCGCCGCTCACGGTCCAGTTCACCGACCTCTCCAACGTGGCGGACGCGACGTCGTGGTTGTGGCGCTTCGGCGACGGCACCACCAGCACGCAGCAGAACCCGAGCCACGTATACGCCATCCCGGGCCCGCAGACGGTGAACCTCACCGTGCAGGCGCCGTCGGGCGTGTACTTCGAGGAAAAGACCGACTACATCTTCGTGGGATCGCCCGGGGTCACCGGCGAGTACTTCAACAACATGGACCTCACCGCGCCGGTCTTGACGCGCGTCGACCCCACCATCGACTTCGACTGGGGTTCGGGGTCGCCCGACCCGCAAGTCGGACCCGAGACCTTCTCGGTGCGCTGGAGCGCGTGGGTGCAGCCGCGCTACACCGAGACCTACACCTTCCACACCATCGTCGACGACGGCGTGCGCCTGTGGATCAACGGACAACTGCTGATCGACAAGTGGATCGACCAACCAGCGACGGAATGGACCGGCACCATCGCGTTAGTCGCGAACCAGATGTACGAGCTGCGCATGGAGTACTACGAGAACGGCGACCAAGCGCTCGCGCGCCTGCGGTGGTCGTCGCCGAGCCAGGCGTACGAGATCATTCCCAATTCGCGCTTGTGGGTACGCGAGTGCGGCCAGGGTGTGGGCGACATGGACGGCAACGGCCTGCTCACGCCGGGCGACGCGCTGTGCGTGTTCAACACGTACCTGAACGCGCAGCAGGTGCCCGCCTCGTGCGACGCGGTCGGCTACGACTGCGAGTCGTCCGCCGCCGACGCCGACTGCAGCGGGCTCATCACGCCGGGCGACGCGCTCGCGGTGTACGAGCGCTTCCTGCAGGGATTGCCGATGGCGGAGTGCTTCGCGCAGAGCACGACCGCGCTAGCGGCGGACAACGCACCCGTGCACGTGTCGACGTCGCGCCGCGCGCAAGCGGGCGAGGTCGTGGTGAGTTTCACCGTCGACGACGACGCGCCCGTCGACGCCTTCGGCATGCGCGTCACGGTTCCGAGCGGCTTCGAATTCACCGGCTTCGAGCGCGGCGACGGTACCCGCAACTGGATCTTGGCCGACGCGCGCCCGGCCGGCGACGGCAGCCTGTGGGTGGGCGGCTTCGACACCCGCGGCCTCGCGAGCAGCGGGCCCTCCGAGTTGTTCAGCCTGCGCTTCCGTCCGCTCACGCTGGACGCCGACGCGTCGCAGATTCGCTTCGTGGAATTCGTCGACGACCTCGCGGGCGCGATCGAAAGCGACCGCACGCCGTCGAGCGGACCGAGCGCGTTCCAGCTCTATCAGAACCACCCCAACCCGTTCAACCCGACCACCTCGATTCGCTTCGACGTGCCGGCGGGCGCGGGCCGCGTGCCGGTGACGCTCGCGATCTACAGCGTGCGCGGCGAGCGCGTGCGCACCCTGGTCGACGGCGAGCGCGCGCCGGGCGCCTATACCGAAGTGTGGGACGGCCGCGACCAGAACGGCGTGGCGGTCGGCTCGGGCGTGTACTTCTACAGCTTGCACGCGGGCTCGTACCAGAGCTCGCGCCGGATGGTGCTCCTGAAGTGACGCGCGCGGTGCGCATATTGGCCGTGATCGCGACGCTGTGCGCCGCCGCGTCGGCGCGCGCGCAGATGTCGGTGAGCGCGCAGTCGACGAGCGGCGCGTACAACCAGACCGTCAACGTCGACATCGTGCTGTCGAACCCGGGCGCGGCGCCGATCGACGCCTTCGGGTTCCGCCTCACCTATCCGTCGACGATCCTCTCCTTCCAGGGCGTGTCGGCGCCGGGCACGCTCACGCAGTCGTGGATCGCGGTCGACGGCGACGAGACCTCGCCCGGCGTCGTGCAGGTGGGCGGCTTCAACTTCACCCCCATCACCGGCGGCGGCGTGTTGGTGCGCGTCGCCTTCCACGTCGACACCAACTTGATCACGAGCGGTTCCATCGCGCTCTCCAACTTGGTCGACGACATCGCGAGTGCGAGCACGACGACGGCCACCTTCCAGGCCGCGGTCGCGGCCGGCACCGCGGGCCTGTTGGGCGAGTACTTCAGCAACATGAACCTGACCGGGCTCGTGTTCCAGCGCATCGACACCACGGTGAATTTCGACTGGGGCAACAGCGCTCCCGATCCGTCGATGGCGACCAACTACTTCTCGATTCGCTGGACCGGCTTCGTGCAGCCGCAGTACACGCAGACCTACACGTTCTATACCGTGACCGACGACGGCTGCCGTCTGTACGTCAACAACCAGCTCGTCGTCGATTCGTGGATCGACCAGGCCGCCATCGAGCGCAGCGGCACCATCGCGCTCACCGCGGGCACGACGGTGTCGATCCGCATGGAGATGTACGAGAACGCGGGCGAAGCGGTGGCGCAACTATCGTGGTCGTCGGCGAGCCAGCCCAAGCAGATCATCCCCAGCACGCGCCTGGTGGCGGCGGTGTGCACGCAAGGCACCGGCGACGTCGACGGGAGCGGGCTGCTCGCGCAGCAAGACGTCGACTGCGCCTTCGACATCTTCCTCGCCGACCAGAGCGCGCTCGGCACCTGCGACTACACCAACACGTCGTGCGAAGTGACGTCGGCGGACGTGAACTGCAGCGGATCGGTGACCCCGGCGGACGCGCGCGCGCTCGATTTGCGCGTCGCCGCCAGCCTGGGGCCGGCCGCGTGCTTCGCGACCGTGCCCGCGCCGCCCGCGCCGCCGTACACGCTGGGCTTGATCCAGCAGGTGGTAAACGACGGCGGCACCCAGCGTCTGCAAGTGCTCGTGGTGGTCGACGACCCCGTCGGGCTGGACGCCTTCGGGGCGCGCCTTACATTCCCGAGCGCGCAGCTGCAATTGAATCGCGTGGAGCCCGGATTCTTGACGGCGGGGTTCGCGGCCATCGGCGGGCGCACGACCGCACCGGGCCAGATGAACTTCGGCGGCTTCGATCCGGCGCTGACGGCGCCGCTCGCAACCGCGGACGTGTGCCGCATCTTCTTCGACTTTTTGGGTGCGCCGGGTACCGTGGGCGGGCTCGTGCTCTCGAACTTGGTCGACGATTTCACCGGCGCGACGGTGGGCACCGTCACCGGCGTCGACGCCCCTTCCGCGCCGACGCACCAACTGCACCAGAACGTCCCCAATCCCTTCAACCCGACCACGCAAGTGCGCTACGACGTCGGCGGTGTGAGCGGCGCGCGCGTGCACGTGCGCATCGCGATCTACGACGTGCGGGGCGCGCACGTGCGCACGCTGTTCGACGGCGAGCGCACGCCCGGCAGCTACGTCGCGACCTGGGACGGTCGCGGCGACGACGGCCGCCAGGCCGCGTCGGGCGTCTACTTCTACTCCATGCGCGCGGGCGACTACGCCGCGTCGCGTCGCATGGTTCTCCTCAAGTAACCCTCCCCGAAGAGCAGGGGTTGACGGGTGCGAGCAGTTCGCCTAGGATGAACGGCTCCAGCGACTTACTCTCGGTGCGAAGGTAGCTCAGCAGGTAGAGCAAGGGACTGAAAATCCCTGTGTCGGCGGTTCGATTCCGTCCCTTCGCACCATTTTCTTTTCTGCTCGCGACCCCGTTACCTCGATCCTTCCCCGCCGCTCTCCTTGCGCGCCGCGACCGGCGCCGGCAGTGTTCCCGCGATGTATTGCGTCGCCGACGTCAAGAGGTCGCGGATATACGCGCGGTTGTGCACGCCGTGGCTGCGATCCTCGACCGCGAGCAGGTAGTTCCACACCGCGCCCGCGGAGTCGCTCGAGGTGGTGGCGGTGCGCGGGAGGCCCGTGCTGCCGCTCACCAGCCCCGCCGTCACCAGCGCGCCGCGCAGGTTGGTCACGAGCGAGTCGATCTCGGTCTGCACACCCTGGTAGTCGAAGTCGTCCATGTCGCCGTGGCACGGCGCGCACGCCGCCGTGTTGAGCAGCTCCTCGGTGCCGTCGTCGTACGTCATGTTGAACGAATGTCCGCCGACGCGCAGGTTCTCGGTGAACTTCATGTGGCAATCGAGGCAGCCGTCGTCCATCGCCAGCTTGTGGTTGGTCTGCGCGTACGTGAAGGTCGCGTACTCGTAGCCGTTGGTGCCGGTCAGCATGTCGGTCTGCGGGCCGTGGTGGGGTCCCCAGCGGCTGGTCAAGTTGACGCGCCCGGAGGCCGGCTTCACGTACACGTTGACGTCGCGCCGCGACTGGTGGCACGCGGTGCACGCGTTGCCGTTGTGGTGGTCGAAGGTCACGCCGTTGGCGAGCGGGAACGGGTGGTCCAAGCGACGTTCCAGCGTCCCGGTCGTGTGCGGCGCGTGGCACGTGAAGCAGTGGATCGCGGTCGGGTTCTCGACCGTGGTCGGGATCACGCCGGTCTCGATGCGCGAGATGAATCCTTCGCTGGTGTGGCACCCGCTGCAGGGATCGTTGGGCTCGCTCACCGCGGTACCGCTCGCGTGCACCGAGAACGCGTACTGCTGCTCGGCCGCCACGACGGCGGTGTTCTGGTCCGAGTGACAGTTGAAACACGTCGCCGGCTCGACCGTTTCTTCCACGGTCGACACGGTGCGCTCGCACGCGGTCGCGAATACCGCCCCGGCCGCGAGCCACCCCAATAGTTGAAATCGTCTCATCGTCGAACCCTCCTGCGGCCCTCCGTTCCTGGCCGCGTGCCGTGTCGAACCCCCGCTACTGCGCCGACAACGCGTAGCCGAAATCGATCCACACCACGTTGGCGGTGTAGAAGCGATCGGCCACCAAGAAGTCGTCGTAGTTGTAAACGTTGTACTTGACCTTCGCGTCGTACGACTTGCGAAACGTGTACGCCAGTTCGAAGGACAAGATGGACTTCTCGATATCCATGTCCTCGTCGAGTGTGATGAAATGCACCGCCGCCGCCGCGGTGATCTTCTGATAGATGTCGAGGTCGATGCGCCCGGTCACGAACTGGCTGGTGACGTGGTACTCGCCGACGATGTCGTCGTAGTCATCGTCGGCGTAGCGGTAGTCGACCCCCAGCGTGGTGGCGATGACGCCGGCGTCGCGCGAATAGTCGTAGCGATAGTTGGCGTACGCCGACGCCGCCAGGCCTTCCGCCTCCGAGCCGATGTCGGGCATCTCGCGCGTGCGCTCGGCGACGCGCCCGCCCAGCGACAACCCGGCGATCGGGCGCGCGTCGATCTTCGCTTCCGAGCGCGTGTACTCGGTGTCCTTGAGCAGCGTCCGATCCTCTTCGTCTTCCTTGTTGCGCGTCGCGTACGACACGCTGCCCGAAATCTTCTGCTTGGGGTGTCGCAGGTACAGCGCGCCGCGCCAATTGTGGTACGTGGTCACCGAGAAGTCGTCGTCCCACGCCTCCCACCCGTAACCGCCCGACACCGTCGCCGCGCGCCAGTGGTACTCGGCGTCGAAGTCGTTGATCCAGCGGTCGGTCTGATTGTGGGCGGCGTCGTCCTCCACCTGCACGCCGTAGAAGCGGTACTTGAGGCGCAGCGGCCGCCACACCTGGGCGACGCCGGTGTACTGGATGCTCATGACGTCGAACGACGTCCCCGAGGTCGGCAGCTTGCTCGTCCCCACCGAACCGCGCACGACGTGGGTCAGGTTGTCGAACACCACGCCCGGCAGGCGCAGGTTGGCCGAGAACAGGGTGCCGTCGCGGTTACGGCGCGCGTCGAGCCCGTCGCGCAGCGCGACGCCGTCGTACGCAAACGCACCACCCACGCCCGAGCCGTGATTCCCTTCCACCTGCGCGCGCCAGCGATTGAGGTTGGAGTCGTAGGCGTCGCCGAGGTTGCTCTGCACGTCGTTGGGGTATCCGAGGCGGTCGCCGCGCCGCGTTTGCAGCGCGTAGTCGCCCGACACCGCGAACGAACGATTGGGCGTGAACGACAGCGACGACCACCAGTCGCGCCGCGTGGACTGCACCGCGCCCGCGGGGTCGAAGATGAAGTCGCTCTCGTCGTAGCGCGAGCGAAAGCGCCCCAGCCCGGTGCGGCGCAGGTCGAGGGTGGCGCGCCGGCCGGCCTGCGTGAGGTTGTCGGCGTCGAAGAACAGGTGCGTGTCGCGGTTGAAGCGCCCGTTCAAGTAGAGCTTGGTAATGGCGACGCCGTCGTGGATGTTGAACGTCTCTTGCATGACGGAGAGATCGCCGGTTTCGTCCTTGATGATCCCGCCCACGCGCACGTTGCCGTTCCAGACCGACGTCGAGTCCGCGCGCGCGGTCCCCGCCGCGGCCAAGGCGAACAGCACGAACGTGATCGCGACTCTCCTCATCGCGCTCCTAGTACGCGTGGCAACCAGCCACGAAGCACCCCTGCGCCGCCAGCGATGGGTCGAGCAGGTTCTTATTGTCGTACGAACCGTGCACGTCGACGTGGCAATCCGAGCACGGCATGCCCGCCCATTGGGTGCCGTGGTTCACGTTCGACTGGTGCTTGGGAACGCTGTGGCACTGCGAGCACAGCGCGTAGTCGGGCGCTTGGTACGGTTGCTTCAGCAAACGCGGGTTGGGCGCGCCGTGCGGCGCGTGGCAGTTCAAGCACCCGCCTTCCTCGGTCGAGTAGTCGACCACGGCCGCGTGCTCGAACGGATACGGCCCCTGGAATACGCCGTGACACTTTATGCACGTTTCCGACGGTCCGCTCGGCACGTGCTGCTTCGCGCTCTGCGCCACCGTGACGTGGCAGTCGCCGCAGCGCACCACGCCTTCGCTCACCGGGTGGTGCGTCGGCATGACGAAGTCCGCCTTCTGCGCGGCGTGGCATGAGAAGCACAGCTTGGGGTCGTCGTCCTTGAGCAGTCCAACTCGGTGCGCGGTGTTGTGGACCTGGTGACACGCGACGCACGCGAGACCCGCGTCGCGGTGCGGGTCGCGCTCGAGCAGGTTCAGCGTGTGCGCGTTCGCATGGCAGCTCGTGCACAGCTTCGACAAGGAGTCGGCGGAGAGGTGCGCCGGGTTGACGGGACGCACGTCGGGGTCGTCGGCGTGGGCCTGCGTCGCGGCGCCGGCGTGGCAGTCGAGGCACGCCACCTTCGACTTGCCCGCCCCGTGGGCGGTCGCGAGCAGCGCGTGGGCGACGTCGTCGTGGCAGTCGAGGCACGCCTCGCTGGTGATCGCGGCGGCCGGCGTGGGTTCGTCGTCGGGGAATGCCGACGCCACCAGCGCCGCGCACAGCGCGCAAGCGAACAGGACAACCGCAACCAGGGCAATGGGCTTCAGCGGATTGCTCGGCACAGTGCCGAACAGTATACCGAGGTCCGAATTGTCGTCCAGCGTCAACTAGTCAGAGACCTAGTTTTGCGGAGAACTTGTTACCGGAGCAGTGACCCAGCCACTCCACTACATATGGTGGCGAAGCGGGGTGCGCACGCGATCGCTAGCGCGCTTCCATCTGCCGGATGCGCAGGAACAGCGCGATCACCAGGATGGTCGTGAACAGCGTCGCCATACCGAAGCCGCGGCGGCGGACGTGGAAGTCGCGCACTTGCGCGGCCGACGCGGTGAGGGCCTCGTCGGCTTTCTGCAGGCCTTCGTCGGTCTTCGTCTTCACGCGGTCGGGGTCGAAGGTATGCACCAGCGTGCGCGCTTGAATCAGACTCTGGTGGGCATCCTGCAGCAGGAAGCCGATGTCGACGTCGTCCATGCCGATGCGTTGCACCTCGCCCTGCGCGGCGACGGCTTCGTCGTACTTCGCGCTCAAGCCGGTCAGCTCGGCGTGGATCTTCCCTGCCGCCACGAAGCCCTTCTCTCCTTCGAGGTGGCAGTCCATGCACACCGCGCCTTCCTGCGTACCCACCATGCGGTCCGACGTCTTCGCGATCCCGTGGTTGCCGTGGCACTCTTCGCAGCCGTGGAAGCCTTGCTCGACGAACGCGTGCCCCATGCGCGATTCGGTGAAGAACTGCATGTTGTTGACGTGGCAGTGACCGCACACCTGCCCGATCGACGTCAACCCGGGCGGCGTCGCGCCGTGGTTGCCGTGGCAGTCGTTGCACGCCGGCGCACCGGTGTCTTGCCTCTCCAACAGCGCGACTCCGTGCACGCTCTTCGTGAACTTGGTGAGCTGGTTGGTGGGAATTCCGTAGTCGGCCATGTAGGTCGAATCCCCGTGGCACTTGCCGCACGTCGCGGGCACGTTGAGCGCGTACACGGTCGAACGACTGTCGCTCGCGGGCAAGATGGCGTGCGCCGTGTGGCAGCTCGTGCAGTCGGCGACCTTGCGGTCGCCCTTCGCCAGGCGATGCCCGTGCACACTGGTCTGGTACTGACTCACCTGATCGGTGGCGATGCGTGGTTGGTAGCGCCGCATGAACTCGATATCGGAATGACAGCGCCCGCAGAACGCGGGAATCTCCGCCTTCGTCGGCACGCCGACGAAGCCGGCGGCCTTCGACATGGCGCGCTCCTCGTCGTCCGACGTGGGGTCGCCGCCGTGACACCCGGCGCACGACAGCGACGCCTTGGCGTGTACGTCGGCGTCGATGTGCCCCTCCGGCATGAGGTCTTGCTCGGTGTGACACGCGACGCACTGGTCGACGTCGGCGGCTTCGGCTTCGTCTTCGTCGCCGGCGGCGCGCGTCGACATGACCGACAACGCGACGACGCTCGCGAGCCAAGCAAGACCGGCAACCCACAGGCGCGAACGCGGGCTCATACCAGATACCCCCAGATGGTCATCGCGACCATGTAGATGATCGCCATCACACCGATCACCGTGACCACGCGCGGCCGGCCGCCCGGGCGCCGCCTCATCTCCCAGAACGGCACCAGCAGCCACGCCACCCCCACTAGGCCGAAGCCAACGATGCCCAGCACTTCCCCCTCGACGAACCACACGTGCGCGGGCAAGAGCTTCAGGGTTTGGAACATGAACATGAAATACCACTCGGGACGAATCCCCTGCGGCGCGGACGCGAACGGGTCCGCCTTCTCGCCCAGCTCCCACGGGAAGAACACCGCCAGGAAGAGGAGCACGTTCAGCACCATCAGCCACAACAGCGTGTCGCGCAGAAGAAAATTGGGGAAGAACGGGATCATCTTCTTGCGTTCGGCCGGAAGCTTCTGGACGTATTCCGGCTCGTGCATGCCCTGGCGCTGCACGAACAACAAGTGCGCGAACAGAATCGCGGTGAAGATGGCGGGCAGGAGCGCGATGTGGATGGCGTAGAAACGCGTCAGCGTCGCGCCGGTGACGTCGTCGCCCCCGCGCAGCAGTACCTTGACGGCGTTGCCGACCAGCGGCACCGCACCCGCGATGTCGGTTCCCACCTTGGTGGCGAAGAACGCGAGCTCGTTCCACGGCAGCAAATAGCCGGTGAAGCCGAATCCCATCACCAACGCGAGTAGAATGAATCCTGTCATCCACGTCAGCTCGCGCGGCCTCTTGTACGCGCGCGTGAAGAAGGTGCTGAACATGTGGATGAATACGAACAACACCATCAGGTTGGCCGACCAGCTGTGCACCGAGCGCACCAGCCACCCGAACGACACCTTGGTGGTGATGAAGCGAACGCTTTCGAACGCGTTGCCCTCGTCGGGCTTGTAATAGAGAACGAGCAGGATCCCCGAGGCGATCTGGACCAGGAACAAGAACAGCGCGACGCCGCCCATGTAGTACCACACGGTGTGGCGGTGCACCGGCACGTACTTGTGCCGCAGAAAGTCGATCAGCGGCGTGACGTGGAAGCGGTCGTCGATCCAGCCGTACCAGCGCCGGCCGGCGCCGGCGCCCGTGTTCGCGCTGCGGGTACGCGTCGCCATGCCGCTACGCCAGCCTCGACACCAGGATCTCGTCGCCGACGACGTTGACCGCGTACTCGTCGAGCGGCCGCGGCGGCGGACCGGAGACGTTGCGGCCGTGCAGGTCGTAGAGGCCGTTATGGCACGCGCACCAGATTTGTTTGAGGTCGCCGCGGTACTGCACGATGCACTCGAGGTGCGTGCAGGTGGCGCTGAGGGCGTGGAACTCGCCGTTCTCGCTCCGAATCAGGATCACGGGCTTGCGGCCGAACTTGACGATGGCGGCCGTGT
The DNA here is from genome assembly GCA_964560355.1 of uncultured bacterium. Lineage (GTDB taxonomy): Bacteria > Krumholzibacteriota > Krumholzibacteriia > WVZY01 > JAKEHA01 > JAKEHA01. The sequence goes on along the minus strand of CAZLLI010000019.1, from coordinate 13,956 downwards.
TGACGGCGAACGCCGACGCGAGTCCGGCTTTCACCGATTGCACGTTCGCTTCGGGGATCGGGGGCGGCTTGAGATACGAGACGATGGGATACAGAACGCTCCCGAGCCAGCCGAGCAGCCCGCCGCCGAGGAGGAGCTTGGTAAACCCCCGACGCGTCATGTTCATGTCGGGATTACTAGCATCATTACGAAACGATTAAAAGACGAATTCGTCGTCGACGCGTGGTTGACACCGCGCGACGGTGGTCGTAGCCTGCAATGGACGGTGGTTCACTGCCGTCCACGGCCATGACGACTCGTTCCCCCGCCATTCGCGTCGAAAACAATACTCCCGCTCTTCTTTTCATTGCGCTCGCGGCCCTTTTCGCGACCGCCGCGCACGCGCAGATCAAGAGCGACGACTGTCTCGATTGCCACGACGACGCCGCCATGACGTCCGATCGCGGGCACGCGATCGGGATTGTCGCCGCGCGCTTCAAGTCCAGCGCGCACGGCGGCTTGGACTGCGTCGAATGCCACCGGGCGCCGGGCGACTACGAAGACGTTCCGCACTACCAAGCGTACACGCCGGTCGATTGTTCGAACTGCCACGACGACATCGCCGCCGAGTTCAAGCGATCAGTGCATGAAGATGTCGTATTTAAGCGCGAGATGACGTGCAAGACGTGCCACACCATCCACGATCGCGGCAAGACGAGCGCCAACCCGCTCGACGGGTGCGACGCCTGTCATCACGACGAAGCCGCGGCCTACGACGCGAGCGTGCACCGCGCGGGGCGCAAGACCAGCGGCGCCGGCGCCACCTGCGCGGACTGTCACGGCACGCACCACGTCTTGGCCGTCGCCGACTCGTCGTCGCCCGCCAACGCGCGCAACATTCCCAACCTGTGCGGCGAGTGCCACGCCAAGCAGCCGCCCGTGACCGCCGACTACGTGCGGCTCCCCGTCGTGGTGCCCGGTTATCTCCAATCGATCCACGCCCAGGGCTGGAAAGAGGGCAAGCACGCCGCCGTGTGCACGAGCTGCCACGGCGTGCACGACTCGCGGGTCGCGTCGGATCCGGCGTCGCACATCAATCGCGCCAACATCGCGACCACGTGCGGCCAGTGCCACCAGCAGATCGCGACCGAGTACGGGAACTCGGTCCACGGCAAGGCGGTCGCGCTGGGAATCGGCGACGCCCCCACTTGCAACGACTGTCACAGCGAGCACCTGATTCGCGCGACGCAGGACTCCACCACCGTGGTGAGCCCCGAGCACCGCGCGAAGCAGCTGTGCGGCACCTGCCACACCGACCCGGTGATTCTGTCGAAGTACGGTATCCCCGGCGGCGTGGTCGAATCGTACCTGGATAGCTACCACGGCTGGGCGGTGTCGCGCGGGAGCGACCTGGTGGCGACCTGCACCGACTGCCATCGCGTGCACGAGATTCGCAGCACGCTCGACCCGGCCTCCTCGGTCAACGCGGCCAACGTGACGACGACGTGCGCGCGCTGCCACCAAGGCGCAACCGAGCGCTTCGCGCAGAGCTACACCCACGCCGGCGCCCTCGAGCCGCGCGGGCCGCACCGCTGGGTGCGCTCGCTGTACCTGTGGCTGATCGCATTCGTCTTGGGCGGCATGGCGCTGCACAACGCCCTCATCGCGCGCTGGGAGATGAAGCGGCACTTCGACCACGTGCGGCGCCAGCGTTCCATCCAGCGCTGGGGCAGCGCGGAGCGCGTGCAGCACATGGTGCTGTTCGTGAGCTTCACCGGGCTCGCGGTGACGGGCTTCGCGCTGCGCTTCCCCACCTCGTGGTGGGCGCGCGTCATCGGCCTCGACGGGCACGAGATGGTGCGCGCGAACCTGCACCGCGCGTTCGCCATCGTCATGACGGTGACCGCCGTGTACCACGCGGCGTGGGTGGTGGCGTCGCGGCGCGGACGCGGCGCGCTGCGCGCCATGTTCCCGCGCTTGCAGGACGCCCGCCAGGCGCTGGAGAACGTCGCCTTCCACGCCGGGTGGAAGAAGGCGCGGCCGGCGTTTCGCACCTTCGACTACACGCAGAAAGCGGAGTACTGGGCGCTGGTGTGGGGCACGTGGGTGATGGCGCTGACCGGGTTGGTCTTATGGTACCCGACGGTGGCGACCCGGTGGGCGCCGGTGTGGATCGTGCGCGTGGCGGAAGTCGTGCACTTCTACGAAGCGATCCTCGCCGTCTCCGCGATCGTGATCTGGCACTTCTTCTTCGTCGTGTTCCTGCCCGCGGTGTACCCGATGAGCACGACATGGATCGACGGACGCATGCCGGAGCACGAGTGGAAGGAATTCCACGCCGGCGAGTACGCCGAGCAGGGCGAGGCGCCGCTGCGCGATCCGCAAGCGCCCAAGGACGAAAAGCGTAGCAAAACTACATAGGGCGACGCGCGCGATCAGTTTGCCCTTTGTTGACGCGTTCCCGAATCGCGTATACTGGTGGTGCGGCCGCGCAAGAAAGGAGTCGCATATGAGACATTGGGCAGTACGAATCGGCGGATGGGCGGTGGTGGGCGCCGTGTTGGTGACAGCCGGCGCCGCGAGGGCGGCGGACCATCAGTTCGTGGGCGCCACGAAATGCGCCATGTGTCACAAGAAGCCCGAGGTGGGAGAGCAATACGTGAAGTGGCAGGCGAGCAAGCACGCGCAGGCGTTCGCGACGCTCGCCACACCGGAAGCGAAGGAAGTCGGCAAGAAGCTGGGCGTGGAGGATCCGCAGAAGGATCCGAAATGCTTGAGCTGCCACGTGACCGGACACGGCGCGGCGGCGGCGCTGCTCGGCCCCAAGTACGACGCGACCGAGGGGGTCACCTGCGAATCGTGTCACGGCGCCGGCGGCGACTACATGAAGAAGACGACGATGGAAGGCATCATGTCCGGCACCATCGAAGCGGCTTCGGTGGGGCTCGTCAAGCCCGACCAGAAGACGTGCGAAACGTGCCACAACGAAAAGAGTCCGTCGTACAAGCCCTTCGACTTCGCCAAGGCGAAGGAGAAGATCGCGCACCCGATTCCGGCCGAGGTCAAGGCCAAGTACAAGGCGCAGTAAGACCTCGCGCGGCTCGTGCATCGACGGGGCGGGTTCAAAGGAACCCGCCCTTCTCTTTTGCGCGCTACTTGTAGCCGAACACCATCGAGTAGATGATGAGCGTGATGAGCAGGAGGCCGACGCCGAGCGCGGTGCCGCCCAGCACGCGCACGCCGATCTCGGTGCGGCGCGAGAGCGTCGTCTTGACCAGGCGCTTGCGGAGCTCACCCGACGCCTTGAGCGCCTCGTATTCCTCGGGACGATCGCGCATGAAGTCCTCGAGCGGCACCAAGCCCGTGAACACCACCGTGTCCATCGGAAACGCTTCCGGCCGCAGGTGAGTATTGAAGAAGTGAATGGTGAAGATGAAGCCGACCGCCAACAGCGCCTCGTCGCTGTGAATGATGGTGGCCACGTTGATCACGACGCCGGGCAGGAACTTGGTGAAGAGCACCGGCAGCCACAGCATCAAGCCCGACAGGCCGATGATGGCGACGCCCCAGAACACCGCCAGATAGTCGAACTTCTCCCAGTAGGTCCAGCGCCCGTAGCGCGGGCGCGGCCCCGCGTTGAAGAACCACTTCAGCGTGCCGATGAAGTCCGACAGGTCCTTGCGATTGAACATGAGCGAATCCTTGCCGAACACGAGCTGGATGAGCGTGAGCCGGTGCAACCGCTTCATGCGCACCAATGACCACAAGTGGAACGTGAAGTAGCCGAAGGTGGTCACCGCCGCGAGGCGGTGGATGACGCCCGCCCCCTTCACGCCGCCGAGCATGTTGGCGACGAAGGCCGCCCACGGCATGGCCGAGAACTTGAGCATCATGCCGGTCAGGGCCAGCGACAGGAAGCTCGCGATCACGAACAAGTGCGTGATGCGCTGCGCGAGGGCGAAGCGACGCACATAGTAGCGCTCCTCGCCCCACGCCATCTTCTTGCGGTGCTCGCGCATGTGGCGGAACGAGCGCGGCAGCCACAGCACGGTGTGCAAACCGAAAAAGGTGAACACGCCGATCAAGAGGAAGGTCATCGACCAGTACGCGTAGTACAGCACCGGATATTTCTTGGGGTCGTGGTGCGTCGCGTGCGTGAGGTAGCCGGTGAAGCGCGCGTTGGCGTCGGTGTGGCACTTCTGGCACGTGCCCACGATGTGGCGCGCTGCCACCGACGACGCCGGATCGGTCACGGCCAGGATCTCGTGCGCGCCGTGGCAATCCGAGCACTTGGCGGCGTCCAGATAACCCAAGCGGTACGCCTTGCCGTGCATGGTGTCGAGGTACGTCTTCGACAGCTCGCCGTGGCACGACCCGCACTGGTGTGTGACCTGTTGCACGAAGGCGTCGCCCTCCACGTCGCCGATGGTGTGCGACGAGTGGCACGTCGCGCAGGTCGGGAGCTTGTCGGCGTCTTCGTCGTCGGACGCGAAGTGCACGCTCTTGATGAAGCTCTTGTAGATGCCGCGGTGGCAAGTAGCGCACGTGGCCGGCAGGTTCTTGTGCGACACCGTCGAGCGCGGGTCGCTGTGCTTGAGCACCATGTGCGACGAATGGCAGTCGATGCACACCGCGCTCGGGAGCAGCCCCTTCTCGGTGAGCCCGCGCCCGTGGATGCTGTGCGAGTAATCCGCGAGCGCGTCCTTCTGCGAGAGGTCGGCCACCCGCGGCGCGGCACCCTCCGCGCTGTGGCAGTCGCCGCACAACGCGGGGATGGAGGCGCGGTAAGTCGGCGCCGCTTCGTCGCGGTGCGGGAGCGCGCCGTGGCCGCCGTGGCAGTCGGTGCAATACGGCGCCTCGCTGATGCCCCGGGCGCGCGCCTGGCCGTGCCCGCTCACGGCGTATTCGTCGGCGATCTTGGCGTGGCAGTTGGAGCAGTCCACCCGACCGGCGGGTTCGCACGGGCGGTGGCGGCGCGGGTCCACGTCGACGTGGCACTTCACGCACGGAATGTTGGTGTGCGCCGACCGGTCGAGCTGGTCGCGGTCGACCCACATCGACGTGGTGTCGCGGCCCGCGACCTGGAACACGTCGTGGCGCTCGTGGCACTTCATGCACTCGCGGTCCGATATGGTGACCGTCACCGCTTCGCGACGCACTTTGTGGGGGACGTGGCAATCCGTGCAGGCGGGGATGGCGCCCGGCGCCTTCTCCCACAGCTCGCCGCGGATGACCTTGGTGTGTACTTCCTCGATGCGCGCGTGGCACTTCATGCAGGTAGCGGTGATGTTGCGGGGTGATATCGACGCGCGCGGCTCGGTGTGCGGGAGAATCAAGTGCGCGCGGTGGCAGTCGGCGCACGCCGCGGTCACGATCAGGCCCTTCTTGAACATCCCTTCGCCGTGGATGCTCTCGCTGTAGTTCTCCAGAATATTGTGCTCGGAGATCTGATACGTGTTGGCCACCGGCGCGCCTTCGCGATGGCACTGCCCGCACAAGTAGGGGACGTTCATCTTGTACGCGCTCGAGCGGCGGTCGGCGGTGGCGAAGATGTCGTGCACGCCGTGGCAGGTCTTGCACGAGGGCGCGTACGGCTGCTTGCGATGGAGCGCCTGGCCGTGCACGCTGGCGTCGAAGTCGAGCTGCTCGTCGCCGTGGCAGCCGCCGCAGTTGACCGGCTTCAGGTCGTCCGCGTGCGGCAGGTCGTCGGGGTCGACGTCGCTGTGGCAGGCGTGGCACGCGAGGTCGCCGTGGATCGACTTGGCGAACACCGCGGCGTCGACGAACGGGACCTCGGTGTCGTCGCGCGCACCGTGGCAGTCGAAGCATGCGTCGTTGGCGGGGTGCGCGGCGCGGGCGGGGGCAAACGGGATCAGCGAGACGGCGGAAAAGAAAACGAGGACGCGCGCGGAGCGCGCGAACCGAGCGCGGGCGCGGACGGGGTCAGGGCTGGGTTCCGGTGTGGCACTCATGGCAGCTGGTGTCGCGCCAGTCTTCGCCTCCGTCGGGGTGGTTGAACTCGAGCCCCTCTTCGGTCACGGCGACCTGCATGTTCTCGCCCGCGCCTTGGCGCAGGATCGCGTGGCACGCGGTGCAGTCGCGCGTAATGGTCCAACCATCCGCGCTCTTCTTCTTGCCGTCGTGACAGCGCATGCAGCCCGGGAAGATCATGTGCCCGATGTTGTCGGGGTAGCCCTGCCAGCGCACCTTCATCTCCGGGAAGATATTCTGCGAAAATTGGTGCTGCACCGCCAGCACGGCCTGGTCGATGGCGACGCGCCGGTCCTTGAGCAATTCCGGATACTTCTTCTGGTAGAAATCCGGGATCGACGTCGCGATGGCCTGGAACGCCTGTTCTTTGGTCTCGTACGGCTTCTGCATGGCCTCGACCGCCACGCGCTTGATGTCGGGCAAGGTCGCGTCGATGGAGCCGGTGAGGATGGCGCGGTCGACGGCGGCGTCGGGCGAATTGAATTTGTGGCTGGGGCGGTTGTGGCAGTCGATGCAATCCATGCGCCGCACCGTCGCCTGCGCGATTTCCTCCTCGGCAAGCGGATTGTCTTCGTCCTGATAGACGGTGATGCGCCCGGTCGTGCGGTCGGTGATGCGAACCCACGGGATGTCCTGGCGCTGCTCGTCGCGCGCGATGTACTCGACCTTGACGCCGATGTTCATGTGCCAGTGGATTCCCGCCGTTTGGCCGGTCTTGGGGTCGCCGCCCCCCGTCTTGATGAGCAGGTTGATGGGCCAGTGCGTGTTGGCGTCGTCGTACATGTAATGGTTGTACTGTCGCTGTTGCGCGCCGAAGAACTTCTCGGGCCAGTGGCACTGCTCGCACGTCTCCTGCGCGGGCCGCAGGTTCCTGATCGGGGTCGGAATGGGGCGCGGGTACTTGTTGAACGCAGCCGCGTACACCTGGTACGCGCCCGATAGTTTCGACTTGGCGTACCAACCCGCGCCGGCGCCGACGTGGCACTCGGCGCACGACACCCGCGCGTGCGGCGAATTCGCGTACGCGGTGTGCTCCGGCTCCATTACGGTGTGGCAGGTGGTGCCGCAGAATTGCACCGACTCCGTGTAGTGGTACGCCTGGTAACCGCCCACCACGCTCACTAGCGCCAGCACTCCCAAACCGAACACGAACAAGAAGAACGCGTTGCGGTAGGAGCGCTGGTTGAAGTCGACGATCGGCCACTGCATGGTGGCCTGCTCGAGGTTCTTGCGCACGCGCCGGCGCTTGCGCAGCGCGCCGATGGGAATCAGCAGGATGCCCACGCCCAGGATGGGCGGCAGCACCAAATAGACGAACACACCCAGGTACGGGTTCGTCTTTCCAACTGTGGCGATGAGGACGAGGAAAAACGCCAGCGTGACGCCGGCGACGAGCGTGATGACCGCCCCGACGATGGTGATCGGGTTGTAGAGCGACCTCGGGAGTTGGATCTTCTTCATCGCAGAAACCGAATGCGGCCGCGTTCGGTTCAAGAACGTAATTTATCGCAGCAACGCGTGCGCTCTGTCAACCAACAAAACACGAAGCCGCGGGAGCATGATGCTCCCGCGGCTCTTTTCGCGCCGTCGGGTGGAAACTCCGGCGCGTCGCATGGTCGCGGCGGGGACGGCGGGGTCGCCTGGCCGGCAGCGCCGGGAAGCCACTCCGCGGCCCCGCGATATTATCGAGCGACGGGGTCGAACAAGCCCGCCAGCTTGTCGATCAGCCCCTCCAAGTCGAACGGCTTGTACAAGCACGCGTCCGCCTTCGACCACGTCGACACGAATTCCTCGCGCATGGCGTTGTCGAGCTTGCGCGCCGTGATGAGCAGAATCTTGAAGGGCGCGATTTCGCCGCGCGCCATCTCGTCCTTGAGGATGCGCGACACTTCGTAGCCGTTCTTGGCCGGCAGCATGACGTCGAGCACCATGACCGAATAGTTCCCGGCGCGCGCCTTGGTGAGCGCGGTGGCGCCGTCGTAGGCGACGTCCACCTTGAACCCGCGCATCTCCAGGCTGTACTTGACCGTGTCGACGATGTCCTGCTCGTCGTCGACGAGCAGCACGCGCAAATTGTCCATTTCTACTCCTCGTTCTCCACGTGCAGCGTGGTTTCCATCCCGGGCAGCATGGCCACGGTTTCATTGATCGACGCGATGGCCGCGTCCACCTCCGCGCGCGGCGACGTGCGCTCGCGCGCGATGTGCGCGCACGCGCGTCCCATGCGCGAGGCCGCGCGGTGGAAGGCTTGCGCGAACGAATCCGCGTCGTCGACGCGGCACCACCCGGCCACGAAGCCGGGCATGCCCCACGAGAACTCGTCGGCGCGGATCACGGGCTCTCCGAGTGCGAGCGACGGGTCGTGGTCGCGGTGCGCGACCGGAACGATCGCTACCGCGAGGTCGTCGTCGAGCGGCCACATGAGCGCGCGCCGCGACCCGCACGTCGACGCGATGGGGTCGACGCGCGGCGTATCGGACCAGCGCGCGGCGAGGTCGTCCCAGCTTTCCGTGGTCGCCTTGCCGAGTGCGACCACCGCCACCTCGCGACCCGCGCGGCGCCAGCGCCGCGCCGAGTCCGACGCGATGCGCAGGCGCGACAACAGACGCGCGGTAGCTTCGTCCTCCGGCAGGAAGACGCTGACCACGGTGCCCTGCCCCAAACTGCTTTCGACGCGCAGCCAGCCGTCGTGGGCTTCGGCGATGGCGCGCGAGATGTGCAACCCCAAGTGCGTGCCGCCCGCGGGCGCGGAGAACCCCGTCGCGGTTTCGGCGTCGGCGCTCGGGTGATAGCGGTCGAACAGGTGCGCGAGCACGTCGGGCGTCATCCCGAGCCCGCGGTCTTCCACGTCGATGCGCACCAGGCGCGGCTTCCCCACCGCTTCCCACGGGAGGAGCCGCATGTCGTCTTCCATCGATTCCACTCCGGCGCGCGTCGCGCGCACGGTGACGGCTTCCGCGTCGGGCGAGAAGCGCGCCGCGTTGCCGAGCAAATTCATGAGCACGATCTCGACGCCGTCGCGATCGACGAACGCGCTCGCGTCCGCGTCGACCACGTCGCGCTCGATGCGCGGGCACTTGTGCGGGTGCAGGGCGCGAAATTCGTCGACCACGTGGTCGACGAGGTCGCGCGCGGAAAGCGGCGCGCGCTGCGCGGGCGCGGCTCCGGCGCGGAGGCGCGACACGTTGAGCAGCCCGTCGACGAAGCGCGCGAGCCGGCGCGCGCTGCGGTCGAAGGCGCCCAGCATGCGGCGCTGCGAATCGTGGAGCGGCGCCGACGGATCCTTGAAGAGCACGTCGAGCGCGCTGCGCATGGCCGCGAGCGGGTTCTTGATCTCGTGCGCGACCGCGGCGACGGCGTCGTCGGACCACAGCTCGCGCGCGAGGCGCTCGGTCGGCGAACGGAAGTGGAGCAGCGCCGCCGACCCCGGCAGCGGTTCGACGTCGACCACGAGCCCGAGGTCGCGTCCGTCGTGCGCGTAGAGCGGCTGGCCGCGCACGGGCAGGCGCCGGCGCACGAGGTCGAGCACGCCGTGGCCCATGATCGACGCTGCCGCGTCGGACGACTCGCCCACGCCGGCGTCGGTGCCGAAGAGGGCCGCGTCCTGCGCGACGTCGAGGAAGCGAATGGCCGCCGCGTTGGCGGCGTGCACGTCGCCCGCGGCGTCGATCACCATGAGCGGGTCGCGCACGGCGTCGAAGATCTGGATGTAGAGGTTGCGCTCGTCCATGACGGTTCGGAGGTTGCCGAATGACGCAATCCGCAAGCGACATGCCACGGGTTGCGCGGGCGATCGTCTGAGGCGCCTAGCATTAACGCTAACAGTGGGTTAGATGTTCAGCTTCAGGCGGCGACAGAAGGACCGCGTCGATCCCCGACGGACAGGAACCGCCCACCTGGTCGATTCTCGCCTAGTCCTTGCGGCGGTCGCCGGGGCGGGCACGGCGGTCGCGGCGGGCGCGTCGCTCGCTGTTGGCCGCGGCCGGGAACGAGATGGCGAGGATGGTCTTCCAGGTGGCCGACGAGCGCACCGTGATCTCGCCCGCGTGGCGCTGGATGATGTCGCCCGCGACCGACATCGCGGCGCGCGGGTCGTCGTCGTTGGGCGCGGCCGCAAACGGCATGAACAGCCGCGACAAGAGCGACCCGTCGGCGGTGCCCGCGGTGTCCGCGATCAGCACCACCGCCTTGTCCGCGGTCGACGTGCACTCGATGAGCGCGCGATCCCCTTTCGACACGTGACCGGCCAGAATGGTGAGGATGCTGCGCATCGCGCCCGCGACGCTCTCGCGGTTCATGAGCAGCACGGGTCCGCGCTCGGGGATGCGCATCTTCACGTCGACGCCGGCCGCTTGCACGGGGCCCGCCCATTCGTCGGCCACCGATCGCACCAGCACGAACAGATCGACGAGCTCGAGCGACTCGCGCCGCGCGGACTGCTCGCGCTCGAAAGCGTCGGTTTCGTTCTCGATGCGCGACAGCAATTCGCGTGCGGAGGCGACGCGAAGGCCCAGCGACTCCTTGCTCGCGAGCGTGCGCGTCAGCTCGCGCACCTGCGCCACCACGGTGTCGTGGTGCTCCTCCACGCTCTGGCGCGCGCGCGTGGAAGCGCGCTCGCGCATCCAGTTCGACTGCACCTCGTCGAACATGCGCTGGCTGCGCCGCACCTGCTCGGCCTTGTACAGCGAATCCAGGCGCTCCGCGATCATGCCCGCGCACAATTCAAAGAAGAGGCGGTCGCGCGCGGAGAACTCGGCGCCGTCGCGGCCGGCCGGGAATCCCTCGACGTAGGCCGCCATGGCGCCCAGGCACTCGCCGCCCGCGAGGAGCGGCAGCGCCAGGAAGTAGCGCACCACGCTCGCGGCGGTCTCGTTCAAGAGCGGGTGGCTGGCGTCGCCGCGCACCGGCTTCATCGACCCGGCGGCGCGCTCCATGATGTCGTCGAAGGCGTCCGTGATCGCGATGTCGGTGTCGCGGTCGGTGGCGTCGACGTCGTCGACCGTCTTGACGTGCGTCATCTTCTTGCGCAGCGGGTCCTTCAAGAGCGCGCCGGTGGCGCCCACCGCGCGCGCCGTCATCGACAGCATGGCAGAGAGCGCGTCGCCGAAGCGCTTGGGGTCCTCCACCGACGCCAGCGCGTCCTGGAGCTTGCGCAGCACGCGGAATTTGCGCGCGTTGTCGGCCGCTTCGTGCAGGCGGTCGATGGCGGTCGCGGCTTGTTGCGACATGCTGTACACGAGGGAGATGTCTTCGACGCCGATGGGGCGCTCGGCGTCGGCGTTGTCCGCCACCAGCACCGCGCTCACGACCCCGCGCACGCGCAGCGGGATGGCGACGTAGGCGGCGCTCCCGAAGTAGTCGAAGAAGGGGTCGCTCGCGAATTCACCCAGGCGGCGGTCGGCGAGCACGGGGACGCCGGTGTTCACCGCCTTGGCCGCGCCGCACGCGTGCCAGTCGATCGGCACCGTGAACGTGCGCGCCTTGAGCGTAAGATCGCCGGTATCGATGCGGTGCGCGCTGTCGACCACGCGGCGCGCGAGCGACTCGAACGACGCGCCCTCCGCCTCACCCGGGTCGGGCGACTGCTCGGCCGCGAGGTGGCCGCGCAAGAGGCGGCCGCGCTCGTCGACCAGGAGCAGGAACGCGCGCCGCACGCCGATGGTCCGCCACGCGGTACAAAACGCGAGCAGCATCTGGTGGATGCGCCCGACGTTGTCCGCGTCGGGGATCACCTGGATCATGCGCAAGAGCGACGAGAGCTCCGCGACGGTGACGTGGGATCGTTCCATGTTGGGAAGGCCGCGCCGGCGCGTTCGCACGGCGTAGTGGCCGCGTCCTGGAACGCAAGCATCGTGCCACGGCAAGAATTGCCGCGCGTCGCTTACGCGCGCACGGCGCGGCGGTGGTGCTTCTCGTACAGGAGGTGGACGATCCCGTCGGCGAGACCGACTTCGGGGACGTAGATTTTCGCAATCTTGCCCCACTTCATCACCGACACGTAGAGGTCGGAGGCGGGGCCGATGACGTCGGCGCGGTCGGGTCGAAGCCCCAGCGTCACGATGCGCTCTTCGAGCGAATACGACTTCACGAGGGCGTGGAGGTCGCACATTTGGGCGTAGCTGAGCGGCTTTCCCTGCTTCGCGCGCGAGAGCTTGTAGAGCGTATTGATGTTGCCGCCGCTCCCGATCGCGATCATCGCGCCGTATTCGGCGCGGTGACGCTTGACCCAGGTCTTGAGCCCGTCGAACGCCTTCTGGGTCGGGCGCCCTTGCAGCATGCGCACGGCACCCACTGGAAACGACGCCCCCGCCACGCGGCGCCCGCGCGCGATCAGCGTCACCTCCGTGCTGCCGCCGCCCACGTCGACGTACAGGTAGTTCTTGCGGCGATCGAGACGGGTCTCGATGTGGTTGGCGTAAATGACCTCGGCTTCGCGCGCGCCTTCGATCACCTCGATCGAGATGTCGCTCGCCTTGCGCACGCGCGCCACCACGTCGCGCGCGTTCTTGGCTTCGCGCATCGCGCTGGTGGCGTAGGCTGCGAAGTCGAGCGCCGGATACGCCGCGATCAGGTGGCGGAAGCCCACCATGGTCTCGACCAGGCGCTGCGACTTCTCCTCCGAGATCACGCCACCGCGGAAGGTGTCGTCGCCCAGGCGCAGCGGCATGCGCACGAGCACCTCTTTCTTGAACAGCGGCTCGGCGGATTCCTCGATCACGCGCGCGAGCAGGAGGCGCACGGCGTTGCTCCCGATGTCGATGGCGGCGAACTTCATGCGCGCGACCTCGCGCGGCGCTTGGCGCGCGCGGGGGCGGCGGCGCGGCGTCGTGCCCTCGTCGCCGGCTTGGCGTCCGCGGCCGCGAACGGGCGCACCGCGCGGGCCAGGCGCGCGCTCGCGCGCGCGACCGACTTCACCACGTCGCGGTTCTCGGGCACGCCGAAGGCGCGCACGGCGGCGAACACGGCGCTGCGAATCTCCATCGAGAGACGGTCGAGGAGGTCCTCTTCGATTTTCTTCTGCACCTCGGGTGCGGGCGGGCGCTCGAACGCGGCCACGACGCCGTCGCCGCGCGACACCGCACTCCACGACTTGCGGTCGAGGTCGATCGCCACCACGCCGGCCTTGGGAATCATGTCGCGAAAGCCCGGCACCAGGTAGGCCGCGAATTCGGAAAACGAAGGGTCGTGGCCGAACACCATCACGGTGGCGTGGGCATCGTCGAACTCGCGCACGATGTGCAGGAACTCTTCGGGCAAGAGGCCGCCGTACAATTGCTCGCGCACCGCGACTTGGTCGTCGCGCAGGGCGAGGCGCTCCGCGAAAGCGCGCGCAGTTTCCAGCGCGCGGTCGGCGGGGCTCGTCACCACCGCGTCCGGCGCGCCCAGCGTGACCGCGACGCGGTCCGCCATTACGGCGGCTTCGCGGCGACCGCGCCTGCGCAAGCGGCGGTGAAAGTCCGACCCCTTCGGCCCCACTTCGACCGCGGTCGCGTGGCGTACCAAGACGATTCGTCTCATGCTTCCCTCCCGGTTGCAGTCATCGCGAGCCCGATGCGCGCGACAGCCAGCGATAGATGTCGACCTGGGCGCGGTGGTTGCGCGTCCCGCGCCGATACGGATTGTCTTGCGCGGTATTGATCGCGCGCGCCTTCGAGGTGTCGCGCAGCTGCAGGTTGAAATAGTAGCGCAGCTCGGCGCGCACGGCGTCGTCGTAGACGGGCATGGCGACTTCGACGCGAAAATCGAGGTTGCGGTTCATCCAGTCGCCCGAGCTCAAGTAGCAGCGCTCGTTGCCGCCGTTGGCGAAGAAGAAGATGCGCGAGTGCTCGAGGTAACGGTCGACGATGCTCACCGCTTCGATGTTCTCGCTGGTGCCGGGCACGCCGGGGATGAGCGAGCAGGTGCCGCGCACGATCAGCCGCACCTTCACGCCCGCGCGGCTGGCGTCGTACAAGGTGCCCACGCGCATCGTCGTGGCCGAGAAGC
>CAZLLI010000018.1:0-40684 GCA_964560355.1 uncultured bacterium | reverse complement strand
CGCGACGACTTCCAGGTCGTCACCAAACAGCCGCACGTCGGCAAGACGGAAATCAAAGACGTCTTCACCTACAAGATCGTGATCCTGGTCGACGACGTCCTCTACACGGGCCGCACTATCCGCGCCGCGCTCGACGAACTGATCGACTTCGGGCGCCCGAAGCGCATCCAGCTCGCGGTCCTGATCGACCGCGGCCACCGCGAATTTCCGATCAAGGCCGACTACGTCGGCAAGAACGTCCCGACCTCGGAGACGGAGCTGGTCGAAGTGCACTTGGAAGAATTCGATAAGAAGGACGAAGTCCTTCTCGCGGAGAAACAGCCATGAACACTCGCAAGCACTTGCTGGGCTTGGAAGGCATGACGGCCGAAGAGATCACGCGCTTGCTCGACACCGCGGAGTCGTTCAAGGAAGTGTCGGAGCGGCCGGTGAAGAAGGTGCCCGCGCTGCGCGGCACCACGGTCGCGAACCTCTTCTTCGAACCGAGCACGCGCACGCGCATCAGCTTCGAGCTGGCGGAGAAGCGCCTGTCCGCCGACAGCGTGAACTTCACCGTGAGCGGGAGCAGCGTGTCGAAGGGTGAAACGCTGCGCGACACCGCCGAGAACATTCAGGCGATGAAGGTCGACATGATCGTGATTCGACACTCGGCCGCGGGCGCGCCGCACTTCCTCGCAAGCCTGCTCGAAGCCGCGGTGGTCAACGCGGGCGACGGCGCGCACGAGCACCCGACGCAAGGCCTCCTCGACATGTTCACGCTGCGCGAGCGCTGGGGCAACTTCGAGGACCGCAAGGTCGTCATCGTGGGCGACGTGGCGCACAGTCGCGTCGCGCGCTCGAACATCCACGGGCTGGTCGCGATGGGCGTCGACGTCGTGGTGTGCGGCCCTCCCACGCTGATACCGGTCGACATCGAAAAACTCGGCGTCGCCGTCGAAACCGATTTGGGTAAGGCGCTCGACGGCGCCGACGCGGTCAACGTGCTGCGCATCCAAAAGGAGCGCCAGGCGGCGGGGCTCTTCCCGAGCATCGACGAGTACGCGCGCGTGTGGGGCGTCAATAGCAAGGTGCTCGAGCGCGCGAAGCCGGACTGCGTGGTCATGCACCCGGGTCCGATGAACCGCGGCATCGAGATCGCACACGACGTCGCCGACGGCGAGCGCTCGGTGATCCTCGACCAAGTCACGAACGGCGTCGCGGTGCGCATGGCGGTCTTGTACCTGTGCAGCGGCGGCGCCGCCATCGAGTCGGAAGAAGAAACCACGGCCGTCGAAGCGAAGAAAGGCAAACAGGTAGCGTGATGCTGAAGCTCGGCAACCTTTCGCACAAGTCGTACATCATCGACAACGTCACCGTGGTCGACCCGGCCAAGAATACGCTGTACGCGGGCCACGTCGTCGTCGCCGACGGCAAGATCGACGCGGTCGAGCGCGGGCGCGCCAAGGAGGCGTCGCTCCCGATCTACGACGGGGGCGGGCTCCACCTCGCGCCGGGCTTCGTCGACATCCACGTGCACCTGCGCGAGCCGGGCTACGAATA
Organism: uncultured bacterium; assembly: GCA_964560355.1. Classification (GTDB taxonomy): domain Bacteria; phylum Krumholzibacteriota; class Krumholzibacteriia; order WVZY01; family JAKEHA01; genus JAKEHA01. The sequence goes on along the minus strand of CAZLLI010000018.1, from coordinate 39,145 downwards.
CAAGGAGACCATCGCGAGCGGGACGCTGGCCGCGGTCGCGGGCGGATTCACGGCGGTCGCGTGCATGCCCAACACCAACCCCGCCATCGACGACCCCAGCGTGGTCGAATTCATCTTGAAGCAGGCGAAGGTCGCGGGGCGCGCGCGCGTGTACCCGATCGCGGCCGCGACCAAGGGCCGCAAGGGCGAAATCCTCTCCGAGTACCACGAGCTGGTCGCGGCGGGCGCGGTCGCGGTGACCGACGACGGCGCGCCGGTGGCGAGCGCCGAGATGGTGCGGCGCGTGATGGAGTACGCGGCGCCGCTCGGGATTCCGTTCGTCGAGCACTGCGAAGACATGGCGGCGAGCGGCGAGGGCGTCATGCACGAAGGCTTCTACTCCACCAAGCTGGGGTTGAAGGGAATTCCCGCCCACAGCGAAGAGGTGTGTCTCGCGCGCGACCTTCTCATCTTGAAGTCGGTCCGCGGCGCCAAGTATCACGCCGCGCACATGTCGACGCGCGGCTCCATCGAGTTGATTCGCCGCGCCAAGGAAGACGGGCTGCCGGTCACCGCGGAGACCGCGCCGCACTATCTGTGCCTCGAGGACAAGGACCTGGTCACCTACGACACCAACAAAAAGATCAACCCGCCCTTGCGCGGCGCGGAGGATCGGGAAGCGATGATCGACGCGCTCAAGGACGGCACCATCGACTGCGTCGCGTCGGACCACGCGCCGCACGCCGCGCACGAAAAGCAAGTCGAGTTCAACGCGGCGCCCAACGGGTCGGTCGGACTCGAGACCATGTTCCCGCTGCTCGTGACGCACATGGTGAAGCCGGGACACCTCACGCTCCCGCAGGCGCTCGCGCTCATCACGCACCAACCCGCCAAGTGCCTCGGCATTCCGGGCGGCACCCTCGCGCGCGGCGTCCCCGCCGACCTCGTGCTGTTCGACCCGGCCGAAGATTGGGTCGTGCGGGCCGACGCGCTGCACTCGAAGTCGCAGAATTCGGCCTTCATCGGCCACACCGTGGTCGGGCGCGTGAAGCACACGCTGGTCGACGGCGTCTCGGTCATCCCCGCCAAGGTCGGTGTGTAGCATGACGGCGTCGCGCGCAGTCGTTCGGGCGATCACGATCGCGCTCGTGTGCGCGTTCGTCGCCGGCTGCGCGTACTACAACACGCTCTACAACGCCAACCAGAAGTACCGCGACGCCGAAAAGGCGCAGGCGACGCAGCGCGCCGCCATGGGCGGACAATCGCTGCCGCCGGGACAGCGCAACCCGCAAGCCACCGCGTACGAAGAAGTGATCGAAAAGTGCAAGAAGCTCCTGGCGACGTACCCCAAGAGCCGACACTGCGACGACGCCATGCTGCTCTCCGCGAAGGCGCTCTACCAGCTCGGCGAGTACGACGAAGCGGTGGCCGCGCTCGACACGCTCGAGACGCGCTACCCCAAGTCGAACCTGCTCGACGACGCGGAGTTCTTGATGGGCAAGTCGCTGGTGTCGGCGAAGCACTACGACGCCGCCATCCCCGTGCTCAAGGATTTCGTCGATCAGCACCGCAAGCACGACGACCGCCCGGAGGCGTTGTACCTGTTGTGCACGAGCTACATGCAAGTCGGCGCGAGCACCGAGGCGATGGCGTCGCTCAACCGCCTCGAGAAGGACCACGGTCGCTCGGACTATCGCTTCCGCGCGCAAGTCGACATGGCGGAGATCCTGGCCGAGAAGGAGATGTATAAGGAGAGTCTCGACGTTTACGAGCGCATGAGCGAGTCGCGCATCCCCGAGAGCGTGCGCTTCGAAGTGCTGCTAGGGATGGCGCGCGTGCAGGAAGAGCTCGGCGAATACGACAACAGCCTCGCGACGCTCAAGCGCATCCGGACCATCCCGCCCGGACCCGACAACGAGCCCAAGCTGATTCTGCTGCGCGCGGGCGCGTACGCCGGCGTCGACTCCACGCGGCGCGCCATCAACAACTACAAGACCGTGACCAAGCGCTTCGCGCGCGGCATCTACGCGGCGGAAGCGTACTACCGGCTCGGCGAGCTGTACGAAGGCATGGACAGCCTGGAGACCGCGCAGAAGAACTACCAAGAGGTGCCGCGCGCGTACTCGGGTTCGCCCTTCGCGGAAGACGCCATCAAACGCGGCTCCGACATCGGGCGCGTGCTGAAGCTGCAGCAGACCTCGGGCGACGACAGCCCGGAGGCGGTCGCGATGCGGACCTTCTCGATGGCGGAGATCCAATTCTTCCAGTTCAACAACCCCGACAAGGCGGTTCCGAACTACGAGAAGATCGCCACCGACTTTCCCGACAGCGAGTACGCGCCGCGCGCCGTGTACGCGCTCGGCTACATCGCGGGCGTGGTGAAGAGCGACAGCGTCAAGGCGCGCGAGTGGTACGACATCTTGCGCGCGAAGTACCCCGACAGCCAGCAAGCCCAGCTCGCGTACGCCTTCTACAAAGGAGCGACTCCGCCGCCGCCGTACTCGGAGCTCATGAAGACCGCGACCGCGGTGAAGCCGGCCGCGGCGACAGCACCCGGCGCGCGCCGCGGCGGAGCGACGACGCGCCCGACGCAGCCGCGCCCCACGCCCGCCGACACGTCGCGCGTGCAGACGCCTCCGCCTCCGCCGCCCGTGCAAACCAAACCCGACACCACCGCGGCGCCCGCCGACACCTCGCGAGGCGGCCGCTAGTGGGCGACTACGCCGCATTCGTTCCCGCGCGCGCGCGCGAGTTCGAAGCGCGCGTCGCCGCCAACGTTCGCTTGAGCCGGCGCTACTTCCTGCTGCGCCTCGAACGCCCGCGCGACTTCATCGAACCGACCGCGGGACAATTCGTCCACGTCGCCGTGCCGACGCCTGACGACCGCTTCTTCCTGCGCCGCCCCTTCAGCATCCACGACTGCACGCGCGACGCGATCGAGCTCGTGATCGTCGAAGTCGGCCCGGGCTCGCAGGCGCTGCGCCGCGCGCGCGAAGGCGACGCGGTGCGCTTCTACGGACCGCTCGGCCACCCGTACCCGGTGCTGGCGGGGAAGCGCGTGATGGCGATCGGCGGCGGCGTCGGACTGGCGCCGCTCTACTACTACGGATTTCGCGCGCCGGGGAAGATCGGCGACGGCTACCGGCTCCTGTACGGCGCGCGAACGCGCGACGACCTCTTCCTCGAACACGTAGCACTCGAGCGCCAGGGCGTCGCGCTCGCGACCGACGACGGCAGCTACGGCTTCAAGGGCAACGTGGTCGAGCTCGCTTCGGCCATGCTAACGAAGGAGCCCGCCGACGCGCTGTTCTCGTGCGGGCCCACCGTCATGATGCGCGCCGTGCAGAAGCTCGCGGACGAAAAGGGAATCCCGCACTACGCGTCGCTCGAAAACCGCATGGGGTGCGCGCTCGGCGCGTGCCGCGCGTGTGTGGTGCCGACCAAGCTCGACGGCGCGAGCCCGTATCGCACGGTGTGCCACGACGGCCCCGTCTTCGACGCGAGCGTGCTGCGCTGGGAGGAGCTGCCGGTGCCATGATGATTCACCCTGTGCGGGTCCTGTCGCCTCGGCATGGCTCGCTCTCCGCTCACAAATGCTCGCGCGAGACATTTGGTATCGCGCTCGCAGTTCGCGTTCGAGCGACCATGCCGAGTCGACGGAATAACCCATGAGCAACATCGCTGTCCAGATCGGTCCCGTGCGCTTCAAGAACCCGGTGTTCATCGCGTCGGGGATTTGCGGGTACGCGGAGGAGTATTCGCCGCTCGTGAATTTGTCGCGACTCGGCGGCGTGGTCACCAAGACCATCACCATGCTGCCGCGCGCGGGGAATCTGCCGCCGCGCATCCACGAATTGCCGCACGGCATGCTGAACTCGATCGGGCTCGAGAACGTCGGGCTCGAACGATACGTGAGGGAGAAACTCCCGCAGCTCAATCAGCGCCCCGACGTGGGCGTGATGGTGAGTGTCGCGGCCGAGACCGAAGAGGAGTTCATCCACCTCGCGGACGCGTTCGCGCCCATGGACGGTTACGCGGGACTCGAATTGAACCTCTCGTGTCCCAACGTGAAGGGCGAAGCGCTCGACCAGGGCCGCAACCCGCACTTGGTCGAACGCATCTCGCGCATCGTCAAGGAGCGCATCCCGAAGAAGTCGCTGTGGGTGAAAGTGACGCCCAACATCACCGACGTCGGGCTGGTCGCGCGCGCGGCCGAACAGGGCGGCGCCGACGCCATCGCGGCTATCAATACTCTGGTCGGCATCGACTTCGATTTGGAAACGGGGAAGACGGTGTTCGCGCGCGGGAGCGCGGGCTACTCGGGCCCCGCCATTCTCCCCATCGCGCTGCAGAAGGTGTGGGAGTGCGCGAAGGCGGTCACGATTCCCATCGTCGGCATCGGCGGCATCACCACCATCGACGACGCGCGCAAGTTCTTCCTCGCGGGCGCGACCGCGATCCAGGTGGGGACATCCTTATATAATGATCCGGGGCTCCCCGAGCGCATCGTCGACGCGCTCGAGGAACACCCGGAGTGGGTGCACGCGCGCGCCGCGCGTCGCGCATCACCCTCGACGGACGGCTGAAAGCCGCTCGGAACATCTATCCGCGCCGCTGGCGGCGCCCCGCTTTCCTGCGCGAACCCGCCGCGCCGGCTCGATCGGACACCAGCGACAGTTCTTGCGTCAGGTGGTCGGCCAGGCTGCCGCACACCACGTCGCACAGTTGAAAGACGCGCGGGTCGCGGATGGAATAGAACACGAACAACCCTTCGCGCCGGCGCTTGACGACGCCTCCCCGCAGCATGAGCTGCAGGTGCTTGGAAACGTTGGCCTGACTCGCCCCCGTCGCCTGTACCAGGTCGGCCACCGACCGCTCACCGTGCTCGAGCGCCTGCAATAGGTGCAGGCGCACGGGGTCGCCGAGGAGCCGGAACCTCTCCGCGATCATCTCCAAGGTCCTCTCACTCAACGCGTTCGTAGGCATCCCGGGCGTCCTTTCAAGAACCCGCTTGACCGGGCGGGTATACTCAACTATACTACCATGTAGTTATATGGTCAATAATGCTCTCATAGAAGTATGGCTGTCCCCGCGCGTTCGCGCAAGGGGCGGGGGACGACGGCCCGGGGTTGTGAGCGGAATCGGGTTGGTCGCGCTGGCGCTGGCGACCGGGGCGCGTGCTTCGGCCCCCGTGGCCGACCTGCCCGCGTCCTCCGTCTTGACGCTGAGCGCGGCGGTCGACACCGCCCTGTCCCGCAGTCCGGCAATCCTGGAGGCCGTGGCACGGCGCGACGCCGCGAGCGCGACGCGACGCGAGGTGCGCGCATTGCGCCTGCCCCACGTGCAGATTCGCGAAATCGCCGTGCACACCGACGCACCGGCGGACGTCTTCGGCCTAACGCTCATGCAGGAGCGATTCTCGCTGCCCGAATTCACCACCAGCGATCCCAACCACCCCGATCCGGTGGACAATTTCGCCACCGAGTTCGAAGCCACTTGGCCCGTCTACATGGGCGGGCGCGTGATGGCCGGACTGGACCAAGCGGGCCAGATGGAGAAGGCGGCCGAAGCCGCGCACGGGCACACGCGCTCGGCGGTCGCGCTGGCCACGGCGTCGGCGTACATGGACGCGGTGCTCGCGGAACGATCGGCGGAGTTGGCGCAGCGCGCGCGCGACACGACCGCGCGCCACGTCGATCAGGCACAAGCGTTCTTCGACGCGGGCATGATGGTCGAAAGTGATTTGCTGCAGGCGCGCGTCCAACTTGCGCGCATGGACGAGAAGCTCATCGCCGCGAAAAACGCAATCCATCTCACACGCGCGCACCTCTTTCAGACCATCGGGATCGAGCAGGACGCGGGGTACACGCTCGATGGCGAAATCATGACCCACGACGTCCCCGTCGCGTCCTTGGAGGACGCGCTCGCGAGTGCACGGGAGCGCCGCGACGACCTGCGAGCCGCGCAAGCCCAGGTGAGCGCCGCGAACAGCGGCATTCGGCGCGCGCGGGGCGAATACCTGCCCGAGCTCGCCCTAATAGGGCGCTATAGCCTCAACGACGACCAGATGTTCGGCAACAACGGGGAGAGCTACTCGCTCATGGCGATCGCGCGCTGGAACGTCATCGATTGGGGTCAGACGCGCGCACGGGTGAGCGGCGCACGCGCCCAGTACGCGGCGGCGGAACAAGCGCGACGTTCGCAGATCCAGACCGCCGAATTCGAGGTGCGACAAGCGTGGCTGCAAGCCACCGAAGCCCGGGCCCGGTTCGACGTCGCGGCCGGCGCCGTCACCCAGGCCGAGCGCGCCCTGGCCATCGTGGAAGATCGGTTCGAGCAAGGCGTCGTTCGCATCGCCGACCTGCTCGATGCCGAGACGAGTCTCGATGATGCGCGCGTGCGCGAACTCAACGCCCGCTTCGACGCCCAACGTGCCACCCGCAGCCTCGCCTTTGCCGCGGGCCTGCCACCCGTTCCGGAGGTCACGCCATGAATCCCTTCCGTCCGTCGGCTCGCGGCATTACCGGATTGCTCCCGTGGTTGTTCGTGGGCCTGAACGTGGTTGCCTGCCATCGCGGTGAGAGACTCGACGCGGCGCACGCCGCTCCCGTCTCCGTGCGCACCGTCGTGGCCGAAGTCGGCCCGGTCGAGCGTGTGGTGGAAGTCGGGGGATCGCTCCACGGCGTGCGCGAAGCTGTTCTCTCGGCCAAGGTGATGGGATCGATCCTGGAGATCCGCAAGCACGCCGGCGACCCCGTCAGACGGGGAGAAGTTCTCGTCGTGCTCGACGACCGCGAGGTGATCGGCAACGTGGGCCAAGCCGAAGGAGCACTCGCACAAGCGCGCGCGGCGGCGTCGCTCGCCGAATCTAATTTGAAGCGCTACCAACTCCTGTTCGAGCGCGGTGCCGCGTCGCAACTCGAACTGGACCAGGCGCGCTTCGCGCACGAAAGCGCGCAGGGCGCGGTGCGCCAGGCGCAGTCCGCGGTCGAAGCGGCCGGCAGCTACGGGAGCTACGCGAGAATCCCGGCGCCCTTCGACGGGCAAGTGGTGGATCGCATGTCCGACGTCGGCGACCTCGCGTCGCCCGGACGGCCGCTCCTGCGTATCGAAGACGCACGATCGCTACGGCTCCACGTTTCGCTCCCGGAGTCGGAGACAGGCATGGTCGCGACGGGAGACACGGTCGGCGTGGTGGTGCCGTCGATCGCCGACCACCGCTGGACCGGCGTCGTCGCGGAGATCGTTCCCGCGGTCGACCCGAGCACACGAACGCTGCTGGTCAAGATCGACCTTCCGCACGACCCGCGCTTGCGCTCGGGAATGTTCGCGCGCGCCCGCTTCGGGGTGGGCGAGCGTACCAGCTTGCGAGTTCCGTCGCGCGCGCTGGTGCGGCGCGGGGGCATGCTGGGAACGTTCGTGGTCGACCAGGACCGCGCGTCGTTCCGACTGCTCGAGCTGGCCGACGCCCCGGCCGGCGACGCGGTGGAAGTGCTGTCCGGCCTGGAGGCGGGAGAACGCGTGGTACTCGATCCTCCGGCGACGATAACCGAAGGAATGGCGCTCGAGGTGCAGCCGTGAGCGGCGATCTCGATCGCGATGCCCGCGCGCTCAAGTCCGTCCGTCGCGCGCTGGGGATCTCGGGGCGTGTCGCGCGCGCATTCATCGACAACAAGTTGACGCCGCTCTTGGTGGTGGCCGCTCTCGCGCTGGGCGTCTTCGCCGTGATGGTGACTCCGCGCGAAGAAGAGCCGCAGATCAAGGTCCCCATGATCGACGTGCTGGTGCCGTTCCCGGGCGCCAGCGCGCTGGAAGTCGAGCAGCGGGTCGCGTTGCCGCTCGAGAAACTGCTGTGGGAGATACCGGGCGTCGACTACGTCTACACGACGTCGAGCCCGAATGGCGCGCTCGCGATCGTACGCTTTCGAGTTGGTGAAGACGCCGAAGAAAGCGCGGTAAAGCTGCACACCCGGCTGCAGGCGCACCCCGAGGTGCTGCCTCCGGGCGCCGGACCTGCGCGCGTCGTGCCCAAGGGGATCGATGACGTGCCCATCGTCGCTCTCACCATCTGGAGCGAAGGCCACGACAGCTACGCGCTGCGGACGGTGGCCGACGAACTCGCGCTCGAAATCAAGAAGATCGACGACATCGCGGAAGTGACGGTGATCGGCGGCGAACGTCGCGAACTCACGGTGAGTCTGGACCCGGGACGGCTGCGCGCGAGCAACCTCAGCGCGGTGCAGATCGCTGACGCGCTCGGCCACACCAACTGGAGCCTCCCCGCCGGTTCGTACTCGTCGGAGAACCGCGAGGTGCTGCTGCACGCGGACGCGTCCTTGCGCGACGCCGTCGACGTACGCGCCACCGTGGTGAGCGTGCGCGACGGTCGCCCGGTGCGGCTGGGCGACGTCGCCGACGTCACCGACGGTCCCGCCGAGCGCACGACGCTCGTACTCTTCGGCGCGGGCCCGCGTGGCGACGAAAAGGGGATCGAGGGCTCGCCGACCGACGTCCCGGCGGTAACCTTGACGATCGCGAAGAAGCCCGGCAGCAACGCAGTGGTACTGGCGCGCTCCGTCCAGCGCCGGCTCGAAGACTTGCGGCGCACGCTGTTGCCGGCCGACGTGCACGTCACGTTCACTCGGAATTATGGTGAGACCGCGCAGGAGAAATCCAACGAGCTGATCATGCACGTGCTGCTCGCCACGGGTGCCGTCGTCTTGCTGATGCTGTTTGCGCTGGGGCGGCGCGAGGCGCTGGTGGTCGCGGTGGCGGTGCCGGTGACGCTGGCGCTCACGCTGGCCGCCAGCACGCTGATGGGCTACACCTTGAACCGCGTCACGCTGTTCGCGCTCGTGTTCGCGATCGGCATTCTCGTCGACGACGCCATTGTGGTGGTGGAGAACATCCATCGTCACTTCCAGCTGGGGTGGACGGAGCGCGAACAAGCCGCCGTGTACGCCACCGACGAGGTAGGGAATCCCACCATCTTGGCCACCTTCGCGGTGATTGCGTCGCTCTTGCCGCTGGCGTTCGTCGGCGGTCTCATGGGGCCGTACATGCGCCCCATTCCCATCAACGCGTCGTGGGCGATGTTGTTCTCCCTGCTGGTCGCGTTCGTCGTCACCCCGTGGGTGACGCTGCGGGTGATGGGCCGCCACGCCCACGCCCGTGCCGCGACGGGCGGGCCGGCGCAAGAGACGCGCGGTGAGCGGCGCATCGAGCGCGTCTACACCGCGCTCATGCGTCCGCTCATCGATCGTCCGCGCCGCCGCGCGCTCGTGTTCGCGGCCGTGGGGGCGGCGCTCGCCGTCTCGGTGGGGCTCGTGTTCATGCGCGCCGTCCGCGTGAAGATGCTCCCCTACGATAACAAGAGCGAATTCCAGGTCATCGTCGACATGCCCGAGGGGACGACGCTCGAGCGCACCGCCGCCGCGTCCCGCGCCCTGGCCGCCGCGGTGCGCACGCGACCCGAAGTGACCGACACCGAGGTCTACGTGGGCGCGTCGGGTCCCATCAACTTCAACGGACTCGTTCGCCATTACTTTCTGCGCCAGGGTCCCAACGTGGCCGACATCCAGGTCAACATGGTGGGCAAGCACGACCGCTCACAGCAAAGCCACGACGTGGCCAAGGAAGTGCGCGAGATGCTGAAGCCGATCGCCGCGCGCTACGGCGCCAACGTCAAGGTGGCCGAGGTGCCGCCAGGACCGCCGGTGTTGTCGACCATGGTGGCCGAGATCTACGGACCCGACCCGTACCGGCAACTCGAAGTCGCGGCGCAGGTGCGCGACGTCTTCGAAACCACGCCCGGAATTGTCGACGTGGATTGGTTCGTCGAAGCGAACCAGCCCAAGACCGTGTTTCGCGTCGACCGCGAAAAGGCGGCGCTCGCCGGCATTCGACCCGAGATGGTGGCCTACGAACTGCGCGCCGCGGGCGCGGGCGCCCAGGCCGGATTGCTCCACGTCGAGGCCGGGCGCGAACCGGTTCCCATCGTCCTGCGCATGGATCGCTCGCACCGCCCCGCGCTCGCGCGCCTAGAAGACCTCGCGCTGCCGTCACCCGATGGGCGCATGGTGCCGATCGCGAGTCTCGCCCAGATCGAACAGACCACGGAGGACGGGAACATCTATCACAAGAATCTGCGGCGCGTCGTCTATGTGACGGGCGAAGTGGCCGGCGCCACCGAGAGCCCGATCTACGGCATCCTCGACATGAAGCAGCGCATCGCCGATCTGCCGTTGCCGGAGGGCTACCGGATCGAGCAGCTCTACTCGGCGCAGCCGCAATCGGAAGACCGCATCCGCATGAAGTGGGACGGCGAGTGGCAAATCACCTACGAAGTGTTCCGCGACATGGGCATCGCGTTCGCCGTCGTCATGCTGCTCGTTTACGTACTGGTGGTGGCGTGGTTCAAGAGCTTCGTGACGCCGCTCGTTATCATGGCGCCGATTCCGCTGACGCTGATCGGCATCCTGCCCGGCCACTGGGTCACCGGGATGTTCTTCACCGCCACATCGATGATCGGGTTTATTGCGCTATCAGGGATCATCGTGCGCAACTCCATCTTGCTGGTCGATTTCATCGACCTGGAGCTCGAATCCGGCGCGCCGCTCGAGGAGGCGGTGCTCAAAGCGGGGGCCGTGCGCTTCCGTCCTATCGTGCTGACCGCGGCCGCGCTGGTCGTCGGCGGGCTCGTGATCGTGCTGGACCCCATCTTCCAGGGGCTCGCGGTGTCCCTCATCTTCGGTGTCATCGTATCGACCGCGCTGACCCTGATTGTGATTCCGTTGCTCTATTACCTGCTGCTGCGGCGCCGCGGTTTGGTTGCGGCCGACATGTCCGTCGACGATCGCGCTGCGGCGGTCAATGAAGGAGGCGTGTCATGACCATCGATGAATCGTTGCGCGCGATCGCGGGGGCGTTCGTCCTCGCGTCGGTGGCGCTGGGTTGGTTCGTCAATCCGTGGTGGTTTCTGTTCACCGCGTTCGTGGGGCTCAACCTGCTCCAGTCCGGGTTCACCGGCTGGTGCCCGATGATGTGGCTCCTGCGCCGATTGGGCGTGGGCGCCTCGCGAACGTGAACGTCAGCGCACGCGCGCGTACGGGAGGCGAGCCATGGCCATGCAGATGCTGATGATGATCGTCGATAGCCGGCACCGCGAAAAAATCGAGTCCGCGCTTTCCGATCAGCACGTGCTCGGGTACACCGAAATCCCCACGGTGTACGGGAGCGGCCGAACCGGTCCGCGGCTGGGGTCGCGCGCCTATCCGACCGAATCGTCGATCATCTTCACCGTGGTGGACGAGGCCAAGGTCCGTGGGTTGCTGGACGCCATCGACGCGTCGTGCGGTGAGTGCCGGTCCAGCATGCACACGATCGTTTGGAAGGTCGACCGTATGGTGTGACATCCTTATATAATGATCCGGGGCTCCCCGAGCGCATCGTCGACGCGCTCGAAGAACACCCGGAGTGGATGCACGCGCGCGCGGCGCGTCCTACATCCCCAGCACGCTCTTCGACAGAGGCTTGATCAGCCCAGAGAGTGAGCTCAGCGTGGTGGGATCGAGGTTCATCGACTTACCCGCGTCGGTGAGACTGCTCGACAGCGCGGCCAAACCTTCCGCGCCGATGTTCTTCCCCGCGAGCGCGCTTTCCATCGTCATATTGCTCGACGGCGCCATATTGCTCGCCTTCATGATGTCGTTGGTGAGGCCCGTCTTCAGGTTGCCGATGACGGCGGCGTCGACGAGCGAATTGAGCGTCGCGTTCGACGCGATGTTGGCGCCGAACATGTTCGCGAGCTGGGTGACGCCGTTCGCGCCGCCGAGCGACTGATAGAGCGTCTTGCCGACCGCAGTCGCGGTCGCGGTGTTGCCGCCGCCCGACGAACATCCGAGCATGGCGACCAACGCGACGACGACGACGCACAACGGTACGATCTTGAAGAGTGCTTTCATGATGACTCCTCCCACGGGGTGGGTTCGGGAAACGAATGGATGAGGCGGCAAGCGTAGCGCGCACGCCCGCGCGAATCAAGCCCCCCGCTTGACGCGGTGTCAACCGAGCGGTTAGACTCGCCGGAATTCCCGAACGAAATCCCCACGCACGTCACCACGGAAGGAGAACCGCATGAGCGGTGCTGCCGCGTCGACTGGGACGAGTTCGATCCCCGAGTTCAAACAGGTGCTCGGACATCCACGCCCCTTGTGGATGCTCTTCATGTCCGAGTTTTGGGAGCGCTTCGCCTTCTACGGCATGCGCTGGGCGCTCGTGCTCTACATGGTGGCGCAATTCCACGGCGGCGACGCCGCGGGCGAAGCCCCGTCGAGCCGCATCTACGGCGCGTACCTCGCGCTCGTGTACGCGGCCGCGATCTTCGGCGGCTACGTCGCCGACCGCGTGCTGGGCTACCAGCGCTCGATTCTCTTGGGCGCGGTCATCATGGCGACGGGGTTGTTCATGGTGGCGACGCCGAACGAGCAGATCTTCCGCCTCGGCCTCGCGACCATCATCGCCGGCAACGGATTGTTCAAGCCCAACATCTCGACCATGGTCGGAAAGCTCTACGCGCAAGGCGATCCACGCCGCGACTCCGGCTTCACCATCTTTTATATGGGCATCAACGCGGGTGCGTTTATCGCGCCCATTCTGACCGGTTGGTTCTCCGACAGCGTGTTCGGCACCACCGCGATGCCCGCGTACAAGGTCGTGTTCATCACCGCCGGCATCGGCATGCTGTTCAGCATGGTGTGGTTCTACTTCGGCCGCAAGCAGCTGCAAGGCATCGGACGCCCGCCCGAAGGCGACGGCGGACGCCACAAGGTGCTCTACGTCGGACTCGGCGCGCTGGTCATGATTCCGATCGTCTACTTCCTGCTGTCGGCGGGCGCGCAGCGCCTGCAGTACCTCCTCACCGCGATGTTCGTCGTGCTGTGCGCGATGCTCCTCATGGAGGGAAAGCGCGAAGGACCCGTGCAGCGCGACCGCGCCGTCGCCATGCTCATCATCTTCGCCTTCAACATTCTGTTCTGGATGTTCTTCGAGCAGGCCGGCAGCTCGTTCACGTTCCTCGCCGACCAAATCGTCGACCGCGACTTCGGCGGCTGGATCTTCCCGAATGCGTGGTTCCAGTCGGTGAACGCCATCGGCATCGTGTTGCTCGCGCCTGTCGCGGCGTGGGTGTGGATCAAGATGGGGAGTCGCAACCCGTCCATCCCGCGCAAATTCGGGCTCGGACTCATCTTCAACGGGCTCGCGTTCGTCGTCCTCATGGTCGCGCTCTCGAGCCTCGTGGACGCGGCGGGCAAGATTCCGTTCTGGACCCTGTTCTCGGTCTACATCATCCAGACCGTCGGCGAGCTGTGCTTGTCGCCGATCGGCCTCTCGATGGTGACCAAGCTCGCGCCGTTGCGCCTGGTCGGCTTCGGCATGGGAGGCTGGTTCCTCTCCACCGGCATCGGCAACAACCTGTCGGGCATCTTCGCGGGCCACGTGTCCGGCGAAACCGGCATGACGACGGCGTCGGCGCTTTCGGGCTACACGTTCGGATTCTGGGCGCTGGTCATTCCCGGCGTGCTCTTGTTCCTGATCGCGCCGCTCATCCAGCGCTTGATGCACGGAGTGAAGTAGAACTCCAACTCTCCGAAAGGAGGGCGACGAACTACGCGCGCTTCCTTCTGGGAATCGCGAGCCGGTTGGCGGCGGGCGGTCGCGCTCGTCGCGTGCGTGACGCTCGTCGCGTGCTGCGCGTGCGACTCGTTCAAGAAGGTCGAACGTCGCAGCGTCGCGCCGGAAGCCTTCCAACAGTGGTCCGCGGAGGAAACCGCGGACATGCAAAAGAAATCGCCGTTCCTCAAGGCCCACATGAGGAACGGCGATCTCTTTGTGCTCCAGAAATGGAGCGGCGGCGCGAACGGCGTCGTCACCGGGAACGGGTCGCACTACAACGCGACTCGCACCCTGCTCGCCTCCGGCGACTTCTCCCTCGCCATCGACTCCGTCGCCGTCTTCGAAACCAACGTGGCGGTCATGTCGGGTGCGGGCGCGGCGCTGACCGCGTTCGCCGTCGTCACCGTCGCCATCGCCATCGCGTGCGCGCTCAATCCCAAGGCGTGCTTCGGCTCGTGCCCGACCTTCTTCGTGGCGGGGCGCGAGCACCCGCTGGCGGAAGGATTTTCGTCGAGCATCGCGCCGTCCCTGGAAGCGACCGACGTCGACGCGCTCGACCTCGAACCCGCGCGCGGCGGACGCTTCGAGATCACGATGAAGAACGAGGCCTACGAGACGCACGTGGTGCGCCACGTCGACCTGCTCGCGGTGCCGCACCGCGACGGCACCCGCACCCTGTGCGCGCTCGACGGTTTGTTCTATCGCGTGGGATCGACGCAAGCGCCGCTGACCGCGTCCGCGGAAGAAGGCGACGCGTCGTCGCTCCTTCGCGCTCGCGACGGACGCGAGCGCACGAGCCCCGCCGACTCCACCGACCTCGCGGCCAAGGAGGCCGTCGACCTCGCGTTCGCGCGCCCGGGCGCGGGGGTGCACGGCGTCGTGCTCTCGTCGCGACAATCGCTGCTGTCGACGTATCTCCTGTACCAAACGTACGCGTACATGGGCAGCCAAGCGGGCTACTGGATGGCCGAGCTCGAGCGCGGACGTTTGGGCGGCGCAGGCGGCGCGCTCGTCGACTTGTTGGGCGGCATCTCGATCGCGATCGAGTCCGCGCCGGGCGCGTGGGAGACAGTCGGCGAAGTGACCGAGTTCGGTCCCATCGCGATCGACCAGCACCTCGTCGTGTTCGAAGCACCGGAAACGTGGACCGGTCGCGTGCGCGTCACCATGACCCAGGGCGCGTGGCGCGTCGACGAGGTGGCGCTGGCGTCCGACGTGGAGCGTGTCGAAGCGATTCGTCTCGCGCCGAGCGCGGTCGCCAAGCACGGCGTGGTCGACGAGGCCGCGCGCGCGCAGCTCGTTGACCCCGCGCAAGCGCTGGTGACGCTCCCCGGCGACGTGTACACGCTCGCGTACCAGATTCCGCGCGACGGCGACGCGTACGACCTCTTCTTGGAGAGCCGCGGCTACTACCTCGAGTGGATCCGCGACGCCTGGATCGAAGAGGAGAACCCGTCGTTGCTTGCGGAGCTGTTCTTCTCACCCGCGGACGCGATGGTGCGCTTGGCGCCCGCGTACAAGCGCGCCGAAGCCGACATGGAACGAACTTTCTGGAGCAGCCGTTATGCGAAGCCGTGAGCGCGTCGCCATACTCGCGCTCTTGGCGGCGCTCGCACTGGGGTGCGCGTCGGCGCCGACGTCGCCGCCCGACTGGCTGCCGGATCCGGTCGCGGTGGGCGAGAACCCGTTTGGCGCCTGGATCGAAGTCCAGTGCGGGACCAAGCGCGGCGAGATGGAGATCCACGGAGAGCTCCTCGCCGTCGACCGAACCCACGTCTACGTGCTCCGTCCGGACGACATGCGCGCGGTCGCCATCGACTCCGTGCGCGAAGCGCGCGTCACCTGGTACAACTCGCACGGCGGCGCCGTCGTGGGCGCCACGGTAATCGGCACGTTCATGACCATCAGCAACGGCGCGTTCCTCGTCTTCACCGCCCCCATGTGGATGATCGGCGGAACGCTCGCGGCGCACTCGCAGTACCACGAGCCCGTGCTCGAGTCACCCGATCGCGGTTGGGACGAAATCCGTCCCTTCGCGAGATTTCCGCAAGGACTCCCGCCCGGCTTCGTGCCCGGTCCAGCGACCGTCGTCGAGGTGGTGACGGAGCCCGTGATCGAACCCGAGCCGCCTCCCACTCCGCTTCCGTCGCGACAACACACCGAAGGCGGCACGCAGTGGGGCTTCGCGATGGGAGTCGGCGCCACCAGTTACCCCGGCACCGACGACTCCGGTCTCGGCTTCGTGATGGGCGTCAACATCGGCAGCAAGTGGGCGACCGCGGGCGTGCGCATGGCCGTGAGCGGACGCGACGATGAGAACTCCTCACCCGTGGCCGGGGCAGCCGGCGAAGCCACCGTTCTCGACCTCGGCCTATTGCTGGGCGTGCGCGCCGGCTTCGGGCGCTTCGAGCTCGCGGCTCGCGCGGGACCCGCCGTGTGGGGCTTCGGCGTGGAAGACTTCGTCGACTTCAACGCCTCCTTCGCCGCCCAAGGCGAATTGTTCGTCTACCCGTGGCGCACGGTTGGCATCGGCACCATCGTCGCGTACAATGACAACGACGTGCTCGACTTCTACCAAGTCACCATCGGCATCGCCTTCGGGCCGCGGTGAGCGGCTCTAGAAAGAATTCTTCGTGAGTTCACCACTACGACCGGAGGACCGCCTCATCGTCGCGGTCGACGTCGACTCGCTCGACGCGGCGCGCAAGCTCGTTGACGAGTTGAAGCCGCTCGTGCGCTGGTTCAAGGTCGGCTTCGAATTGTTCACGCGCGAGGGGCCGGCGGCAGCCGCGCTGGTCAAGGACGCTGGCGCGAATCTGTTCCTCGATTTGAAATTCCACGATATCCCCAACACGGTGCGGGGCGCGGTGAAGAGCGGCCTCGCGCTGGGCGCCAACATGATGACGCTGCACGCGTCGGGGGGAGCGGCCATGCTGCGCGCGGCGCGGCAGGCGGTGGACGAAGCGGGCCGCGACGACGTGGTGCTGGTGGGCGTCACGGTGCTCACGCACCACTCGGAGAGCGACTTCAACGCGGCGTTCGCGTCGACGCGTAAGCTGGAAGAGAGCGTGCTCGCGCTCGCGCGCGTCGCGCGCGAAGGCGGCATGAACGGCGTGGTGGCGTCGGCGCAGGAATTGCCGGCCATCAAGCGCGCGATTGCGCGCGACTTCGTGGTGGTGACGCCGGGGATTCGGCTGCCGGGCGCGGGCAAGGACGACCAAACGCGCGTCGTCACGCCGGAGCAAGCGATCAAGGACGGCGCGGACTACCTCGTGGTGGGCCGTCCCATCACGGCGGCCAAAGATCCGCTCGCCGCGGCCGACGAGTTCCTGCGTCGCATGGCCGACGCGTAGGTTTTCTCGTGTCGACGCCGGCGCCGCAACGCTATCGCGCGAACAAGCTCGACCTCGCGTTCGGCGTCTTCATTCCCGGATTGGTCTTCGGTCCGATGCTGCTGTTCGGCCTCATCGGCATGGCGGTGACGATACGGGCGCGATGATTCTCGTCGTGCCGGGACTCGTCGCCCTCGGCGGGCCGATCGTGGTCGCGCTGCGCTACCTGCCGCTACTCCTCAAGCGCTGACTACAGCGCGAAGCCGACGATGAACTTCAAGCGCGTGTAACCGACGCCGCCCGGGATGATGGTCGCGGGCAGGACGCTGGTGCCGGGGTTGAAGTCGGCCACGGCCTTGTTCTGACCCCACGCGAATCCGCCGCCCAAGGTCAGCTCCGCGCCCTTGATAGTGAGCGCGACGCCGCCGTTGATGTGGTAGATGTCCCACGTCGACACCACGATGCGGCGCGCGTCGGTCACCGCCGAATACGACGACTGGTCGGTGATGAAGCTCACGTAGGCGGAGTTGTTGTCGCCGAAGCCCTGCTCGAGTCCCACGCCCCAGTCGACCACCGACGTGGCGGCGCCGGCGTAGGTCGCGCTGACGCTGGTGACGCCGGGCCCGCCCGCCGTGGCCGGCGCCTCCAACGCGGTGTATTGATCCACAGACTGGAAATACTCCAGCGACGCGTGCCCGGTGCAGCGCTTGAATTTGTACGACCCGCCCACGGCCACGGAGAGGGGAGACTTGTATTCGGTGTCGAGTCCCTCCGCGAACGCGATCTCGGCGCGCGAATCGTCGGTGCCGTCGCCGTCGGCGTCGCCGATGACGGACTGATTCACCATGACGCTGCCGGAGCCGAACAGGCTCGCGCTCGGCGTCGTCACCGATACACCCATGCTGCCGCGGCCGAGGGCGAAGTACGCGCCGATCTTCCCCAGCACGCGCGCGTTCCAGAAATCGATTTCGTTCTCGCCGATGTAGGCCGCGCCGAAGGGCGTTCCGTTCAGCGCTTCGACGGTTTGCTGTTGGTGCGAGTACTGGCCGCGATACGCGCCGTAGAGCGTCGCGCCGACGGCGGCGCGCCCGCTCACCTTCTTCGCCCACGTGAAGCCGCCCCAGCTCTCGCTCATGTTCTGGTTCAGCATCACTTCGCCGCCGATGGAGAGCGAGTCGCCGGGCTGGTCGCGACCGACCACGATGCCTTCGCGCCCGGCCACGCGAAAGTCGAAGCGCGTGCGCGTGAAGAACGAGTACGCGGTGCGCCCGCCGAACCATTTCATGGGCAGCACGCCCGCGATCATGCTGGGGAGCGGGCCGAAATCCTTGGTGCTCACACCTTCTTGATCGGGGTTCTGGTCGACGAGCTTCAACTTCTGCATGCCGAACACGCTCGCGGTCAAAATGAACGACGGATTCTCCACGAACGCGACCGAGCCCGGGTTGTAGAAGCTCGCGCTCATGTCGAGCGCGCTCCCCACCACCACGCCGCCCAAGAGTTCGCCGCGCGTGCCGTACTGCAAATTCCAGTAGTTGGTGTCTTGCGCCCGCGCCGCCCCCGGCGCCGTCGCGACCACGAATGCGAGCAGAACGAATCGTGTCTTCACCGCCATCATCCTCCTAGCGAATCCGCGCGCGCTGCGCGGACAATTTCTCTCCGACGCCGAAGTGGAAGAACACCTTGCCTTCGTCGCCCACGGCGACGTCGGTGCGCAATTCGATGATCGCCGGCAGGAGCCAGCGCAGTCCCAGCCCAAAGCCGGTGCGCGCGCGCTCGGTGCTGAATTCGTCGCTGTGATTCCACGCCACGCCCCAGTCCACGAACGCCGCCGCTTCGAGCCCCGCGCTGAACGGCCACTTGCCGATCATACGCTCGCGAATGGGAGACAGCACGTATTGATACTCCAGCGTGACGATGCTCTGGTTGCGACCATACAACTCTTTGCCCAAAACGTCGATATCGTAGCCGCGGATGGAATTCGCGCCACCCATGCGGTACTGCAGGTAGCCGGGGATGTCGGTGCCGACCTGGCCGTCTTGGTACGAAACCAAGGCGCCCGCCACCAGCGTGTGGCGCGGAGCGAGCGGATGATAGCGTCGCACGTCGCCTTCGACGAGCCACCATGCGCCCGGGCTGCCGAAGGCGCCGCCGTCGGTGCGCAGCACCATGAGGTCGTCGAACCAGCCGCGGCACGGGTTGCGCCAATTGTCGCGCGAGTCGTGGCCGACGCGCCCGCCGACGCGCAAGAACTGGTCGCTGTCGTCGCGGTCGAGCGTGATGCCGTCGCGGTCGCTGTCCATCTGGAAGTACGACACGGTGACGCCGACGCGCCCGTGGTCGTGGATGTAGCTCCCGAACCAGGGCGTGAACTCGAGCGAGCGCTCGTTGAAGTCGTTGAGCTCGTCGAAGCGCTTGAAGTCGGAGCCGAGGAATTCGAACGAGATGTGGTTGCCGGTGATCCACGGATAGCGGTACCACAGCGACCACGAGTCGAGTCCGCCCACCAAGAACGCCGCCGCCAGCTCGGTCGCGCGCCCGTGCATGTTGATCGACGCCACCCCCGCGCCGAACGACCACCCGTCCTGCTCCGTGTAGGTCGCGCGCGGGTAGGGAACGATCCACGGCATCTCGCGCACGCGGTACGTGAGCGCCACCGTGCTGTCGTTCGCGGCGACGCGAATCTCGCCCGAGCTGAAGATGCCCATGTTCTCGAGGCGCGTGAGGTCGGCTTGCGCGTTTTCGACGTGGAAGACGTCGCCGGGTTGGATGCGGATCTCGCGCCGCACGATGAACTCTTTGGTTTTCTTGAAGCCCTCGACGTCGACGCGCGTGACGAAAAATCCTTCGTACGGTGTAAGCGTTTCGGCGGTGAAATTGGCGCGCGCGGGAAGCCCCCACGAGAGGAGCGCCGACGCGGTCGCGAGGGCGGCGCAGAGCTTGGAAAACGCGGGCATCGGCGCAGGTTAGCACGGCCCCGTCCGACTTCCAAACCCTTTGACCCCAAAGCACTTTTCGCGTAGCCTTGGGCCTCACGATTTCTGCGAAAGGACCCCCGTCTGTGCGCGTTTTGATCACCGGAATTACCGGCTTCGCGGGAAGCCACCTGGCCGACTTCTGCTTGGCGCGCGGCGGCGTCGACGTGCATGGCATCATTCGCTGGCGCAGCCGCACCGAGAACGTCGAGCACCTGACCGGCAAGATTTCGATGCACGAGTGCGACCTGCGCGACGCGTCGTCGACGCGCGACGTCGTCGAGCACGTGCGCCCCGACTACATCTTCCACCTCGCCGCGCAGAGCTTCGTGCCGACGTCGTGGAAAGCCCCCGCGGAGAGTCTCACCACCAACGTGATCGGACAGCTCAACGTGTTCGAAGCCGTGCGCAAGATCGGCTTGAAGTGCCGCATCCAGCTCGCGTGCTCGAGCGAAGAGTACGGGATGGTGTACGAGAACGAAGTCCCCATCAAGGAAACCAACCCGCTGCGCCCGCTGTCGCCGTACGGTGTCAGCAAAGTCGGGCAGGACCTGCTCGGCTACCAGTACTTCATGAGCTACCAGATGGACATCGTGCGCACGCGCGGCTTCAACCACGAAGGCCCGCGCCGCGCGCCCGTGTTCGTGATGAGCGACTTCGCCAAGCAGATCGTCGACATCGAGCGCGGGGTGAAACCGCCCGTGCTGCGCGTCGGCAACCTGGACGCCAAGCGCGATTTTACGGACGTGCGCGACATGGTGCGCGGGTACTGGCTCTCGCTCGAAAAAGGAAAAGCGGGCGAGGTCTACAACATCTGCCAGGA
Source organism: uncultured bacterium (assembly GCA_964560355.1). GTDB lineage: Bacteria > Krumholzibacteriota > Krumholzibacteriia > WVZY01 > JAKEHA01 > JAKEHA01. The sequence goes on along the minus strand of CAZLLI010000018.1, from coordinate 18,362 downwards.
GAAGACGTGGTCGATCCGCGAGATGCTCGACGAGCTCTTGACCATGACCAAGGCCAAGATCAAGGTCGAGACCGACCCCGCGCGCCTGCGCCCCTCCGACGTGATGCTGCTCCTCGGCGACTGCTCGAAATTCCGCGCGGACACGGGCTGGAAGCCCACCATTCCGTTCGCGCAGACGCTGCGCGACACGCTCGACTATTGGCGTGGGAGATAGGTGGAACGCGCGCTCGTCACCGGCTGCAATGGCTTCGTGGGTCGCGCGCTCGCGAGCCGGCTCGCGGGCGCGGGCTACGAAGTGTGGGGCGTCGACCGCTCGGAAGCGGACGCGTCGTTTGCCGGAAGACAATTCTTGCGCGGCGATCTCACCGACGCCGCCTTCGTCGCGAGCGTACTCGACCAATCTTCTCCCGCGTGCATCGTCCACCTCGCCGCGCAAGCGAGCGTCGCCAAGTCGTTCGACGAACCGACTTCGACGCTACACGACGGCACCGCGCCCGCGCTCCACATCTTGGAGCACGTGCGCAACGGCAAGGCGAGCCCGCGCGTGCTGCTGATCGGCTCCGCGGACGAGTACGGCTCCGTGAGCCCCGCGCAGATTCCCGTGCGCGAAGACAACCCCGTGAATCCCGAGAGCCCCTACGCCCTCGCGAAGGCGATCCAAAATTCGTACGGCGCCATGTACGCCAAGCTCTACCGCGTCGACGCCATGATGACGCGCAGCTTCAACCACACCGGACCCGGACAGCGCGACGCCTTCGTGCTGGCGAGCTTCGCCAAGCAAGTGGCCGAGATCAAGCGCGGTAAGCGAGCGGCCGAGATCGAAGTCGGCAACCTCGACGTGCGCCGCGATTTTCTCGACGTGCGCGACGTGTGCGACGCCTACGTCGTGCTCTTGAAGAAGGGCCGCATGGGCGAGACGTACAATATTTGCTCGGGGCAGTCGTACCGCGTGGGCGACCTCCTGCGCGAATTGTGCGCACTCGCCGGCGTGCACGTTGCCATTCGCGTCGACGTCGCGCGCCTGCGCCCCGTCGACACGCCGGAGTTGCGCGGCGATCCCTCCAAAATGCGCCAGCACACCGGGTGGGCCGCGAAGACGCCGATCCAGGAAACCCTCAAGTCGCTCCTCGACCACTGGGACGGCGTGCTGGAGGGAGCGCGTGGCTAAGATCGCGATGATCGGCACCGGCTACGTGGGGCTGGTGAGCGGCGCGTGCCTGGCCGACTTCGGCCACGACGTCACCTGCGTCGACGTCGACAAGGCGCGCATCGACACGCTCGAGCGCGGCGAGATTCCCATTTACGAGCCCGGGTTGAAGGACGTGGTGGCGAAGAACGTCACCGACGGCCGCCTGCGCTTCACGACCAACCTCGCGCCCATCGTGCGCGAGGCCGAAGTGGTGTTCATCGCGGTGGGCACGCCGCCGCAAGATGACGGCGGCAGCGACTTGCGCTTCGTGATGGGAGCGGCGCGCGACATCGCGAAGCACCTGCACGACTACACGGTGGTGGTGCAGAAGAGCACGGCACCGGTCGGGACCGCGCGCGAAGTGGCGCGCGTCATCGCGGAAGCGAAGCCCAAGAACGCCGAGTTCGACGTCGTCGCCAACCCGGAATTCCTGCGCGAAGGCTCCGCGGTGAACGACTTCATGCGCCCCGACCGCGTGGTGGTGGGCGCCGAGAATGAACGCGCGCGCCAGCTCATGAAGCAGGTGTACCGACCGCTGTACCTGCTCGAGACGCCCATCGTGTGGACCTCGCTCGAGTCTGCGGAGATGATCAAGTACGCGTCGAACGCGTTCCTCGCCACCAAGATCTCCTTCATCAACGAAATCGCGCGCATCTGCGAATTGACGGGCGCCAACGTCGACGACGTGGCGCGCGGGATGGGACACGACGGGCGCATCGGGAAGAAGTTCCTCCACGCCGGCATCGGCTACGGCGGCTCGTGCTTGCCCAAGGACGTCGCGTCCTTGATCCACGTCGCGCGCGCGCGCGACTACGACGCGCCGCTCGTCTCGGCCGCGCACGCGGTCAACCGCGAGCTGCCCGACCGCGCCATCGAAAAACTCGCGCACGCCGTGGGCGGCTTGAGTGGGAAGTCGATCGCCCTCTTGGGCCTCGCGTTCAAGCCCAACACCGACGACCTGCGCGAAGCCCCCGCGCTGCGCCTCGTGCACGAGCTCTTGAAAGCGGGCGCGCGCGTCAAGGTCTTCGACCCCGTCGCGATGGAAAACTTTCGCAAGCAGGTGCGCGCGCCCGTCGAGTACGGCAAGAGCGCGTACGAAGTCGCCACCGGTGCCGACGCGCTCGTGCTCGTCACCGAGTGGAACGAATTCCGCGAGCTCGACTTCGAGCGCCTGAAGGGCGTCATGCGCGGCCACGTCTTCATCGACTGCCGCAACGTCTATTCGCCCGCGCGGGTGGAAGCGGAAGGTTTCGTGTACGAATCGTTCGGGAGAGGGAAGGTACGATGACGTTTCGCTCTATGCTCGTCACCGGCGGGGCCGGCTTTATCGGGTCGAACTTCGTGCGCTTGATGGCGAAGGAGCACCCGAACGCCGCCATCACCGTGCTCGACGCGCTCACCTACGCCGGCAACATGGAGAACATCGCGGACCTGGTGGACGCGGGGCGCGTGCGTTTCATCAAGGGCGACATTCGCGACCCCGCCGCAGTGCGCGTCGCCATGGAGGGCGCCGAGGTCGTATTCAACTTCGCGGCCGAAACCCACGTCGATCGTTCCATTGAAGAAGCGGCGAGCTTCATCGAGACCGACATCCAGGGCACCTACAACCTTTTGAATTTTGCGCGCGAATTCAAGGTCAAGCGCTACGTGCAGATTTCGACCGACGAAGTCTACGGCTCGAGCGACGGCACCGACTTCGACGAAGAATCACCGCTCAAGCCCGGCAACCCGTACTCGGCCTCGAAGTGCGGAGGCGATCTCATGTGCCTCGCCTTCGCGAACACGTACAAGATTCCGCTCGTCATCACGCGCAGCTCGAACAATTTCGGACCCTACCAGCACGTCGAGAAGTTCATCCCGCTCTTCACCACCAATGCGATGGAAGGGAAGGACCTCCCGCTCTACGGCGACGGCATGCACCAGCGCGACTGGATCTTCGTCGAAGACAACTGCCGCGCCATCGCGCTGGTGGCCGAGAAGGGGAACGACGGCGAGGTTTATAACATCGCGGTGGGGAATTCGCAGCCCAACCTGCGCGTGGCCGAATTGATCCTGAAACACGTGGGCAAGACCACCTCGCGCATCGTCTTCATCGAGGACCGCAAGGGCCACGACCGCATGTACAAGCTCGCGGCCGAGAAGGTCCGCAAGCTGGGCTGGTCCCCGCGCACGGATTTTGCTGACGCCATGGAGCGAACCGTGCGATGGTACGTCGACAACCGCCCGTGGTGGGAACACGTGAAGTCGGGCGCGTTCCGGGAATACTACGAGAAGCACTATAAGGACAAGCTGGCGAAGGGAAAGGCGAAGTAGCCGGCACGTGCAAGAGGGAAGCGCGATGAGTCGCTCGAACGCGAACTGCGAGCGCGATACCAAATGTCTCGCGTGAGCATTTGTGAGCGAAGAGCGAGCTCATCGCGCTTCCCGTATACGCCAACACCATGACCGTTAGAACCCCTCGCATTCTTCTCGTTGCCGCAGCTCGGCCCAACTTCATGAAAGTCGCGCCCGTGTGGCGCGCGCTCGACGCGCTCAAGCGCTTCCACATCACCCTCGTCCACACCGGCCAGCACTACGACGACAACATGTCGAAGGTCTTCTTCGACGACCTGCGCTTGCCGCGCCCCGACGTCCACATGGGCGTGGGTTCGGGGTCGCACGCCGAGCAGACGGCGAAGGTCATGCTCGCCTTCGAGGGCGTCATGAAGGACGCCGACCCGGATTTAGTGGTGGTGGTGGGCGACGTCAACTCGACCATGGCGTGCACGCTGGTTGCCATCAAGCTCGACGTCCCCGTCGCGCACGTGGAAGCGGGGCTGCGCAGCTTCGACCGCAAGATGCCGGAAGAGATCAATCGCATGGTGACCGACATCTTGTGCGACCTCCTGTTCACCACCTCGCGCGACGCCGACGACAACCTGGCGCGCGAGGGAGTCGACCGGCAGAAGATCCATTTCGTCGGTAACGTCATGATCGACAGCCTGCGTTTCTACGCGGCCGACGCGGAAAAGTCGAAAATTCTGGAGACGCTGGGGTTGGCGAAGGGAACCTACGGGCTGGTGACGCTGCACCGTCCCTCCAACGTCGACGACCCCTTCCAACTCGCGAAGCTGGTGCGCGTGCTCTCCGACATCGGGGCCGAATGCCCGCTCATCTTCCCGGTCCATCCGCGCACGCGGCACGTGTTGGAGCGCGCCGGAATCGAGGTTCAGGGCGACCGCATGCGCCTCGTCGACCCCATCGGGTACCTGGACTTCATGCACTTAATGACCTATAGTAAGGTGGTCCTCACCGATTCCGGAGGTATCCAAGAAGAAACGACTGCTCTCGGAATCCCCTGTCTGACGATCCGCGAAAACACGGAACGTCCCGTCACCGTCACCGAGGGAACCAACCGCTTGGTCGGCACCGACCCGGCGAAGATCGCCGCCGAAGCCAAGGACGTGCTTCGACACGGCGTGCAGAACGCGAAGGTTCCCGAGTTGTGGGACGGTAACGCGGCGCCGCGGATCGCGCAGGTGATCGCCCGGTTTCTCGAAGAGCAGTCAGCATGAGTAGTCGCAGCAACTGGTCCTTTCAGCATACCCCGGTCGGCAAGAGCTTCGCGTGGAGCCTTGCCCTCTCGCTCCTCCCCGTCGTCGCCTCCTTCATCGTTTCGTGGATCATCGCGCGCTTCTCCGGCCCCGAAGTGTGGGGCGCGGTTTCGTGGGCGATGGCCTTCGCGACCCAAGTCCTGATCATCGCCAAGATGGGCATCGACCTAGGCGCGTCGCGGCTCGCGAGCGAATACGGCGTCGAACACCCGGGTTCGTTGCGCACGCTGCTCAAGGCCGGCTCCGACCTGCGACTGTGGTTCACTCTTCCGACCGCGGCGCTCACGTATTTGCTCGCACCGCAGATCGCGCATTGGTTCCACGAAGAAAAGCTGGTGTGGCTGGTGCGCGTGTCGGCGGGTGTGGTCTTCTGCGCGAGCGTCTACGAATTCCAGGAACAGTTCCTGATCGGGCTCAACCGCCACGCGACGGTGTCGCGCGTGCGCGCGCTGATGCTGTCGTCGCGCTGCGTGGCGACGGCCGCCATCGTGATCGCGGGGCTGGGCGCCTTCGCCATCCTGGCCGGCTACGTGGCCGCGTGGCTGGTGGGCATCGTCGCTTTTTCGTTCCTCTTGCGGCGCTATCTTCCGCCGCACGCGCCCGTCGAAGGCCACCACGAACACATGCGCCGGCGCCTCCTCGCGATGAGCATCCCGCTCGCGATCTCTAGCGCGTCGGTCACCATTTATTCGCAGGTCGACAAGCTCGTGCTGGGCTACTTCGACAACTTGCACGAGGTGGGGCAGTACTCGCTCGCGCGCGCCGTCATGGAGGTGGCGCTGTTTCCCGCCTTCGCGCTGGTGACGACGCTGCGGCCCGCGCTGGCGTCGCGTTACACGCGCGGCGATAGGGCTTCGTGCGCGGTGCTGATCAAGAGCTCGCTGCGGCTGTCGCTCGTGGCGGGCGTGCTGTTCGGGTCGGTCTTCGTCGCCATGTCGGTGCCGCTCTTGTCGCTGGTGTACTCGGACCAGTACCGCTACGCGGGCGAATTGATGGTCTGGTTTTCGTGGATCGTCATCATTCGCAGCTTGGGCGCGATGGTGCTGCCCGCGCTGCTCGCGGCGGAGAAGATCCGCACCTACGCGTGGCTGACGGCGGGGGCGGCGGTTCTCAACTTCGGGCTCAACTTGGTCTTGATCCCGCGCATGCACTCGCACGGCGCCATCGTGGCGACGATCGTCTCGTACGGGCTGTTGCTCGTGTTCGGATTACGCGAGGTGTTCGTGACCTTCGAGGTACGTGTGAGCCCTCGTGCGGTGGGAACGGGAATACGCACGCTTCTTGCAGGCGCGCTGGTGGCGACGGCCCTGTGGCTGATATTCCGCCGGCTCCCCCAGCCGACGGCCCTTGAAACTATCGCGCTCGCCGCGGCCCACGTACTCCTGTACGGGCTGTTGGTGTGGGCCTTTCGCATCATGCGCCCTGCCGAAGTTCGCCCCATGGTCGGCAGCTTGTTGAAGCTGAAGGGATAGCGAGAAGAATAATTGACACGTTTGCAGGACCGGACCTAACCTCGGGGCGCGCTTTGACCTCGAGTACGGTCACCTGCAACCGGGTTCGCAGCAGGAGGCAGTCCGTTGTTGGGAAGCTCCACTTGGCTCGGTGACATGACGATCTTCTTTACGGCGCTCGCGACGAGCGTCGTCGCCACGCCTCTGATTCGCAAGCTCGCCGTGCGCTGGCGCCTCGGCGACAAACCCAACGGTCGTAAGATTCACCCCGACGTCATCCCGCACCTGGGCGGCATGGCGATTTTGCTCGGCGTCGTGGCCGGCATCGCGATCGCGTCGGGCGCGCACCCCAACGTCATCCTGCGCGCGCTCCCGGCGACCGCGCTGGTCGTGATCCTCGGACTCGTCGACGACACCCGCAACCTCGCCGCGCGCGCGAAGCTCGGCGTGCAGGTGATCGCCGCCGTGGTCATGGTGGCGGTCGGCTTCCGCTTGTTCACCGGCTTCGACGCCGTCGACTCGCTGACCATCGGCGCCGGGCTGGTGACGCTCCTCTTCATCGTCGGCATGCTGAGCTCGGTCAATCTGATCGACGGCCACGACGGCCTCGCGGCCGGCGTCGCCTTGATCGCCTCGGCCGCCTTCGCCGCCATCGGCGTCATGGACGGCGCCGCCGGCGTGGTGGCGGGGTCGCTCGCCGTGTGCGGCGCGTGCCTCGGCTTCCTCGTGTTCAACTTCCCGCCCGCCAAGATCTACATGGGCGACACCGGCAGCATGCTGCTGGGCTGGACGCTGGCGCAGATCGCGTGCCTCGTCACCATGCGCAAGGCCGACGTGAACACCTTCGCGGCCGTGTTGCTCGTCCTCGGCGTTCCCATTCTCGACACGCTGCTCGCGGTGGTGCGACGCGTGGTGCTGCGCGCGCCGCTCTTCGGCGCCGACCACTTGCACGTGCACCACGTGCTGCGCGACGCCGGGTTGTCGCCGCGCCAGACGCTCGCGGTGCTGTACGGTCTCCAGCTCGTGCTGGCGTCTCTCGGCGTGGCCGCGATGGCGGATCGCACGTGGCCCGCGATCGTGGGCCTGGTCGTCGCCGCGATCGCGTTCGTCGCCTTCTTGCGCGCGATGGTGGAGACGCGTGCATCGTGCGTGCGCGTCGACGAAGCCGCGGTGCCGCAGCCGGTGGCGCGCGCGTCGGCGGCCGCGGTGTCGTTCCAGTCGTCGAATTTCAGCAGCAATCTCTCCGAGCGACGCTCGTCGGTCGGTCGGTGACGCGCTTCGCTCCCGCGCGACCCCCGCTCCGTTGACCTGCCCTAGGCGCTGTGCTATCGTTTCGTCCACTTGCCGGACGTGACGCAGTGCACCCTTCTCCCGTGCGGACGGAAACCGTTTGACGACAAAAACGACGTGTCGGATCGCGAGTGACGTCGACCTTCTATCGCGCGTTCAGCTCGAAGAAGTGGTGAAGTCGTTGGAAGGCTATGGGTCGAAGCACGCGATCGATTTCGTCACGCCGGGAGAGCCGGAATCGCTGAAGCTGATGCACGCCGCCCCCGGTTCGCCCGAGCGCATGGCGGTGCTCATGAGCGTGCTGCTGGACGGCGAGTGCGACGTGCTCGTGCTCGACGCCTCCGCGCTCCCCACCAAGATGCCGACCGGGCTCACCATCGGCGCGCTCACGCGCCGCATCACGCCCTACGACGCGCTCATCTCCAACGACGATTGCATCCTCGACGAGCTGCGCGAGAACGCGACGCTCGTCACGCACTCCATGCGGCGCGAGGCGCAGCTGCGCTACTACCGCCCCGACCTCAAGATCGTGCGCATGCAGGGCAGCATCGACGCCGTGCTGCAAAAAGTCAAAAGCGCCAAGGTCGACTGCGCGGTGGTGGCCGCGGCCGACGTCGAGCGACTGGGCAAACAGGAATACGTCGCCGAACTCCTGACCAACTCGGTGTGCGTGCCGGCCGCAGGGCAGGGCGCGCTCGCGGTCCTGATTCGCTCCAGCGAAGAGCAATTCCGCGACACCGTGCAGTCCATCAACGACCCCTCGACGCACAGCATGCTGCGCGCCGAGTGGTCGTTCCTCGAGCACCTCGACGTCGACCCGGCCGCGCCGGTCGCGGTGCTGGCCAGCATCGAGGGCAAAGCGCTCGAGCTGGAAGCCATGGTCGCCTACCCCGACGGCAGCGAGAAGATCCAGTGCATGGTCAAGGGGACCATCGGCACCGAAGAAGACCTCGGCCGCACGCTCGCCGTCGAGCTCCTCGAATCCGGCGGGCGCGACGTGATCGACGAGTTCCGCCTCGCGTAGTCCAACGTGATCGACCGCCGACTCATTCGCGAAGATCCCGAGCGCGTACGCCACGGGCTTGCCCGCCGCCACGCCAACGTCGACGTCGAGCAATTGCTCTCGCTCGACCGCGAGCACCTCACCAACATGCAGACGTCGGAGAAGCTCAAGCACGAGCGCAACGTCGCCTCGGAGGAAATCGGGAGGCGCAAGGCCAAGGGCGAGGACATCGCGCCCCTGCACGCGGCCATGAAGGAGACGTCGAACAAGATCAAGGAGCTGGAGGCGCGCAACAAAGAGATCGAAGAATCCTTGGACGCGCTCTTGCTCATGGTGCCGAATCTCCCGCACGCGAGCGTCCCCGACGGCGCCGATGCGACGTCGAACAAGGTGGTGCGCGCGAAGGGCGAGGCCAAGAAGCCCTTCGACGGCGTGCTGCCGCACTGGGAGATGGGCGAGAAGCTCGGCATTCTGGACCTCGAAGCGGGGCGCATGGTGAGCGGGCGCGGCTTCATCGTGTTTCGCAAAGACGGCGCGCTCTTGTGCCGTGCGCTGATCAACTTGATGCTCGACATGCACGCCGAACAAGGCTACGACGAAGTGCTGGTGCCGTACGTGGTGACGCGCGCGTCGATGACGGGTACCGGGCAGCTCCCGAAATTCGAAGAGGACATGTACCACTGCGTCGCGGACGACCTCTTCCTCATTCCCACCGCGGAAGTGCCAGTGACCAACATCCACCGCGAGTCGGTCCTGGAAAGAGAGAAGCTCCCCATCAAGTACACCGCCTACAGCCCGTGCTTCCGCCGCGAAGCGGGGAGCCACGGCGCCGACACGCGCGGGCTCTTGCGCGTGCACCAGTTCGACAAAGTGGAGATGGTGAAGTTCGTGCACCCCGATTCGTCGTACGACGAATTGGAAACGCTCACCACCGACGCCACCGCGGTGCTGGAAGCGCTCGAGCTCCCGTACCGCGTGGTCGCGCTGTGCGCGGGCGACATGGGCTTCGCGAGTGCGAAGACCTACGACCTCGAAACCTTCGCGCCCGGAGTCGACAAGTGGCTGGAGGTCTCGTCGTGCAGCAACTTCGAAGACTTCCAAGCACGGCGCGCGGAAATACGATTGAAGAAGAGCGAAGGCGAGAAGCACAAGTTCGTGCACACGCTGAACGGCTCCGGCTTGGCGCTGCCGCGCGTGGTGGCGTCGATCCTGGAGGTGCACCAAACCCCGACCGGCCGCGTCCGCATCCCCGCGAAACTGCGCCCCTACATGCGCGGCAAGGAGTACTTGGGCTGACGAATGGCGTCGGCGCCCGGCGGCAGCATTCGATTCTGGCTGAAGGGATACCTGTTCCTCGGCGTGGCCGTGCTCATCCTGGCCATGCTGCTCTACTCGAATCACCTCATCGCGCGCATGCGTGACAACTCCGAAGCGACGAGCCGTCTGTTCTCGCGCTACATGGCCAACGTCATCTTCGAGGTGACCGACGACGGCCGCCTCGCCGACCTGCGCGAAGTCATCGCCGAGAGCGATCTCCCCATCATCATCACGGTGTCCGACGGCATTCCCATTCTATGGAGCAACGTGCCCGTCGAAGAGCGCACTGCCGCGGACCTGGATATGTTGGAGTTCGTCGACGTCGACAATCCGCCCAACGCGAAGTTTCGCAAATTGGTCGAGCTCTACCGCGAGTTCGACAAGAAGAACCAACCCATTCCGATTCACGTCGTGGGCGCCGACGAGCCGTCGGGGTGGGTGCACTACGGCCCCTCGCCGCTCCAGCGCGAGTTGCGCTACATGCCGTTCGTGCTGCTCGGCATTTTCCTCGTGTTCATGGCCGTTGCCATCCAAGGCTTGCGCTATTTGAAATTGAGCGAGCAGCGTTCCATCTGGGTCGGACTCGCGAAAGAGACCGCCCATCAGTTGGGAACGCCGCTCTCCGCGATGCTCGGCTGGGTGCAAGTGCTGAAGGACCGCGCGCAAGACAAAGGCTACGACGACATCCGTGCGTCGGTCGCAGAGATGGAAGTCGACCTCGCGCGCTTGAACAAAGTCACCGACCGCTTCAGCAAGATCGGTTCGACGCCGGATCTGGTGGCGGTCGACTTGAAACGCGTGCTCGAGAACACCGTCGCGTACTTCCAGAAGCGGCTCCCCAGCTTGAAATCGAAGTCGACCATCACACTCGTGACCGGAGACGTCGCCGGTGTGCGCGGCAACGAAGAACTCCTCGAGTGGGTGTTCGAGAACTTGATCAAGAATGCCGTCGACGCGCTCGGCGAAGCGGGCGGGTCGATCGAGCTGCGCGCGAGCAACAACGCCGGTTTCGTCGACGTCACCGTCCACGACACCGGCCGCGGCATCCCCGGCGCGCTCAAAGACGACGTCTTCCGCCCCGGCTTCACCACCAAGCGCCGCGGCTGGGGACTGGGCCTCGCCCTCGCGCGCCGCATCGTCGAGGAATACCACGGCGGCTCCATCAAACTGGTCGATTCGCGACCCGGCAAGACGACGTTCCTCGTGCGACTGCCCGCTGCTTGATCGGCCGTCGGCCGATCGTTATACTTCCCGCGAGGTTCCATTCGATCGGCGCGCGACGCACGCGCGCTCATCCATCCTCCCGCACGATATATGGCTAAACGCATTCTTTGGGTCGACGACGAAATCGAGCTCTTGAAGTCGCACGTGATGTTCCTGCGCGACAAGGGCTACGACGTCCAAACTGCGACCAACGGCACCGACGCCGTGAACCTGGTCAAGGAAAGTCGCTTCGACGTGCTCTTGCTGGACGAGTCGATGCCGGGCCGCGGCGGCTTGGAGACGCTGGTCGAAATCAAGGAGTCCGACCCGGTGCTTCCGATCGTGATGATCACGAAGAACGAGGAAGAGCGGCTCATGGACAACGCGATCGGGATGAAGATCGACGACTACTTGTTGAAGCCGGTTTCGCCGCTGCAAATCTATTCGGCGTGCAAGCGCATCTTGGACGCGCCCAAGATCCAGGAAGCGCGCGTCTCGCCCGACTACATCAAAGAATTCAACGAGATCAACTCGCTGGTGCAGGAAGGGACGTGGGACGCGTGGCTGCGCGTGCACCGGCGGCTGTGCGCGTGGGACCGCGAGTTCGACCAGTTCCGCAACACGGGGCTGGATTCGACGCACGAAGACCAGCGGCTCAATTGCGCGCACCGCTTCGGCATCTTCGTCGAAGAGAATTATCGCGACTGGGTGGCGAGCGACAAGCGCCCGCCCATGAGCCTCGACGTGTTCCCGCGCTTCATCGCGCCGCATCTTCTCAAGGGCGAGAAGCTCTGCTTCATCTTGGTCGACTGCGTGCGCCTCGACCAGTGGATGGCCATCGAAGACTTCCTCTCCGAGCAGTTCGACGTGCAGTGGGACTTCTACTGCTCGATCCTGCCCACGGCGACGCCGTACTCGCGCAACGCGATCTTCTCGGGGCTGTTCCCGGACGAGATCGCGCGCCGTTACCCGGACAAATGGCTGGAGCGCATCAACGAGGACTCGAGCAAGAACAAGTTCGAAGCCTTCTTCATGGGCGAGCAGATGAAGAAGCTGAAGCTCGACGAGGGCAAGATGCGCTACATGAAGGTCCACACCGCGGCGGAAGCGGGCGACGCGCGCAAGCGCGTGGCCAGCCTCATGAGCTCGCCTTTCGTGTCGCTGGTGTTCAACTTCGTCGACATCCTGACCCACGGACGCAACCAGTCCGACATCCTGCAGCAGCTGCTCCCAAACGAGGGCGCGTTCCGCTCGCTCATGCGCTCGTGGTTTTCGCACTCGGTGCTGCGCGACATTCTCTCCGACCTGGCGCGCGCCAAGGTCAAGGTGGTGCTCACCACCGACCACGGGTCGATCCTGGGGCGCAAGGCGGCGTTGGTGTACGGGCGCCGCGACACCTCGACCAACCTGCGCTACAAGTTCGGCGACAACCTGAAGTGCGACGAGAAGCAAGCCATCATCGCGCGCAAGCCGGCCGAGTTTCGTCTACCGGCGGAGTCGGGGACGAAGAACTACATCTTCGCGAAGGAGTACTACTACTTCGTCTACCCGACCAACTTCCGCGACTACGAGAAAGCCTACGAGGGCAGCTTCCAGCACGGCGGCGTGTCCCTCGAGGAGATGATCCTCCCCTGCCTCACCTTGACGCCGCGCTAGCCGCGCGCGCGAAGCCATGCCGCGAGAACTCGTCCACACGGTGCGCACGCGCGACGCGGCGGAGACGCAACGCTTCGGCGCCGCACTCGGCGCGCGCATTCGTCGCGGCGCGTGCGTGTGCCTCACGGGGCCGCTGGGCGCGGGCAAGACGGTGCTGGTCTCGGGGCTGGTGCGCGGGCTCGGCGCGCACGACGCGGTGACGAGCCCCACCTTCATCCTGATGGAATCGTTCGCGGGGCGGCTGCCGATCGTGCACATCGACCTCTATCGCCTCGAACACGAGCGCGAGGTCGAAGACATCGGCGTGTTCGACCTCATGGACGGCGACACCGTCGTGCTCGCGGAGTGGGGCGAGCGCTCGCCCGCGCTCCACGGCGCCGCCGACCTGGAAGTGCGCATCGCCGCCGGCGAGGGAAGCGCGCGCACGCTCGCGCTCTTCGCGACTCCGGCGTTCGCGCGCGAACTGGGAGATTTGTCGTGGTGACGCTCGCGCTCGATACGTCGCACGCGGTGGGGTCGGTCGCGCTCGCGCGCGACGGCGTCGTCCTCGGCCAGGCCACCTTCGCGACGCCGTCGTCGCACTTGGTCGACCTCGCGCGCGCGGTGGAACGACTGCTGGGCGACAACGGGCTCGCCCCCGCCGACGTGACGCGCGTCGCCGTGGTGCTGGGGCCGGGGAGCTTCACCGGTGTGCGCATCGCGCTCGCCTTCGCGAAGGGCCTCGCGGCCGCGGGCGCCGAATTGGTCGCGGTGGATTCGCTCTCGCTCCTGGCACTCGCGTCGGTCGAAGAAGGACACGAGCGCGTGTGCGCGATGATCGACGCCAAGCGCGGCGAAGTCTACGGCGCCGTCTACGACCGCAAGCGCCGCGGCACCCCGCCCACGCTGGAAGTGGTGGTGGCGCCGCGCGCCGAAGCACCGGCCGCCTTCCTCGACGCGCTGGCGTCGGCGCCCGACCGCTTCGTCGGCACGGGTGCGCTCGCGCACAGGGACGAGATCGCGGCGCGCTTCCCGCGCTCCGACGTCGCCGGCGAGGCGCGCGCGTTTCCGTCGACGTCGTACCTGGCCGCGATCGCGCACACCATGCCCGCGTTCACGCGCGACGCCGTGCGCGTGCTGGAGCCGGTGTACCTGCGAGCGAGCGGCGCCGAGCGCAAGCGCCTGCGCACGCACGCGCCGGAGAACGACGATGCCTGACCCGCCGCCGATTCTGCTCGAGCCGCTCGCCGACGAGCACGTCCCCGACCTCCTGCGCATCGAGCGCGAGCTGTTTCCGGCCCCGTGGACGGAGGCGATGTTCCGCCAGGAAGTGGAAGAGAAGTGGCTCTCGCGCTCGTTCGCGGCCAAGCTCGACGGCGTCGTGGTCGGCTACGTCATCGCGTGGTTCCTGCGCGGCGAAGTCCACGTCTTGAATCTCGCCGTCACCAAGGCGCACCAGCGTCGCGGGATCGCGCGCTTCCTCCTCGCGCACATCGTGTCGATGGCGAACGAAGAGGCGTGCCAGTTGGTGACGCTGGAAGTGCGGGTGTCGAACGAGCCCGCCAAGCTGCTCTACCTGGCAATGGGCTTCGCGCCGGTCGGGATTCGCCGCCGCTACTACCACGACAACGACGAGGATGCGCTGGTCATGACCAAGCGCCTGCGCGGATGAAGCGCTTCGCGTTCATCGCGGGTAGCGGCATGGACCCGGTCGCGCGCGCGATGTCGGTCGCGCGCGAGACGCGCTTCGACGAGATCGCGGGCGTGGGTGCGTGCGGCGTCGAAGGCCACACCGGCCGCGTGCTGGAAGGCACCGTGGGCGGGCGCGCGTGCGTGCTCGTGATGGGTCGGCGCCACGTCTACGAGGGCGACCCGGGCGCGGTCGCGCACCTGGTGGAGTTTCTCGCCGCGGGCGGCGTCACCGACCTCGTGATGGCGTCGGCGGCGGGGGCACTCCATCGCCGCCTCGGCGCCGGCGACCTGGTGATCGCACGCGACATCATCGACTTCCAGAATCGGGAGCTCCTCGCACGGCGTGGAAGCGCGAGGAGTGCCACCCCTCCCGGAGTCCTCCGTATCGACCGCGCGCTGGCGGCGGCCCTGGAGCGCGCCGCTACCGCGGCGCGTGTCATGTGGCAACGGGGCACCATTGTCTGCGGCGTCGGGCCCGCCTACGAAACTTCCGCCGAGGTGCGGGCGTTTCAGGAATGGGGCGACGTCGCCACCATGTCCTCGGCGCCGGAGTTGGTCGCGGCCGACCGCTTGGGCCTGCGAGCGGCGGCGTTGGCCCTCGTGACCAACCCGTGCACCGGCGTCGCTTCGTCGCGACCCAATCACGGAGAGGTCCTAGAAGCCGGCCGCAGAGCGGCCGGCAGTATCGCCTCCGTGATCGCTCAAATGGTTGGGGAATAGCTGGTTACAGAGCGATCCGGGGCGGCGGTGGGGCGCCGCCGGTTTAGGGTTGTGGCCTGCCGTCGTGGGCCCGTATAGTCTCCCCAACACCCCAAGCACCTGTGGGAAGGGATGGTGCTTCGCTAGTTGTCTTGGTTCCGTAGAGAAAAACGGGGCGTCCAGCCCATCCAGAAGAAGGCCATCCCCGACGGCCTGTGGAAGAAGTGCGACCTGTGCGGGGAAATCCTCTACATCAAAGAGCTCGAGAAGCGGTTGTGGACGTGCTCGAAGTGCGGCAACCACTTCATGATCTCGACCCAGCAGTACATCGAGATCCTGGCCGACCCGGGGACGTTTCGCGAGACCCACACCGGTTTGATCTCCGGTGATCCGCTCCAGTTCAAGGACCTCAAGAAGTACAAGGACCGCATTCGCGAGTACCACGAGAAGACCGGCATGGAGGACGCCATGGTGACCGGCTTCGCGTCGATGAGCGGCCGCGACGTCGTCCTCGCCATCATGGACTTCTCGTACATGGGTGGCAGCATGGGCTCGGTGGTAGGCGAGAAGTTCGCGCGCGCCGCACAAGACGCCATCCTGCGCCGGCGCCCGCTGATCGCGCTCTCGCGCTCGGGCGGGGCCCGCATGCAGGAGTCGATCTTTTCGCTCATGCAAATGGCCAAGACCAGCGCCATGCTGGCGCGCATGTCCGAAGAAGGCCTGCCGTTCATTTCGATCCTGACCAACCCGACCACCGGCGGTGTCACCGCCAGCTTCGCGAGCCTGGGCGACGTCATCATCGCCGAGCCCAAGGCGCTGATCGGGTTCGCCGGGCCGCGCGTCATCCAGCAAACCATCCGACAAGACCTCCCCGAAGGATTCCAGCGCAGCGAGTTCCTGCTCGAGCACGGCATGATCGACATGATCATCCCGCGCGACGAGATGCGCCACGCGCTCGAAGGGCTGCTCGACTTCATGTGCGCCCGCACGGCATCCGCCTCGGATCAGGAAGTGAAGGATGACTCGCAGTCGCCGGCCGTTTCCTGACCCCTCCGCACTACCGCCCAATCTTCGAATAGTCCTCGCGCTCTCGCCTTCGGCGATGACGCTGGGGCTCGACCACATGCGCGCGCTGATGGACCGCCTCGGCCACCCCGAGCGCCGCTTTCGCTCGGTCCTCGTCGCCGGCACCAACGGCAAAGGGTCGACCACGACCATGCTGGCGGCGATTCTCTCCGCGCACGGCCTCCGCACCGGCCGCTACACCTCGCCGCACGTGTTCCGCCCCGAAGAGCGCATCTGCATCGACGGCACGCCGGTCACGCTGGACGACATGGAAGCCGCGGCGGCGCGCCTGGTGCCGCTGCGCGACGGAATCCCGTACAGCTACTTCGAGGCGCTGACCGCGATCGCGTTCCAGATCTTCGCCGCGCGCGGCGTCGAGGTCGCGGTGCTCGAAGTCGGCCTCGGCGGCCGCCTCGACGCCACCAACATCGTCGACCCCGAGGTCTCCATCGTCACCAGCATCTCGCTCGACCACCGGCGCATTCTCGGCGAGACCGAGGAAGAAATCCTGATCGAGAAGCTCGGCGTCGCGCGGCGCGGCGTGCCGCTCCTCGTGGGCGAATTGTCGAAGCCGCTGCGCGCCGTCGTCGACGCGCGCGCGACACGCGACGGCATTCCGGTGTTCGGACCCAACGACCTCGGGAGCGTGAGTCGGGTCGAGGAGGCGTTCGACGGCATTTCCTTCGACGTGAAGACGCCGCGCGCCGACTACGGTCGCGTCTCGGTCCCGTTCGCCGGCGCGCATCAAGCCACCAATGCGCTTCTCGCCATCGGAGCCGCGGAGCGGTTGCTGCCCAAGCTGGATCGTCTAGCCGACTCGCTGGCGGCCGCCTACATACCCGGACGTTTCGAGGTAGTTAAGCGCAGCGGCCGCTTTTTTGTGATCGACGTCGCCCACAACGACGCCGCGCTCATCGCCACCGCCGACCACCTGGCCGCGTTTCGCCCCCGCGCGGAGTGCGCGCTGGTGTTCGGGCTCCTGCGCCGCAAGGAGCTCTTCGACGCGCCCCGCCACCTCCTGCGCGCGGCGTCGTGCCTGTGCCTGGTGGAGCCGCCCAGCGAGCCCGGGAGCAGCGACAACGCGTTCGCGCCGCACGAAATGTGGGCGCACTTCTTCGCTCCGCTCTTGCCGGATTCGGCCACCGACGTCATGCTGTGGAACCCGTCGGGCTCGCGTGACGACGCCATGCGCCGCCTGGTCGCGTGGCTGGATCGCTCGCGCTTCTCGACCGTGGTCGCGACCGGGTCGCACCGCGTGGTGGAGGAATTCGGCGCGCGGTTGTACGACGACACCCCGGCGCACGGAAGGACCCTTGCGTGAGTGCCTGGATCGGCATCGACATCGGCGGCACCAACATCAAGATCGCGACCGTGTCGAACACGGGCGTGGTGCTCGCGCGCGGCGTGGTCGAGACCAGCCAGGGCGACGGACCCGCGCGCGCGTTCGCGCGTATCCACGACGCCGCCCGCTACCTGGCCGGAGGGCGCGCGATCGCGGGCGTGGGCATCGGGTGCGCGGGTCTGATCGACGCGTCGCGCGGCGTGCTGCGCGAGTCGCCCAACCTGCCCGCGTGGCGCGGCGCGCCCCTCGCGCGCCTGGCGCGCGGTGTCTTTCGATTGCCCATCGCGGTCGATAATGACGCGACCAGCGCCGCCTTCGGCGAAGCGATGGTGCGCGGCGCGCGCGGGCGCGATTTGGTGTTCATTACGCTGGGTACCGGCGTGGGGGGCGGCATCGTGGTCGACGGGCGCGTGGTGCGCGGCGTCTCCGGCTTCGGCGGCGAGATCGGCCACATGACCGTCGACCCCGACGGACCGCCGTGCAAGTGCGGGTCGCGCGGGTGCCTGGAAGCGTACGCGGGGTCGTACGGAATCGTGCGCGCCGCGCGCGACGCCGCCAAGTCGTCGACGCGTTCGCCGCTCGCGCGCCGCGTGCGCGACCGCTCGGCCACCGCGCGCGACGTCCTCGACGCGGCCCGCCGCGGCGACCCGGTGGGACGCGCGGCCGTGCGCGTCGCGGGCGAACACCTCGGGATCGCGGTTGCAGCCATGCTGAACGTGCTCAATCCATCGACGGTGGTGATCGGCGGCGGCATCGCCGGGGGCTTCGACGTGCTGCTCCCGCACGTGCGGCGCGCCGTCGCGCGCTTCGCCTTCGCCGAAACCGCGCGCGCCGCGCGCATCGCGCGCTCGCGCCTCGGCAACGACGCCGCCGTCGTGGGAGC
>CAZLLI010000017.1:0-41778 GCA_964560355.1 uncultured bacterium | reverse complement strand
TGGGCCTCGACGTGTGGGAGCACGCCTACTACCTCAAGTACCAGAACAAGCGCCCCGACTATGTGAGCGCGTTCTGGAACGTGATCAACTGGGACGAAGTCGCGCGGAGATTCAAGGCCGCGAAATAACGTGAGCGAACTCGCCCGCAAGCACTGCATCCCGTGTCGAGGCGGAGTTCCTCCTCTCAAAGGGGAGGAACTCCGTTCGCTTTCGTTGAAGCTCGGCGGCGGGTGGACGGTGGTCGACGAGCACCACCTGGAGAAGACGTTCGCGTTCGAGGATTTTCGCCAGGCGCTCGACTACACCAACAAAGTGGGAGAGATCGCCGAGCGCGAAGGCCACCACCCCGACGTCTATCTGGGGTGGGGCAAGGTGCGCCTCTCGATTTGGACCCACAAGATCGACGGGCTCACCGAGAGCGACTTCATTCTCGCCGCCAAAGCCGACGAAGCCTATCGCGCATGACGTTCAGCGCCGAGTTCAACGTCCGCTTCGGTGAGATCGACCACGCGCGCGTGGTCTACTATCCGCGCTTCTTCCACTATTTCCACCAGGCGTTCGAAGAGTGGTTCGCGGGGGCGCTGGGGGTTTCGTACCCCGACCTCGTGCTCAAGGAGAACGTCGGCTTCCCGAGCGTGCGCGTCGAAACGGAGTTCTTGGCGCCGCTTCGCTACGGCGACCGCATTCGCGTCGACGTGCAGCTCCTCGAGATCGGGCGCACGTCGATCACGGTCGCTTACACGATCGTGCGGCTCGCCGACGGCGTCACCAGCGCGCGCGCAACCATCAAGAACGTCGCCATCAACAACGATACCTTCCAGCCGGTACCGATCTCGGACGCGTGGCGCCGTCGCTTCGAACGATTCAAGAACGCATGAAGGCGATCTACTACGAGAAGCACGGCGGCGTCGACGTATTGCGCCTCGGCGAGCGCCCCGACCCGGTGGTGCGCCCGGGCACGGTGAAGATCGACGTCCACGCGGCGTCGCTCAATCATATCGACGTGTTCCTGCGCCGCGGTCTTCCCGGCATCACGATCCCGCTCCCGCACATCCCGGGCTGCGACGCCGCCGGCGTCGTGCGCGAGGTCGGCGAGGGCGTCACCGATATCAAAGTCGGCGACCGCGTCCTCATGAATCCGACCATCGTGTGCGGCAAGTGCGAATTCTGCCTGCGCGGCGACGCCACCCTGTGCATCAAGTACCAGCTGGTGGGCGAGAACACGAGCGGGACGTGCTGCGAGCAAATCGTGATACCGGCCGAGAACGCGATCCCGATCCCCGACTCGATGTCGTTCGTCGACGCGGCGTCGGTCCCGCTGGTGTTCGTCACCGCGTGGCGCATGCTGGTCACGCGCGGGCGCCTGCGCGCGGGCGAAGACGTGCTCGTGCTCGGCGCCTCCGCCGGCGTGGGCATCGCGTGCATCCAGATCGCGAAGGTGGCGGGCGCGCGCGTGTTCGCGGCGGCGAGCAGCGCGGAGAAACTCGCGCTCGCGAAATCGCTCGGCGCCGACGTCCTCATCGACTATGCGAAGGAGGACTTCGTGAAGCGCGTGCGCGACGAGACCGGCAAGCGGGGCGTCGACGTGGTGGTGGACTACGTCGGTAAGGAGACCTGGGTCAAGAGCTTACGCAGTCTCTCGCGCGGCGGCCGGCTGGTGACGTGCGGGGCGACGACGGGGTATAATCCCGAGGACGACTTGCGCCACATCTTCTTCCGCCAGCTCGAAGTGATCGGTTCGACGATGGGGTCGAAGAACGAGCTCATGGCGCCGCTCAAGTTGATTTGGGCGGGGCGCATGAAGCCCGTCGTCGGCGCGACGTACACCCTCAAGGACACGGCGGAAGCGCACCGCGCCATGGAAGAACGGCGCGTGCTGGGAAAGATCGTCATCACCGTTAGGAATTGATCGAACATGGAAACCAACGTCGGCACCGAACGCGTTCGCTTCACCACCCACCCGTCGCGCTACAAGCACTGGAAGCTCGAGGTCGACGGGCCGGTGGCGTGGCTCAAGATGAACGTCAACGAGGACGAAGGGCTTCGTCCCGGCTACAAGCTCAAGATGAACTCGTACGACCTCGCGGTTGATATCGAGCTCGACGACGCGGTGACGCGTTTGCGCTTCGAGCACCCCGAGGTCTCCGTGGTGTGCATCGAGAGCTTGAACGACAAGGTGTTCTGCGCGGGCGCGAACATCTTCATGCTGTCGTCGTCGACGCACACGCACAAGGTCAACTTCTGCAAGTTCACCAACGAGACGCGCATCAATATCGAAGAAGCGACCGCCAAGAGCGGGCAGAAGTACGTCGCCTCGTTGAACGGCGCGGCGGCGGGCGGCGGCTACGAACTCGCGCTCGCGTGCGACGAGATCCACCTGGTCGACGACCGCAGCGCGGCGGTGAGCCTCCCCGAAGTGCCGCTGCTCGGCGTGCTGCCGGGCACCGGCGGGCTCACGCGCCTGGTCGACAAGCGCAAGGTGCGGCGCGACGTCGCGGACGAGTTCTGCACCCTCGCGGAAGGCGCCAAGGCGAAGAAGGCGCTCGACTGGGGCTTGGTCGACTTCATCCATCCCAAGAGCGGTTACGCCGATGCCATCAAGAAGCGCCTCGCCGAACTGGCGGGGAAGGGAAGCGCGGCCAAGGGTGTCGTGCTGGAAGACGTCGAGCCCGAGATCGACGGCGACGCGCTGCGCTTCCGCTTCGTCACGCTGGAGATTCAGCCCGCCGAGCGCATGGCGAAGCTCACGGTGCGCGGCCCCGGTGCCGACGACGCCACCATCCCCAGCGAGCCGACCACGCTGGGCGCGGGGTGGTACGCGCTCCGCGTGTGGCGCGAGTTGCGTCGCGCGCTGCTCGAGCTTCGTTTCAACTATCCGTCCATCGGTCTCGTCACCTTCCACACCGAGGGCGACATCACCAACGTGCTGGCGCTCGACGAAGCGCTCGCGAAGCGCCACGACCACTGGTTCGTGCGCGAAGTCCTCTTGCAGCAGGCGCGGACTTTGAAAATGATCGACGTTACCGCGCGCACGTTCTTCGCCATCATCACGCCGGGCTCGTGCTTCGCGGGGAGCCTGTTCGAAATCGCGCTGGCCGCCGACCGCGCCTACATGAAGGACGACGCCGAAGTCGACAACGCCATCGCGCTGAGCGTCGCCAACGCGGGACGCAACCCCATGGCGCACGGGCTCTCGCGCCTCGAGAACCGTTTCTACGGCGCGCCCGAACGCGTCGCCCAGGCGCTCGCTCACCAGGGCGAAGCGATCGCGCCCGAAGAAGCGCGCGAGCTCGGACTCGTCACGGATGTATTGGACGACATCGACTGGGACGACGAGATTCGCATGAAGATCGAGGAGCGGCGCTCGCTGTCGCCCGACGCGCTCACGGGCATGGAAGCGAACCTGCGCTTCGTCGGTCCCGAGACCATGGAGAGCCGCATCTATGCGCGGTTGTCCGCGTGGCAGAATTGGATCTTCACGCGGCCCAACGCGGTGGGCGAAAAAGGCGCGCTCACGTCGTACGGGAAACCGCACTCACCCGAATTCGATTGGAGCAGGGTCTGATGGACTACAAAGAGCTGATTCCGAACAACGTCAACTTGAAGGAGAATCCGAAGCTCTTGCGCGCGCTCGAGCGCTGGCACCCGCGCTTCCTCGAGTGGTGGCGCGACCAGGGGCCGGTCGCGCACCAGGAGAACGAGATCTATCTGCGCACCGCGGTCAGCGTCGACTCGACCGGGTGGGCGGTGTACGACTACGTGCGCATGCCCGAGTATCGCTGGGGCATCTTCCTGGCGCCGGTGAAGAGCGAGCGCTCCATCCACTTCGGCGACTACATCGGGGCGGGGTGCTGGGAGGACGTGCCGGGCGAGCACCGCAACGAGCTCAAGCGCCTGATCGTCACGCAGGGCGACACCGAGCCGGGTTCGGTCGAACAGCAGCGCCGCTTGGCGCTGTCGGCGCCGTCGCTCTACGACATGCGCAATCTGTTCCAGGTGAACGTCGAGGAAGCGCGCCACTTGTGGGCGATGGTGTACTTGCTGCACTCGTACTTCGGCAAGGACGGCCGCGACGAAGCGGAGGAAATGTTGGAACGCCGCTCGGGCGACCCCGACACACCGCGCCTGTTGTCCACCTTCAACGACCCCATCGACGATTGGCTCGACTTCTTTTGCTTCGCGACCTACACCGACCGCGACGGCAAGTACCAGCTGGGGTCGCTCGCGGAGAGCGCGTTCACGCCGCTCTCGCGCACCACGCGCTTCATGCTCACCGAAGAGGCGCACCACCTGTTCGTGGGCGAGACCGGACTCGCGCGTACCATTCGTCGCACCGCGCAGCTCATGAAGGAAAACGAGAGCGAAGACGTCCGCCCCTACGGCGGCATCCCGCTCGACATCGTGCAGAAGTACATCAACTACTGGTACTCGGTGTCGCTCGACCTGTTCGGTAACGAAGACTCGAGCAACGCGGCCAACTACTTCGCGCACGGGTTGAAGGGCCGCTTCAACGAAGCCAACCGCAAGCTCTACCCGGACGCGTCGGCGCGCGAAGGCAACTACACCTACACCGTGTACGACGAAGACCGCGCCGAGCTCATGGAGCGCGAGATTCCGATGCGGCGCGCGATGAACGCGGTGTTGCGCGACGCCTATATCGAAGACTGCGAGCGCGCGGTGGCGCGCTGGAACAAGATCCTCGAGCAGGAAGACTGCCGGCTGCGCGTCCAGCTGCCGTCGGTGCGCTTCCACCGCGAGGTGGGGAGCTTCGGCAAGGCGTCGTTCGACCCGAGCGGCAACCTGATCTCGAAGGACGAGTTCGAGGCGCGTCGCGGCGAATTCCTGCCCACGCGCGCGGACCGCGACTACGTGAAGAGCGTGCAATTTCTGGTGACGGAGCCGGGCAAGTTCGCCAACTGGATTTCGCCGCCCCAGCACGGCATCCACGGCCGGCCCATGGACTTCGAATACGTGCGTCTATAGAGAGCGACGATGGAAATCAAACACACCAAGCTCCTGATCAACGGCGAGTGGGTGGACGCGTCGGATCGTGCGACCACGACGCTCATTAACCCGGCCACCGAAGAAACGCTGTGCGACGTCGCCACCGCGACCGCGAAGGACGTCGAGGCGGCGGTGGCGTCGTCGCGCGCGGCCTTCGACGGCGGCCCCTGGAGCAAGATGGACGGCGGCGCGCGCGCCAAGCTCATGTGGAAGCTCGCCGACTTGATCGAGCGCGACGCGCAGGAGATCGCGCGGCTCGAGACGACGAACCAGGGCAAGCCCATCTTCGAGTCGCTCAAGATCGAGGTGCCCTTCGTCGCGAGCCTGTTCCGCTACTACGCGGGTTGGGCCGACAAGCTCGAGGGCGAGACGATTCCGGTCGTGCCGGGCTTCTTGAACTACACGCTGCGCGAACCCGTCGGCGTGGTCGGCATGATCATCCCGTGGAACTTCCCCTTGCTGCTCACGGTGTGGAAGGTCGCGCCCGCGCTGGCCGCGGGGTGCGTCGCGGTGATCAAGCCGTCGGAGCTGACGCCGCTCACCGCGCTCAAGCTGGGCGCGTTGTGCCTCGAAGCGGGCCTGCCGCCCGGTGTCGTGAACGTGGTGACGGGGAAGGGATCGGTCGCCGGCCAGGCGCTCCTCGACGCGCGCGGCGTCGACAAGATCGCGTTCACCGGCTCCACCGACGTCGGACGCACGGTGATGAAGTCGGCGGCCGGCACCATCAAGCGCGTGTCGCTCGAGCTGGGCGGCAAGTCGCCCAACATCGTGTTCGCCGACGCCAAGCTCGACGCCGCGGCCAACGGCGCGTGCAGCGGCATTTTTTACAACAAGGGCGAAGTGTGCGCGGCGGGTTCGCGCCTGTTCGTCGAGAAGAAAGTGCACGACGAGTTCGTCGACATGGTGAAGGCGAAGATGGCGCGCTACGCGCCGGGCGATCCCCTCGACGACAAGACGCGTTTGGGACCGCAAGTGTCGAAGGCGCACCGCGACTCCATCCTGAAGCGCGTCGAGGACGGAACGCGCGAAGGCGCCAAGGTCGCGATCGGTGGAAAGGCGACCAGCGTCAACGGCCGCGGCTACTACCTCGAGCCCACCGTGATGGTCGGCGTCTCCAACGCGATGACGGTCGCGCAGGAAGAGATCTTCGGGCCCGTGCTGTGCGTGATTCCTTTCGAAGACGAGAA
This sequence comes from uncultured bacterium, assembly GCA_964560355.1. Lineage (GTDB taxonomy): Bacteria > Krumholzibacteriota > Krumholzibacteriia > WVZY01 > JAKEHA01 > JAKEHA01. Next base: position 35,587 of record CAZLLI010000017.1, on the reverse strand, counting down.
CGAAGCGGTGAAGCTCGCGAACGAGAGCTGCTACGGACTCGCCTCCGGCGTGTGGACGCAAGACCCCGCGCGCGCCCATCGCGTGGCGGCCTCCCTCAAGGCCGGCACCGTGTGGGTCAACACCTACAACGTCTACCACCCCGCGTCGCCCTTCGGCGGCTACAAGGAGAGCGGCTTCGGGCGCGAGCTTGGCGCGCAAGCGCTCGACATGTATCTCGAGAGAAAGTCGGTCTGGGTTAGCCTGCGTTAGTTCGCATCGGGTGCTGCATCGGGGCCTCCCTCCACCACTCGCGCGCGCAATAGAGTCTCGTTTCAGCGCGCGCCGAGTGAGTTCCGTTCGGCCCGCGATGCAACACCCGGGCCCCTATGCAGGACCCCTGCACCTCTTAGACCCTGAACAAATACTGCAGCTTCACGAAGAACAGGCGTTCGGTCTGTTTGTAGCCCGGCTCCGCGATCTCGACCGGCGTCGTCGACGCGTCGTCTTCGAACTTGCTGAAGGCGTGCGACGACCCCAGGAAGAACACGGTGAAGGGGTTGATCTTGTAGCTCAACAGCGGGTCGAGCGCGAACGCCTGCGCGTCGTCGACGTACTCGCCGATCACGCGCAGGTAGAGCTTGCTCGAGAATTGGTACGTGAGCTTGGCGCGGCTCACGAAGGTGTTGAAGATGTTGGGGCCGTTGTCGAGCTCGTTGAGCTGGAACGAGTCGTAGGTCACGTCGACGCGCAGCTGCGAAAACGGCTTGGTGTTGAAGTAGACGCCGTAGCTCCACTCGTCGCCCAGGCGCGGGTCGTCGCGGTCGCGCACCACCGAGTGGCCGAGTCGCCCGTACATCCCCGCCGATAGGTATTTGCTGAACGCGGTGTCGAGATCCCACGACCAGCGCTGGATGCCGGTGATGAGCTTGCCCGCGAAAACCTCTTCGCTCCACAGGTAGCCGTTCCACAGGTAGGTCTGCTTCTTGAAGCGCAGCCACAAAGACGGCGACAGCCACGTGTCCTTGAATTCGCCCGCGTAGTTGTACTTGCGGCCGGCGTCGAGCTGGGGCTCGATGCGTTCGAACACGGGATTCTTGTCGAGCTGGAATTGGTAACCGTTCCAGAAGCCGAGCAGGCGATAGTCGTTCGAGTTGACGAATCCGGTCTCGGCGCGGAAGGTGGGCGAGTAGTCCTCGTACCACAGGTTCGCGTTGTAGTGGCGTCCGCTGCGCACGAACTCCGCCTCCATCGCCAGCCCCGCGAACGATTCGCCGTTGAAGTACGAGTCGTACTGGTTTTCGTCGCCGAACGTGATGAGCGGAAACTCCTCCGACATGACGCTGTCGTTGGGTTCGTGGGTGTAGCTGCCGAGGACCTGCGCCACCATGCGGTAGTTCTCGCTGAAGCGAATGCGCGCGTCGGGGCCGAAGGTAGTGTTGGAACCGACGCCGTCGGCTTGGCGCCGGTCGGTGGCCATGAAGCCGACGTACGACTCGGTGAGCATGTCGTGCTTGAGGCGCAGGATGTTCGAATAGGTGTCGAGGCCAGCGGTGCCGAGGCTCTGCTCCTCGAACGGGATGATGTAGGGCGAGGTTTCGTCGCGCGCGCTCATGAACGCGATCGTGTTGGCGCCCGACTTGCCGGTGAACTTGGCCGCGATGCGCGGGTTGTTGATGGAGCGCGTGTACACGGCGTCGATGGGGCTGTTGAACATGTCGGCGCCCTCCAGGAAGAAGGGGCGCTTCTCGGGATAGAACAGCGCGAAGGTGCGGTTGGCGTTGATCTGGGTCGCGTCGGACTCGATCTGGCTGAAGTCCGGGTTGTAGGTGAAGTCCAGCGTGTGGTTCGGCGTGACGCCGTACTTCACACCGATGCCGGTCTCGCCCGCGGGGTCTTCGTCGAGCCACTTGAAATTCGGGTCGGAGTCGCCGTCGAGCGAGCTGGCCTGGCTCGCGAGCACGTAGGGCAGAATCTCGAGGTTGCGTCCCTGGTTCACGCCTTGGATGCCCGACATGGTTCCAGCTTGGCAGAAGAAGCAATCGTTGTCGCGCGAGATCGGCGCCCACGACATTTGCTCGCGGCTTTCGCGCGGGCGATTGCGAAAGACGTGGATGCCCCACGACTGCACGTCGTGGTCGGGGAAGCGGAGGCTGCGGAACGGAATCGCGATCTCCGCGGTCCAGCCGTCGTCGGTGACTTGGCCGCCCGAATACCACACGGCGTCGTAGCTCGCGTCCTCGTTGTTGCCGCTGCGACGCAGGTCGCCCTGGATGCCGCGGGGGTTGACGAAGAATTCGTAGCCGTTCTGCTGGTCGCGGAAGGTGTCGATCATGACGCCCGCGAAGTCGTCGCCGTACATGGCGTCGCGATCGGTGATGTTGGCGCGAATCGCCTTCGTGTTGGTGTCGTGGCACACGAAGCCGATGTAGAGATTCTGGTCGTCGTACGCGAGCAGCGCCTCGGTGTCCGCCTTCGGCCGGCAGTTGTCGCCGGGGTCGATTTCGACGAAGCCGGTGAGCTTGGTCGCGGTCTGCCACACGGGGTCGTCGAGACGCCCGTCGACGCGGATGGCCTGCGCGAGCTTGGGGATGTCGAAGTTGAGGACGGTGTTGGGCCGATAGGTGGCCGGATCGACGGTGGGCGTCGAATTATCGCCCGCGGCGGCCGATGCGTCGGCGAGCGCCGCCAGGCACCAGACAGCCACGGTGATGAAAAGTGCGATCGCGTCGATGCGCGCGCGAGACGAACGCGCGCGGGGGCGTGCCGGCATGTTTCCTCCTCCAACTCGTCCGGGCCCGATCGTGGCACTGGGGATTCGGGTCGGTTTTCGAATACGGGTTAGACGATAGCACCTGCGAAATGGTTTCCCGCGATCTGCTAAAAAAACAGCGGGCCGAATCGCGCCGCGGCGCGTGCGGAACGCCTCGCGCATCGCAGGCCGACTCCCTGGCTTTCGCTTGCTACCATTGATTCCAAACAAGTTAGGTCCCACATGAAATCGCTGTTGACGAGGAATGAGTCTTGCAATAGACTGTGATTTAGTCATGGCTAAATCACCTGATATTCTCGCTCGCGGGTCGCTGACGCAGTCGATGGAGAACTACCTCAAGGCGATCTTCGAGATCCTCGAGCACGAGGAGCGCGCAACGACGTCCACCATCGCCGACCGCATGGGCATCGCGGCGCCGTCGGTCACCGCGATGGTGAAGAAGCTCGCGGATCTCAAGCTGGTCGCGCACGAACCGTATCAAGGAGTCACCCTCACGCGCATCGGTGAGATGGCGGCGGTCGAAGTCGTGCGCCATCACCGATTGATCGAGAAGTATCTGGCCGACGCGCTCGGCGTGCCGTGGGATCGCGTGCACGACGAAGCCGAAAAGCTCGAGCACGTCATTTCGGAAGACTTGGAAGACCGCATCGACGGCGCACTCGGACACCCCACGGTCGACCCCCACGGGGCGCCCATCCCCGCGCGCGACGGCACCATGATTCGCATCACCGCGCGTCCCTTGACCGACGCGGCGGCGGGGGAGAATTTGGTCGTGGTCGAAGTCGACGACCGCGATCCCGCGCTCTTGCGCTACCTCGGCGAGCGCGGGCTCTATCCCGGTGCTGCCATCCACGTCGCTGCGGTCGAACCATACGGCGGACCCATCCTGGGTCGCGTGCAGGGCCGCGACGTTTCCATCGGTCGCGACGCCGCCGCGAACATTCGCGTCGCGCGGCATTCCAGCGAGGCGGGGTCGTAATGTCGAATCCCTTCAAGCGCGCCGAGAACGGCTGGCACTCGAGCGCGGGCGCGCCGAGCCTTTCGGAAGTCCATCGCTCCATCGCGGTGCCGAAGAGCCTCTCGTTCTGGCGCAAGCTGCTCGCGTTCTCCGGCCCCGGCTATCTGGTCGCGGTGGGCTACATGGACCCCGGCAACTGGGCCACCGACCTCGCGGGCGGATCCGCCTTCGGCTACACGCTGCTGTGCGTCATTCTCATCTCGAACTTGATGGCGATTCTCCTGCAGTCGCTGTGCGTGAAGCTCGGCGTCGTCACCGGGCGCGACCTCGCGCAGGCGTGCCGCGACCACTATTCGAAGCCCGTCTCCATCGTGCTGTGGATCCTGTGCGAGATCGCAATCTGTGCATGCGACCTCGCGGAAGTGATCGGGTCGGCCATCGCGCTCAATCTTCTGTTCCACATTCCGCTGGTGTGGGGCGTGTGCATCACCGCGCTGGACGTGCTGGCGGTGATGTATCTCCAGAACAAGGGCTTCCGCTGGATCGAAGCGCTCGTCATCGTGCTGATTCTCACCATCGGCGGGTGCTTCCTGGCCGAGATCATCTTCTCGCGCCCGGACATCAAGGAAGCGCTGGGCGGGTTCATCCCGCGCCCCGAGATCATCCAGAACACGCACATGCTGTACGTCGCCATCGGCATCCTAGGCGCGACGGTGATGCCGCACAACCTCTACCTGCACTCGTCGATCGTGCAGACGCGCAAGTACGAGCAGGACGACGAAGGCAAGGCGGAAGCGATCAAGTTCGCCACCATCGACTCCAGCGCGGCGCTCATGTTCGCGTTGTTTATTAATGCGGCGATCCTGATCGTGTCGGCGGCGACGTTCCATACCCGCGGCGAGCACAACGTGGCCGAGATCCAGGACGCGTACAAGCTCTTGAGCCCGATGCTCGGCGTCCCCGTCGCGAGCGCGCTTTTCGCGCTCGCGCTGTTGGCGTCGGGGCAGAACTCGACCCTCACCGGCACGCTGGCGGGCCAAGTCGTTATGGAGGGTTTTCTCAACATCCGCCTGCGTCCGTGGCTGCGCCGCCTCATCACGCGCCTGATCGCGATCGTGCCGGCCGTGATCGTGACCGCGATCTACGGCGAGAGCGGCACCGCGAAGCTGCTCGTCTTGAGCCAGGTGATCCTCAGCATGCAGTTGTCGTTCGCCGTGATTCCGCTCATCATGTTCACCTGCGACCGCGAAAAGATGGGGCGCTTCGTCACCAAGGGCTGGATCAAGCTCCTGGCGTGGATCACGGCCGGCATCATCGTGACACTCAACGCGAAGCTGCTCCTCGACACCGCCGGTATCACCGGCTGGGTCGCGGGACTGTTCGGTCGCTAAAGGAGGTCGACGTGTACCGACGCATTCTGGTCGCGCTCGAAAACACCCGCAGCGACGAAACCCTGGTGCCGCACGTCACCGCGCTGGCCAAGCAGCTGAGCTCGGAGCTTGTGCTCGTGCACGTCGCCGACGGATGGGTGGCGCGCAACTTCGAGCGCCTCAAGCTCGCGGAGTCGCAGGAGATGAAGGACGACCGCGCCTACCTCGAGTCGGTCGCCGACGCGCTGCGCGGGCAAGGGCTCACGGTGTCGACGCACCTCGCGCTCGGCGATCCGCCGGCGGAGATCCTCAAGACGTGCGAGCGCGAGCAGTGCGACCTCATCGCCATGACGACGCACGGGCACCGCTTGTTCGGCGACCTCTTCTTCGGCAGCACCATCGAGCCGGTGCGCCACAAGGCCTCCGTCCCCGTCCTCGTGGTGCGCGCGACCAAGTAGCCGTCCCGCGAAAACGGTTGACACGCGGCGCGCGGCGCCCAATCATCGCTCGTCGTTGACGCGACGACGACCATGGCCAACCGACTGACCCCCGAACAACTCGTGACCCGCACGCTCGGCGAGCGTCGCGTGCCGTCACCCTTGAATCTGTCGGCGCACGTGGGCGACGGGCTCGCGCACTACGTGCCCGACCGCACCCGCGTCCTGTATAAGGTGGCGGCGGAGCGCGAAACCGACTTCGACTCGCATTTGTTCCTCGAGCGCGCGGGCCCGCGCGACACCCTCTATTTCGACCCGCAGAAGACGCGCGTGGGCGTGGTGACGTGCGGCGGCCTCTCGCCCGGCGTCAACAATGTGATTCGATCGATGGTGCTCGAGCTCACCTTCCAGTACGGGGTGCGCGACATCGTCGGGTTTCGTTTCGGCTACCGCGGCATGAATCCCGAGCGCGGCTACGAACCGGTCGCGCTCACCTACGAGCTCGTGCGCACCATCCACAACGAAGGCGGGTCGGTGCTGGGGACCTCGCGCGGCGCCGAAGACGTCGGCGTCATGGTCGATTACCTCCAGAAGCTCGGCATCGACATCCTCTTCTGCATCGGCGGCGACGGGACCCTGCGCGGCGCGCACGCCATCTTCGAGGAAGTCGAAAAGCGCGGCGCCAAGATCGCGGTGGTCGGGATCCCGAAGACCATCGACAACGACATTCCGTTCGTCTACAAGACCTTCGGCTTCGACACCGCGGTCGAGGTGGTGCGCCAGGCCATCGACGGCGCGCACGTGGAAGCGATCGGGACCGTGAACGGCGTCGGCTTGGTGAAGGTGATGGGCCGCGACTCCGGCTTCATCGCCGCCTACGGCAGCCTCGCCAGCATGCAGGTGAACTTCTGCTTGGTGCCCGAAGTCCCCTTCGACCTCCACGGCGAAGGCGGCTTCCTCGATTGCCTCGAGAAGCGGCTCTCGATCCACGGTCACGCCGTGATCGTGGTCGCCGAAGGCGCCGGCCAGCAATTCTTCCCCGACCGTTCGCGCGAACTCGACGCGTCGGGTAACGTAGTGCCGCGCGACATCGGCATCTACCTGCGCGAGGAGATCGCGAATTTCCTGCGCAAGCGCGGGCACATGTTCGGCATGAAGTACATCGACCCCAGCTACATGATCCGTAGTGTGAAGGCCAACGCCGGCGACGCCATCTTCTGCGACAACCTCGCGCGCAACGCCGTGCACGCCGGCCTGGCCGGCAAGACCGACGTCGTGATCGGGCTGTGGCACGGCATCTACACCCACGTTCCCATTCCGCTCACCGTACGCGGCCGCAAGAAGATCCACCCCGAGAGCTACCTGTGGCGCAGCGTGGTGGCCGCGACCGGCCAGCCGATGGTGATGCGGGCCCACGCGGGCCGCTAGCGCCGCCGCACGCCGGCCCCGGTTGAATTCCGCGCCGCGCGGGTGTAGGCTGTCCGCGTTCGACGAATCGCATCTTCCACCAAGCGAAAGGAGAACCGCATGCACCCGCATTCCCGAACCCGCGGTGCAATCTCGGTTCTGGCTCTGTTGCCTCTGCTCGTGACGCCGCTCGTGGCGGCGGCGGAGGATGGAGCGGTCCAGAACCAGATCTCGGTGTATACCGGCGAGAACGCCGTCGGATACCTCCAGCCCCTGGCCAATGCGTTCGGAGCCGCGCTCAACAGCGGCTTCGGTTATTCCGCCTACATCCCCAAGACCAGCTTTCACCTCGCGCTCGAAGTCCCGGTGATGGGCGTCTTCTTCGAAGACGCCGACCGCATCTTCGCCGCGACCGCCGAGTCCGGCTTCGTTCCGGTGTCGGGCGAGACCTCCTTCGACGTGCCGACGGTGGTCGGCGACGGACAGGCCGTCATCGTCGACGGCACCGGCGGCGCGCAGTTCGCGTTTCCCGGCGGACTCGACTTGAATTCGTTCGGTCTCGTCGTCCCGCAGCTGCGCGTGTCGTCGCTGATGGGACTCGAAGGCGTGATCCGCTGGGCCGCGTCCGACTGGTTCAACTCCGACAGCGCCGACCCCGACGTCGGCAGCGTTTCGTTGTTCGGCATCGGCGGGCGCTACAACGTGTCGCAGCACTTCGGCGAAACCTCGCCGCTCGACGTGTCGGTCGGGCTCATGTGGCAGACGCTCGAAGTGGGCGAGAACGACTTCGGCAACCCGTTCGTCGACTCGTCCGCGCTCACCATGCAGGTGCAGGGGAGCAAGCGCTTGCCGGTCGGCTTCGCGACCTTCGAGCCGTACGGCATCATGGGTTATGAGAGCCTCGACCTCGACGTCGAGTACGCGGACGAGAATGGCGACCCGGTCGCCGTGTCGCTCGAGGGCGACAATTCGTTCCGCTTCACCCTCGGCGCGGGATTCAATTTCGTGGCCGGCCAGGTATGGGCCGACTACAGCTTCGCCGACACCAACAACTTTTCGTTCGGGCTTGCCTTGGGCAACCTCGGCCGCCAGTAAAGGAGCGTGACGAAACATGAAGACCTGGATGTTGATCGTATTGATGCTCGGTCTCGTGGCGCTCTCGGTTCCGGCGTGCCTCGAGGACAAGGTGCTCGACGTCGTGTTCACCGGCGAAACCTACGCCGACTTCTCCGAGAACGAAGACGGCGCCGACGAACCGGAGCGGGCGGTGGTCGACGTCGCCCAAGAAATTCGCGATATCTTGACGGACAACGGTTACAGCGTTTCCGACATCAAGGACGCGTTCGTGACGTCGGTGAGCTACGGCGTCACGTCGTTCGACCAGTCGCACGACTGGACGGTGTCGGGTTCGATCCGCGTGCGCCGCAACGACGATGGCAACGGGACGGAAACGTTCACGAACATCGTCGACTACTCGTCGCAGTCGGTGCAGGCTGCACTCGGGCTGAAGATTCCGGCGCCGTTGGAACCGGCGGGGGTCGACGTGGTCAACACCGCGCTTGACGACTTCCTCGCGGGGCAGAATCCGGTGCTGGAGTTCGAAGTACAGTTCGGAACGATTGTGCCGGGCCCGACTCCGTCCGACCCCATGGTCTTCGACTGGCGGGCGTGGCTCGCCATCCAGTTGATCACGACGCAAACCGTCGAGGTGCCGGACCCGTTCTGATCGCTGAATTCAACTCGACCGCCGACGCGCCCGCGGAGCCGTTTCCGCGGGCGCGTCGTGTCTCCCAACCCAAAGGAATACGCGCATGATTACCGACCTCGAGCCGCGCTACTTGTGGCGCCACTTCGACCAGATTCGCCAGATCCCCCGGCCCTCGCGCCACGAGGAGAAGATTCGCGAGCACCTGCTCGCGTGGGCGCGCGAGCGCGGCTTCGAGGCGCGCGTCGACAAGGTCGGCAACATGGTGGTGTCGGTGCCCGCGAGCAAGGGCCACGAGAAGGCGCCCATTCTGGTGCTGCAAGCGCACATGGACATGGTGTGCGAGAAGAACGCCGACGTCACCTTCGACTTTTCACGCGACGCCATCCAATTGCGCATCGACGGCGACTGGCTGTACGCGCGCGGGACGACACTCGGCGCCGACAACGGCATCGGACTCGCCTCCGCGCTCGCCATCGTCGACGACCCCGACGTCGTGCACGGACCCCTCGAAGTCCTGATCACGGTCGACGAAGAAACGGGCCTCACGGGCGCCATGCAGCTCGACGGGTCCATGGTGAAGGGGAAGCGGCTCCTCAACCTCGACACCGAAGAGTTGAACGCGATCTACATCGGTTGCTCGGGGGGCGGCAATAGCGAGGTGAAGATTCCGGTCGCGCGCGAAGACGCCCGCGCGGGCGCCAAGTTCTTCGAAGTGCGCGCGACGGGCCTGCGGGGCGGACACTCCGGCATGGAGATCGTGCTCCAGCGCGGCAACGCCATCCAGGCGCTCGCGCGCTGCCTGCGCGCCGCGCCCGATTCGGCCCAGCTCCGCATCGCGACGGTGGAAGGCGGGAGCGCGCACAACGCGATCCCGCGCGAAGCCTTCGCGGTGGTGGCGATCGACGCGTCGGCGGCGGGTGCGTTCGAGAAGGCGGTGCGCGCGGAGGCGTCCGCGATCGCGGGCGAGCTGGGAGCGGCCGACCCCGAGCTCGCGGTGACGGTCGCCGCGGCGGACGGCAAGAAGCAGCGCGTGCTCGACGCCGCGTCGCACGCGCGCGTGCTGGGCGCACTGCTCGCGCTCCCGCACGGTGTCGCCGCCATGAGCCTGGACGTTCCCGGCCTGGTGGAGACGTCGAACAACCTGGCCGCCGTGCACACCGACGACGGCGCCGTGCGCGTCCTCGTGAGCGTGCGCAGCTCGATTCGTTCCGCGCTGCTCGCGCTGCGCGACCGCGTGCACGCCGTCGCGCGGCTCGCGGGCGGTAACGTCGACGACAACGAGCCCTACCCGGGTTGGAAGCCCAACCTCAAGTCCGACGTTCTCGCCGCCACCCAGCGCGTGCACGAACGCGTGCTCGGTAGCAAGCCCGAACTCAAGGCGGTGCACGCGGGTCTCGAATGCGGCGTCATCCTGGAGAAGGTGCCGGGGATGGACATGGTGTCGATCGGCCCCTGGATCGAGTCGCCGCACTCGCCTAGCGAACGCGTCAACATCCCGTCGGTGTCGACCTACTGGAAGTTCCTGAAGGCGCTGGTGACGGAACTGGCCTAGGTAGCCAGCGGACGACACCGAGTCGCTCCGACGCGATTTCCGCAGCGCGATACCAAATGTCTCGCGCGAGGACCTGAGCGGAGGAGCGAGCTCGGTGTCGTCCGCTCTACTTCAGCAGTACCATCTTCTTGGTGAGCGATTTCCCCGCGACCGACAGGCGGTAGAAATACACGCCGGAGCCGACGGGCTGGCGGTTGTCGTTGCGGCCGTCCCACGCCGACTCGTGGTGTCCCGCCGACAGCGCGGTGTCGACGAGCGTGCGCACGCGCGCGCCGGTGACGTCGTACACGACGAGCGACACGCGCGCGCTCGCGGGAACCTCGAACGCGATCGTGGTGGTTGGGTTGAACGGGTTGGGGTAGTTCTGGCCCAGCGCGAGGCGCGCGGGCACCACGCCTTCGACGGGGGTCTGGATGTCGGTACCGACCTGGCCGTTGCGGTGCACGTTGGCGCGGAACATCGGCCACGGCGCGCGTGTGGCGTCGAAGGGCGCCGGCAGATCCCACACGTACACGGTCTTGTCGTAACCCACCGCGATGATCTCGACGTCGCCGTCGTGGTCGAGGTCGGTGACAGCGGGAGTTCCGCGCACCGAGTCCTTGATCACGAGCGGAAATCCTTCCAGAGGCGCGCCGGTCGCACTCCAACCGTTGATGAACTTGCCTTCGTCGCCCAGGATCACGTCGAGCACGCCGTCGCCGCTTACGTCCGCCACCACCGGCGACGACTCGGTGTACGTCGACGTCGAGTACGTGACGGGCCATCCCGGCAAATCCGCGCCGTTGGACTGGAGCGCGTACAAGCGCCCGTTCGACGCCGGCAAGATCGTTTCCAGCTTGCCGTCGCCGTTCAAGTCGGCGAGCGTCGGCGACGGATTGAAGAACAGGCTGATCGAGACCCAGCGCTGGAACAGCACCGTGTTGTCGTGGTGGAGCGCGGTGATCTCGCCGGTCCCGCGCGTCGTCACCACGATCTCGAGGTCGCCGTTGTTGTCGATGTCGCCCACCGCGACGCCGCCGCCCGCGTAGTTGGCGAGCGTGCGCGGCCAGCCCGGTTCGTTCGCGCCGCTCTCATTCATCACGTACAGCTTCATGTCCTGCGCGGCGATGATGACTTCTTCCTTGCCGTCGCCGTCGATGTCGGCCAGCGCGGGGCTCTGGTAGTGGAGCTGGTTAGTGTCGGGCAGCCGTCGGAACACGCCCACCGTCGCGGGATTGGAATCGCCGTCGACCACTTCGCTGCCGTCGGCGTGCCACGCGTACACGTTCGCCTCCTGGTCGACCGCGACCACCTCCCACCCCGCGACGCCGTCGATGTTGCCGATGGCGACGCTCGCGCGCACCATGTCGATGGTCGGGCGCGGCCACCCCGGGAGCGGCTGGCCGGCGCCGTTGAAAACGTACATCTGCTTCGACGTGTAGGCGGCCGCGGCAATGTCGAGCCCGGGCGCGTCGTCGAAATCGGCGAGCGCGGCGGGACCGATGAAATCCTCGCCGAGCGGTGACAGCACACCCCACGTCAGCGCCTGTCCGTCTCCGTCGACGACTTCGCGTCCGTCGAATTGCCACGCGTACAAGCGGTCGTTGCCGACCACCACGTCGAGGTCGCCGTCGCCGTCGATGTCGCCGACGGTGGGCGAGTTGGCCGACGGGTCGTCGAGCTCGTTGGGCCAGCCCGCGAGTTGCGGCGGCGTCGTCGACGCCGACCCGAGCGCGGAGAACGCACTCTCGTTGCCCGCTTGGTCGATGGTCGTCACCGCGTAGTAGTAGCGCGTGCTCGGCGTGAGCCCGGTGTCGGTGAAAAGAGTGTTGGCGACGACGTCGCTGGTCGCGCGCACGAACGGCCCGCTCACGGTGAGCGCGCGGTACACGTAATAGCCGCGCGTGTCCGGCGACACGCTCGCCGACCACGCGAGCCCCATCTTGTCGACGCCGAGGCCGGGGTTGAACGACTGGATCACGGGCGCGGCCGGGCCGCGCAGCTCGAGCGCGTGCGCGAGCGTGACCCCGCGCGCGTCGGTGACGACGAACTCGAGCGCGTTCTCGACCGCGACGCTCGTTTCGCTCAGGCGGAAGCCCGCCGTGTTCTCGGCCGCGCCGAGCGTGGGCACGTCGGCGTAGACGTCGAGGCTGTCGATCACGGTGGCGCCGCCGTCGGTCGACCGCAAGCGCGCGGACAATCCGCGCGCGGCTCCCGAACCGTAATTCTTGAGGGTGACGTAGAGCCGGAACGGTTCACCCGGCGCGATCACGCCGTCGCCGTTGCCCAAGGGCGGCGCGTCGCTCTTGCGCAGCACCGCCACCTCGAGCGCGGGCGCGTGCAGCACGCGTTCGAAGGCGTCTTGCCACAGGAAGTTTCCGTCGGTGATGGTGACCGCGAACGCGACCACGGCGGCGTCGGGCGCATTCGCGGCGACGGCGATGCGCCACGCGTCGTCCGCGACCGCGCTCGTGCTCGGCTCCACGCCCTGCACCTGCGCGACGGGGTCGACCACGGTGACGTACGGCGACGACGTCGCCAGCACCAACGCGATCTCCCAAAACGGCTGCGTGCCGTAGTCGACCAGCGCCGGCAGCAAGTCGACGGTCTCGCCCGCGTCGATGACGCCGTCGCCGTTGCCGGAGGTTCCGTCCACGTTGTCGTCGTCGACCGCGATCGCGCCCACCTTGAGTACCGGGCTCACCGGGCCGGTGACGCGAATCGTGCCTTCGGCGCGCGCGAGATTGGCGCCGGTGACGACGACGTCGATAGTGCCGCCGGTGGGCGACGTGAACGGCACCGCCGCCCAACCGAACGCGTCGGTCTGCGCGACGCGATAGTCTTCGCCGAACTTGCGCAGGCACACGGTTGCGTTCGCGACCGGCTGTCCCTGCGCGGTGACGTGCACGACGACGGTGTTGTCGCCGGCGGGGACGCTGTCGGGCAGCGCCACCTGCGGCGTGCGCGCGCGCGCGGTCCACAGGGGCATCTCGGCGTCGCCGAGCACCGCGTAGATGTACTGCGTCCACAAGTCGACGTTGTCGCCGGCCTGGGCGAACGACGCGCGTTCGGCGCGCGAGATGGTGAAGGCGTCGCCCAGCCTCACGATGCCGTTGCGATAGATCGCCTTCGCGTAGTTGTCGAGATACGACGCCGCCACCATCGCGAACGCGCTGTTGACCGCGCCCACCACCGACACCGCGCCGCCCTGCGGGTTGCGCAGCAAGTGCTCGCCCAGGCAGTCGTAGTCGAACGCGGCCGCCGTGCAGTTGAGCATGTAGAGGTTGAAGTAGCGGTTCGGGTGCGAGAGCGCGTCGGCGTCGGGGATGGCGACGTTGTCGTCGGCGCAGTGCATGTTGAAGCGGAAGCCGTGGCCCACGTGGAAGACCTGGCCGAAGCCCGCCTCCAGCGAATCGATGGCGATGGCGCGCGACTCCGGCACCGAGCCCGGGTAGAGCCACGGCGTCTCGTACACGCGCGCGACGCGCCGGTCGGGGGACGCGATTTGCAGCTGGTAGGTGACTTCGGTGATGTCGGCGCCGTTGAGCAGGATGGTGCCCGACGACCACGGCGACGGGAACAGCACCTCGGCCAGCATCAGAATCTTGTCGGTGTACTCGACGTCGGCCGGGGTTTCGTACGCCATGATCTTGCCGATCATCACGTCGGCGTCTTCGCGCTTCGACACCGGCAGGCGCGTCACCACGAGCTCGGGATACAAATCGGGCGCGTCGGCGGGCTGTTCGCCGAAGCGGGTGTCGCCGTCGGCGTTGAAGGTGCCGTCGAGGCACGCGAAGTAGATGTCGGACGGGAGGAATGTCCCGCCGTAATAGTACTCGCTGTACAAGTAGCGCGGCGGAATCTCGGGCGTGTCGCCCGCGAGCAGCACGTAGCGAACGCCCCAGTTGGTGTACGCGTCCTGCAGGAAGAAGCGAATCGTCTCCGCGGTGTCGGAGCCGTGGCGCGTGTGGGCGAGGATCCACTCGACCGTGCGCACTTGCGTGGCGACGCCCTTCGCCGTCTTCCACTCGGCGAGGACGTCGAACGACGGCGCGAGCGCCGCCGTCGTGATGATGAGGTAGTCGACCGGGCTCCCGGTCTCCGACGGCGCGCTGGTGGGCGCGAAGTCGCCGCGCTGCGGTGTCGCGCGCGGCGACGTATAGCTCGCGATCGCCTCCGGGTTCACGACGCTCGCGCGCAGCGCGCTCTCGATGTCGGCGGCCGCTTGCGGGCTCGCGCGCAGCGCGCGCACGCCGTCGTCGCCGGCGTGCGACGCCACCATGTCGACGCGCACATCGACGTCGGTGTGGAGCACCACGCGGTCGCCGGAAGACTGCAGCGGGAATACCGCGATGCTCGCGATCGCACACCCGTGCCACGTCCCGGTGCCGAGATAACGCACGAGTGCGGACGGGTAGGTGTCGCCGCCGGCAAACGGCGCGACGGGCTCATCGGGCGGTGCGGTCGCGGCGCGCGCGTCGTTCGATTCGGGTGCGGGCGCGCTCGCCAGCACGGGAGTCGCGCCGCGCGCGATGGTTTCACTCGCGCGCGTGACGGCGCTGACGCCGGTGACGCGCTGGCCGCGCGGGACCACCACGCGCAGTACGCGAAACGCGAGCGCGGGTCGGCCCGGGTCGGCGAGCGCGACCAGCGACGACGACGGTGACGGCGCCACGCTGGTGCCGGCGGGAGATTGCGCGACGACGACGTCGGTCGTGAAAGTGCGCACGCGCAGATCGAGGTGGTTCTGCTCGGCGTGACCGTCGATCAGGAGCGCCGGGACGGCAAGCCCCAGCGCGAGGGTCAAGAGGGGAAGTTTGCGCATGGCGTGGAGCACGTGATGCGCGACTAACGGTAGAGGATTGAGAAACTTATGTCAACGACGAGGGTGGAAGGATCGGGCCGGCGAGGGGGCGGTCCCGCCTCGCCGGTCCATCCTCAATGACGGAAACTAGTTCGCGTATTTGACGCTGCAGCCGTACGACGTCGTCGACTTGACGTCGAGGGGCTTGCCCGCCATGGCCAGGTTCAACGACGCCGTCACGTAGTTGCTCGCGTTCGCGATGTCGGCCGGGTCGGTTCCGGGCTTGTCGTCGATCGCGCCGGCGTAGATCAGCACGCCGTCGGGGCTGATCACGAACATGTGCGGCGTCGTCTTGGCGCCGTAAAGCTTGCCGACCTTGCCGTCGGGGTCGCGCAGATACGCGGTCGACGAGAGCTTGCGCTCCGCGACCATCGCCTTCATCGCGTCGGGTTCGTAGTAGCCCTGCTTGCCTTCCGCCGACGAGCAGATGGTGAGCCACACCACGCCCTTCGCCGTGTACTCCTTCTGCAGGTCCTGCATCTTGCCCGCGCCGTAGAACTTCTTCACGAACGGGCAGTCGAAGTTGTTCCACTCCAGCACGACGTACTTACCCTTGAAGTCGGCGAGGGAATACGCCTTGCCGTCGAGTCCGGTGAGGGTGAAGGCGGGCGCCTTCTGGTCGACGACGGCGTGCGCGTCGGCCGCCGCGGTTGCCTGCTTGGTGTCTTCGGCGCGCGGCGCGGCCGGCGCGATGGCGAGGGCGAGGGCAAGCCACGCCAGACTACGTCCCAGTTTCATTCGAGATGCCTCCTTCGGCAGTTGTCGTCCTTGATTCGATTGGGGGCTACTACTCTAACGCCTGCGCAGCGGCACGTCGACCTCGATCGGCTTGGGTCCGCCGCTGTCCATCACGAGGACGCCGCGCACGCGCTCGGGAATGGTCGGTGCCACGCGCGCGAGCTCGACGCGTAGTTGGTACGCGGAGCGCCCGCGCGGTCCCTCGATTACCGAGAGCAATTGCGGCGACGCGTTCTCGATCACGCCTTGGTCGTACGGGAAGAAGGACGCGCCGGCAAGCGTCGCGTTGGTGTCTTCCGCGGTCTGCAAATCCAGCAACAACGTCGCCTGGTCGGCCAGGCTGGCGTCGACGCTCCACGGCCCCGCCAGCGCGGGGCAGCGACGCACCCACGCGTCGATCACGGGCGACCAGGTTGCGTCGGTGCGCGCGCCCGTCTCCACCGCGAGCTTCGTCGTGAGCGACGCCGAGCCGGGGATGCACGCTTCCTCGCACGCGAGCCACGTCACCTCGGCGCCGAACTCGACCGGCGTTCCCGCCGCGAGATCGGACGGCGGTGTTACCTCGGTGACGAGCAAGAGTTCCTTCGCGTATCCAAAAATGACCAACGGCCCGGTGGGGAAGCGCTCCGGGTACGGCCAGCACATCACCGTGGTCTTGAATCCCTTCGGCACGCGCCACGAGACGCCGGGGGCGAGCCCCGCGTCGCCCGGGTTGAGCCAATTGACGTGCCACCCCTCCTTGATCGCAAGCCGCACCGCGAGGTGAAACGGGCGCCCGGGAGCCACCGCCGCCGCGTCGGACACGAGCTCCGCGCGCACCAAGTCGGTGGGGTCGGGGGTCGACGGCACCGCCGGCGCGAGTCCTTGCGCGTGCGCTTTCGCAACGAAGCCGTCGTGCGCGCGTGCGAGATGAAACGCGGCCAGCGCGAGTGCAATCGCGGCGACGCGCGCCGCACGACGGCGCTTCTCGTCGCGACGCGGCGCATGGGTGCGGATGCGGATCGATGAGCGCATATGGCGCCGCATGATAACGGACGACGCGCTTCGCTGCAACCAAGTGACCGACGACGCCTCATGGTGACGCGCGCGCGGACGACGTCGCATGAAGGACGTCGCGCGCGCATACGCCGTGCTGTTCCGCGCTGCGACGCGTCGACGCCCCTTTCCATTTTCGCTGCACGGAATTTGCTGCATGGGGACGCCTCAATCCCTGGTTTCGATCCGAACGGCAACCTCACAGCGTCGACGCGCCGCGCCCGTCGTGCGGGCTTCGACACCGAAGGAGCTTTTTCATGCAGCGCATCGGAATTGCATCCGGATCCATTCGTGCGCGACGCGAGTACGCGGGACTCGCGCTCGCGACGGCGGCCGCGCTCGGCTGCCCGCAGCCCGCGCGCGCGGTCACCACGAACGTACTCATGTGCGGCGTGAAGCCCGCGACATCATACGACCTCATTCGAAACGGAGTTCCGGTTTCCACGGGGGCGTCGACGGCTCTCGGATCGCTGGCGTTCGCGATGGACGTCTCCACGGGCACCCTCGTTGCCATCGCACCTGTCGGCGATTTGGCGCCGCCGGCGCCGCCCCTGTTCGCTTCCGTCTCCGCGAGCCAGCCCGGCTGCGCGGTCGCGTCCTGGATCCCGAGCGGTGACCCGACCGTCATCGGCTACGTGATCGGATACGGCCGCCAGTCGGTCGCGGGGGGCGACGCGTCGAGCTACGAATACACCATGGAGGTGGGCGCGACGGGGTCGGCGGAGGTGTGCTTTCTCCCGCTCGGGCGGCAATACTTCGCCGTGCGCGCGAAGAACATCGCCGGCATGCTGAGCGGCTATTCGGCCGAACAAACGGTCGACATCATCGTGGTGTCCGTGCTGATCTCGCGTTTCGACGCGCGCGCGCACCGCGACGGCATCCGGCTCGAATGGCGCGTCGAAGCCGACGAGCTGGTGCGCGGGTTTCGCGTCTATCGCGGCGCGGCGGACGACGTGCAGCGCGTGCTGAACGACGACCTCGTGCCGGCCGACGCCACATCGTTCGTCGACGCGATGGCGCGTCCGGGCGTGGCCTACACGTACGTGTTGGCGGCGGTGAAGGAGAACGGTGGGGAAGTGCGGTCGATCCCGGCGGTGGCGTCGATGGAGCCGCTCGCCCTCGAGCTCGAGCCCAACGTGCCCAACCCCTTCAACCCCACCACGCGCATCGGTTTCACGCTACCGAGCGAAGACCGTGCGGTCGTGCGCGTGTACGACGTGCGCGGCGCGCACGTCGCTACCGTGCTCGACGCGCGCCTCGACGCGGGGCGCCACTTGGTCGACTGGAACGGCGTCGACGACGCGGGGGCGCCGGTGGCGTCGGGCACCTACTTCTACACCCTCGCGGCCGGCAAGCGCACCCTGTCGGGCAAGATGGTGTTGGTGAAGTGATCGCGAGCGAGCGTGTGCGCGCGCTTCGGCGCGCGCCGCGCTCGCGCGAGACGCTTGACACGCGCGCGCGAATTGACGACGATCGACGCGGTTGCCAAGACCGGCCGCGAGATCGGAGTCATCTTCATGAGCAGGCGTCCCACCGGCGCGAGCACTCGCGCGAGCGGTTTTCCGCGCGGCGTCGACCTCTTGCACGACCCGCTCCTCAACAAGGGCACCGCGTTCACCCACGCCGAGCGCGACGCGCTGGGGCTGCGCGGTCTATTGCCGCCGCGCCCGGCCACCATGGCCGAACAAATCGAGCGCGTGATGGCGAACTACCGCGCCAAGCCCGACGACCTCGAACGCTACATCTACCTCACGTCGCTGCACGATCGCAACGAGACGCTGTTCTACCGCGTGGTGGTCGACCACATCGAAGAGATCATGCCCATCATCTACACGCCGACCGTCGGGCGCGCGTGCCAGGTGTACGGGCAGATCTTCCGTCGCGCGCGCGGCATGTTCGTGACCGCCGAGGATCGCGGTCGCGTGAAGAGCGTCTTGAGCAACTGGCCCCACGCCGACGTGCGCGCCATCGTCGTCACCGACGGCGAGCGCATCCTCGGCTTGGGCGACCTGGGCGCGAACGGCATGGGCATTCCGGTCGGCAAGCTCGCGCTTTACACCGCGTGCGCGGGTGTCCACCCGGCGGTGACGCTGCCGGTGACGCTCGACGTCGGGACCGAGAACGCGTCGCTGCTCGACGCACCCTTGTATCCCGGTCTGCACCGCAAGCGCCTGCGCGGCGCCCCCTACGACGCGTTGGTGGAAGAATTCGTCGACGCGGCCAACCAATTGTGGCCGGGCGTGCTGATTCAATTCGAGGACTTCGGCAATCAGAACGCGTTTCGATTGCTGGCGAAGTACCGCGACCGCGTGTGCGCGTTCAACGACGACATCCAAGGCACCGCGGCGGTGACGCTGGCGGGATTGTTCTCCGCGCTTCGCGTCACCGGCGGCGATTTGCGGCGACAGAGATTCTTGTTCCTGGGCGCGGGGGAAGCCGGCGTCGGCATCGCCGACCTCATCGTCTCCGCGCTGGTCGACGCCGGGATGGCGCGCGACGACGCGCGCCGCGCGTGCTGGTTGGTCGACTCGAAGGGGCTCGTGGTGCGAAGCCGCTCTGACCTCGCCGAGCACAAACGCGCCTACGCGCACGACGCGCCCGGGGCGGCCACGCTGCTCGATGCGATTCGCGTGCTCGAGCCGACCGCGCTCATCGGCGTGAGCGGCCAGCCGGCGACGTTCACGCGCGAGATCTTGGAAGCGATGGCGTCGATCAACCAGCGCCCGATCGTGTTCGCGCTGTCGAACCCAACCGCGAACTCCGAGTGCACCGCCGAAGCCGCGTATCAGCACACGGGCGGGCGCGCGTTGTTCGCGAGCGGGAGTCCGTTCGCGCCGGTGTCGTTCCAGGGCAAGCGCTTGGTGCCGAGCCAGGCCAACAACGCGTACGTGTTCCCGGGCGTCGCGCTCGGCGTGGTGGCGGCGCGCGTGACGCGCGTGACCGACGAGATGTTCGCGCACGCGGCGCGCACGCTGGCGGGGCTGGTGTCGGAAAGCGACTTGGAGAGCGGGCTCTTGTTCCCGCCGCTCACGTCGATCCGCGAGGTCTCGCGCAAGATCGCGGCGGCGGTGGCCGGCGTCGCCGTCGAGCGCGGGCTCACGGGGTCCACTCACCCGCGCGACGTCGACGCATTGATTCGCGAGCAGGTGTTCGAGCCCGAGTACCGCGACTACGCGTGAGCGGCTAGCGCCACCACGCGAGTCCGATCGCGCCGCCGAGCGCGAACAGCAAGAAGGCGATGAGCGTCGACGCCTGCGCGAGGGCGACGCGACCGTGGTCGTGCGGCGTCGTGAGCACGATGCGCGCCGCACGCAGCGCGGGGACCACGCCGGCGAGGGCGAGCCACGCACCGCGTGGCAGCATCGTCGACGCGAGCAGCGCGAGCGCCACGAACGGACCCACCGACAACAGCGCGAACACGCGCGCCGCGCGCTCCTTGCCCAACCGCACCACCAGCGTTCGCTTGCCCGCCGCCGCGTCCGCGCGCGCGTCGGGGAATTCGTTCACCCACAAGAATGCGGCTACCAATACGCCGAGTAGAATTGCGAGCGGCACCACGGGACCGTCGACGCGGTGGGTCTGCACGAGGTACGTCCCGCACGCGATCAAGGGCCCGTAGCTGAACGCGACCGCCGCCTCGCCCCAGCCGCGGTACGACAACTTGAGCGGCGCCGCGTGGTAGAAATACGCGCACGCCACGCCCGCGAAGCCGAACCACCACACGCGCGGCTCGCGCAGCGTCGCGACGAGGACGCCGGTCGAGATGCCGGCCGCGTACGCGATGAGCGCGACGCGCGCCGTCTGCGCCGGGGAGAGCATTCCGTCGACGATGACGCGCTTGCCACCCGAGAACGGCGTGCGTTCGTCGGGAAGAATGGCGGCGTCGGTGCCCGAATCCCAGTCGACCACTTCGCCCGACGCGTTCTTCGCCACTTCGATGGCGAGGATGCCGAAGACGGTGAGCGCGAGCCACGGTGCCGACACGTCGGTCGCGCGCGCGGCGGCGCCGGCGCCCAGGATCATGGAGGCGATGGAAGCGAGCGAGATCTTGGGGTCGGAGAGTCGCCACACACCGGCGGCGAGGTTGGATTGCGGGGGACGAGCGTTCATCGCGGAACTCCTTCCATGCAACCAAGCGGCCGACGATCTCGTCCAAGGCTACGAGCAGGCGGTCCCCGTCGCCATAGGATTTCCGGGCGACGGCAAATTTCCCGGCAACTTTTGTGTCCGCCGGCCGGTATTAGCTACATCAGAAACCAAACGCCCCCGCCCCGCCCAACGATTCCGGGGCGGTCGGGCGCGTTGATCGGAGGAGATTTCGATGACCCTCGAGCGCACGATGTTGGCGGGGGTGTGCGTCCTGACCCCGAAGCGTAACCTGACCGGAGGCGACGAGACCCGCGAGCTCACCCACGCGGTCGACGAAGCCACCATCGACGGCGCCACCAAAGTGATCGTCGATCTTGCACGCATCGAGTGGGTCAACAGCATGGGACTCGCGGCACTGCAGCGCATTCGTCTGACGTGCGGCAGCCGCGGCGTCCCGTTCAGGCTCGCGTGCGTCGGCCAGCGCATCAAGAACCTGATGCTCACGACGCGCCTCGTGATTCTGTTCGACACCTTCGAGACGCTGGAAGAAGCGCTGGCGTCGCACGAGTCGGCGAGCGCCTAATTCGTCCCCATCGGGCTGAAAACGAAAAATCCCGGCATCGAGTCGCCTCGGTGCCGGGATTCTCGTTTTGGTAGCGGGGGCAGGATTCGAACCTGCGACCTTTGGGTTATGAGCCCAACGAGCTACCAGACTGCTCCACCCCGCGTCAATGTAGGAGCGCTATCTTAACGCTTATTCGAGGAATGTCAAGCCCGCTGAGTTTCGCGCGTGGCGACGCCCTAGCGCGAGTCTTGGCCGGTGGGGACGATCTTGTACACCTTCTCGCCCGGACGGATGTAGCCGTAGCGCTCGCGCCCGGTCTTTTCGATGAAGAAGGGGTCGCTGTCGAGGAGCGCGATCTCGTTCTCGAGCAGCGACGCGTTGCGCTTGAGCTCCGCGATATCGCGGTCGAGGCTCGCGCGCTCGTGGCGCAGCATGGCGATGCGGATCACGCCGCCGTCGCCGAGCACGAAGGCGTAGATCACGCCCGCAAGCAGCAAGAAGAGGAAGAAGCGCTGGACCGGCGCGCTGACCACGACCTGGTGGCGGTAGAACTTGCGCAAGAACGGCCCCACGCTGCCACCGCTCGCCACCACCGAAGGCGTCGCTTGCGGAGCGCGTTGGCGCGGACGGTAGTCGGGAAACGCACCGGAGCTCGTCGAATCGTCTTCCGTCTTCCAGTACTGCATGGTCTCGTCCTCCGCGGCGAGCGCTACCCGAGCGCCGCGAACGCGGTCGCACCGGGGAACATCGCCACCGAACCCAGCTCTTCGTCGATGCGCAGCAGCTCGTTGTACTTCGCGATGCGCTCGCTGCGGCACAAGCTCCCGGTCTTGATCTGGCCCGCGTTGGTCGCCACCGCGAGGTGCGAGATGGTGGTGTCTTCGGTCTCGCCGCTGCGGTGCGAGATGACGCAGGTGTAGCCGGCCGACTTCGCGATCTCGATCGCGTGCAGCGTTTCGGTCAGCGTGCCGATCTGGTTCAGCTTGATGAGGATCGAATTGGCGACGCCGGCGTCGACGCCGCGGCGCAGTCGTTCTTCATTGGTGACGAAGAGGTCGTCGCCCACCAACTGCACGCGCGCGCCGACCGACTTGGTCAGCTGCGCCCAGCCGTCCCAATCGTCTTCCGACATGCCGTCTTCGATGGAGACGATGGGATACTTTTTCACCCAGTCGGCCCAGAACTGCACCATGCCGTCCGCCGAAAGCTTGCGATTCTCGCCCTTGAGCAGGTAGGTGCCGTTCTCGTAGAACTCGGTCGACGCGGCGTCGATCGCGATGCAGACGTCCTTGCCGGGTTTGTAGTTCGCGCGCGTGATGCCTTCGAGCAGCACCTCGATCGCTTCTTCGTTGGAGCGCAAATTGGGCGCGAAGCCGCCCTCGTCGCCGACGCTGGTCGCGTACTTCTTGTCTTTCAGTACTTTCTTGAGGGCGTGGAACGTCTCCGCACCCATGCGCAGTGCTTCCGAGAAATTGGGCGCGCCGACCGGCACCAGCATGAATTCCTGGATGTCGACGTTGTTGTCCGCGTGCGCACCGCCGTTCAACACGTTCATGAGCGGCACCGGCAGCGTGCGCGCGAATACGCCCCCGATGTGTTGGTAGAGCGGAAGATTGAGCGACTCCGCCGCCGCGCGCGCGACCGCGAGCGACACGCCCAGGATCGCGTTGGCGCCCAAGCGCGACTTGTTGGGCGTCGCGTCGAGCTCGAGCATGGTTTGGTCGATGAAGCCCTGGTCGATGGCGTCGACGTCGATGATCTCGGGCCCGATGATATCGTTGACGTTGGAGACGGCTTTGTGGACACCCTTGCCGAGATAGCGGGTGTGCTCGCCGTCGCGCAGCTCGAGGGCCTCGTGCTTGCCCGTCGAAGCCCCGGACGGGACCGCCGCGCGGCCCATGGCGCCGCCGTCGAGGCCGACGTCGACCTCGAGCGTGGGATTGCCCCGCGAATCCATGATCTCGCGGGCGTGGACGTATTCGATGATCGTCATGGGGTGGTACCGCCGGGAAAGGCGGGAAACAAACTCTAGAAACCACCTCCGAAATGTGTCAACATAAATCACTTTCAGGGCTTGGAGCGGTGTTCTCCAGCGCCACCCGAACGGTTCCGCATGTTCAGTGATCCGGTGCGGGCGTCTTGCCGCGACGCATTGCCGCCCGAATCACGCCTCGTGAAACGGCCGAAGCCGCGACGCCACGCGTGTGGGTGCGGCGAGCGGCGCAATCCATAACCGATCGTCATCGTCTCGTCGAAAAATCGAGTGTTGTGAGAGAAGAGGACATCCAGCTCGTGGCGCGAGCCCGCTCGGGTGACGAACGGGCCTATCGGACCCTCCTCCAGAAGTACGAGCGGCCGGTGTTCAGCATCTGTCTGCGCATGGTTCGCAACCGCGACGAAGCGACGGATCTCGCGCAGGAATCGTTCATCAAGGTCTTCCAATCGCTGGACCGCTATAACCCGCAGTACGCCTTCTCGAGCTGGCTGTTCAAGATAACGTCGAACTTGTGCATCGACCACCTGCGCAAGCGGCGCATCACCACCTTCGGCATGGACGACCCCATCGACGGCGAGAAGGGGGAGATCCAGCGCCAGTACCAGGCCTCCGACCCCAATCCGGAGGAAGTGTTCGTGCGGGGGGAGAAGGTCCGGCGGCTGGAGGAGGCGATTGCGGCTCTGCCCGAGCACTATCGGATCATGCTGGTTCTTCGCCACCAGGAGGATCTTTCCTACGAGGAGATCGCGGAAACGCTTTCCATTCCACTGGGCACCGTGAAAGCCCGAATCCACCGGGCGCGCGAGATGCTGAAGGGTCTCTTGGACGACGCGGAGTTCCTGGCATGACCCAGCTGTTCGGATACCTCGAGATCGTACAACGTCTTACGGAGACGGTCCGGTGCGGACGACGCTCGGGCTGGGCCGGGAAAACTTTAGGACTTTGCGAACTTTTGCCCGCCTCCTCCGTAGAGCGAATAGGCGCTGCCGTCTACGAAACCTGGATCCGGCACGCGACGGAATAGTCGAGGAGGAAATCATGATCACGCACATCGCCCAAGCCGCCAATCGGGCCGCCCTCAAACGAACCATCGCGGTTACCATGGTGTGGCTGTCGCTGGCGGGCGCCGCCGTCGCGGGGCCCGGCACCAAGCTCGAGAAGGAAGAAAAGAACTCGGTCCCGGCCGCGGGCAAGAAGGCGCTCGTGGTGAAGAACGCGCGCGGCCGCACCGTGATCGTTGGCCGCGAGGGCGCCACCTCGGTGTCGATCGTCGCGCTAAAGACGGCGATGGGAAACGACAAGGACGCCGCGGCCGAACTGCTCGACAAGATATCGGTGCAGGTGAGCGAGCGCGGCGACGAAGTCGTCGTGGAAACGCGCGACGAAGGCAAGTGGGACAACGACTGGAGCTTCTGGTCGGTGGTCAAGGGCGGACGTCGCTCGGCGTGGGTCGACTACACCATTGAAGTACCGCAGACTTTCCGCGCCGCGGCCGAAACCGCGAGCGGTGAAGTGCGGGTGTCGAATCTGCAAGGCGGCGCCGACGTCACCGCCACGAGCGGCGACGTGAGCATTCGCGCGGTGGGCGGCAATTCGTCCGCGCGCCTGACGAGCGGCGACCTCGAAGTGATCGACGTGAACGGTGACCTCTCCGTGTCCGCAACCAGCGGCAGCGTCGTGGTCGACAACGTGAAGGGCAAGCTCAAGATCGAAGGCACCAGCGGCGACTTCCGTGCATCGCGCGTGGCCAAGGATACCGACGTCCAACTCGCGAGCGGCGACTTCGTGCTCGAAGGCTGCTCTGGCAGCGTGTCGTTCCGCGCCGCCAGCGGCGACGCCGTCATGCGCGAGGTCGAAGGCAGCGTCGACGCGTCGTCGTCGAGCGGCGACATCGAAGTGTTGATCACCCCGGTGGTCGACCGGTCGTTCAGCTTGAGCACGTCGAGCGGCGACATCACCGTCTACTATGTGCCGGTGAAGAATTTCGGGTTCCAGCTCGACGTGCGCACGAGCAGTGGTTCGATCGAGGGCGACCTGCCCATCAGGGTGACGCGCGCGGATCGCCGCCGCCTGCAGGGCACGGTCGGCTCGGGCGCCGCGCGCCTGGACATCGAGACCGCGAGCGGCGACGTGACCGTGACGGAGCGCGCCGAAGCCGCCGACAATCGATAGGATCATTTGTAATAGAGAGAGCGATGAACTGCGAAACTGCGAAGAATCTGATTCAACCGTACCTGGAAGGCCGGTTGCCGACCCTCGAGCGCAACGAGTTCGTCTACCACGTGACCGAATGTGGCGCGTGCGAGACCGAAGTGCTCGCGTACCGGCAGGTGTTCCGCGCGCTGCGTAACATGGAGCGCTTCGAGGCGCCCAGCCGCATCCAGGTCGGCGTGATGGCGCACTTGCACGCCGAGGGACTCATCCACGAGCCGCGCTTCCCGATGTTCCGTCGCGTGCTCGACGCGTTCCTCGACCTGCCCGCGAAGGTTCGGTACCCGGTGGCGGCGCTGGCCGCGATCGCGGTCATGTACCTCCCGGTCGGGTTCATTCTCGCGGGCACACGCGGTTCGATCGCCGGCGTCGCGGAAACGCTCGCGCGCGGCGTGCTGTGGATTCAGTCGGTGTTGGGCGGGGTCTCGACCCGCACCAACGTGGAGCCGTACACGAGAGCGGCGCGTACCGTCACCCACGCGGCCGCCGAAGTGGTCTCGCCGGTCGTCGCGATGTTGCTTGTCGCGGCGCTGGTCGGCGTCGTAGCCTTTGCCGCGGCACGCATCGTGCGCCGTAAGAAATCGTCGGGTCATGCACTCTTCAGTCTATAAGCGCAACCGCATCTGGCTGACGGCGTTGGTCGCCGTCGTCGTGCTGTCCGGCTGGCCGGCGCCGTCGGCGCGAGCCGGCTCGCACTCCGACTCCGCGTCGGTGACGACGCCGACGCCGCCCGATGTCCCCGCGCCGCCCGCGCCCACGCGCAAGCGCATCGTGATCGGCGGCAGCGGCGTTCGCATCGACGACGAGGGCATCTCGGTCGGCGATACCACCGGCGACGTCGACTTCAATTTCGACTTCAAGTACGACGGCGAAGAGTACGGCGACGACATCGTCAAGGTGGGCGAGAGCGTCTACGTGCCGGCCGGAGACGTGGTAGCGGGCGACGTGGTGGTGTTCGGCGGCAACGCGATCATCGAGGGCACCGTCGCGGGCTCGGTGGTGGTGCTGGGTGGCGAGATTCGCGCGCGTCGCGGTTCGGAGATCAAGGGCGACATCGTCGCCATCGGCGGCACCATTCAAGAAGACGAAGACGTCGTCATTCGCGGCGAGCGCATCCTGATCGGTGGCGTCGCCGGGCGCATCGGCGACAAGCTGGACATCAGTGCGCGCGGGTTGCGCGTGCTGTTCGTCGCCGTTCTGCTCTTCGTCGGCCTGGTGCTGTGCTTCATCACGCTTCTGTTCCTGCGCGGGCGCGTGGTGCGCGCAAGCGAGCACGTCTCGGCCCACCTGCTCAAGTGCTTCGGCGCCGGCGTGCTGGCGTGGATTCTGATTTCGTTCGCGCTGCTCGTCGTCATGATTCCGCTCATCATCACGATCGTCGGTATTCCGCTCGCGGTGATCTTGGGCATGAGCTGGTTCGGAGTGGTGACGATCGCGGGCACCGTGTTCGTGTACGCGCTCGGCCGCTCCATCGCGGTCCGCACGGGCGGCGACACTGGCGACTTCGTTCGTCTCGCCATCGGGCTCGCGGTGCTGGTGATCCCGTCGGTCATCGCGTTCATGATCGACGCCGTGGGCGGCCCCGCCGGCATCACCATCTTTTTCCATGCGGTTTCGTTCTTGCTGTGGTCCTTCGGATTCTTGGTCGGACTGGGCGCCATCGTGTTGAGCCGCTTCGGGACGCGCCCGCCCGTCAGCACGCAGCCGCCGCTCGCGCGCGGCGTGCCCGAGCTCGCGCCAAACCCCGGCGTCTAGCGCTTCCTCCAAGTTCCCAGGTTTCTCTTTGGTCGCGTCGCACCGCGGCGTATCCTTGAGATACGTATGCGGTGGTTTTTCCCGAGGGGAACGGTCGCGGTCCTCGCGCTCCTGGCGGCCGTCGGCTCCAGTCACGTTGCGTCGCGCGCGGCCACCCAAGCGCGCTTCGACGCCGATGCCTATCGATGGGCGCAGGGGCGCATCATCGACACCGTCTACGTCCACGGCAACACCCGCGTGAAAACAATCGCCGTCCTGCGCGAAATGGAGTCGCGCCCCGGCTTTCCGCTCGACGCCGTCGCCGTCGACCGCGACCAGCGCTACCTCGGCGACTTGTCGCCCTTCGCCAGCGTTGCCATCCACGTCGAGCCCATCGGCGAGGACCGTTGTGCGTTGAGCGTCGTGGTCACGGAGCGCCCGACGCTCCTGTTGAAGCTCATCTATCCCGTACTCGACTACGACGTCAATACCGAGCGCATCTCGTACGGGCTGAAGTGGGACGACCGCAATTTTCGACGGCGACTCGAGAACTTCACGCTCGACGTGCGCCGCGACAACCGCGACAACGACGCCGCCGCGGCGGCGTGGTCGACGTCGTGGATCGGGTGGAAGCACGTCGGCGTCGGCGCGCGTGCGTCCTACTTCAACCGCCGCGAGCCGACCTCCGAACCCACCGTGATCGAACAACTCCGCGGCGCCGCCAACGTGTCGGTCCCGCTCACCGAGAGCCGTATTTCGTTTTCGCAGATCATCGCCGGCGTCGCCATCGCCGACAACCACGTCGGCACGAACGACAGCAACGCGGAGCGCGAGAAACTATTGAGCCCGTCGTTCGGATTTCGCTACGACGGCCGCGACGGCACCGTGAAGCCGCGCCACGGCGGATACTTCTACGTCAACATGACCACCAACCGCGTGCTCAACGGCGAGGGCAGCAGCTACTACCGGCTCGACAACGACATTCGCTATTTCTACGCGCTGGACCGCAGCACCGTGGTCGGCGTGCGGTCGCTGGCGTCGATCCAGATGGGCGAGTATCCGGATTACATCCGCTTCGGCATCGGCGGTCCCGGAACGATTCGCGGCTACGAGCGCAGCGACTTTCGCTCGGCGCAACGCTGGGTGCAGTCGCTGGAGTTGCGCGTCAACCCGTGGGCGAAGCGTCTCTACAAGCTCCCGATTCTCGGCACCACCGACTTTCAATTCGGGTTGGTCGCGTTCGTCGACACCGGCATCGGGTGGACGACGGAGTCGGAGTTCAAACTCGACAACTTCCACAGCGGCTTCGGCGTCGGCGCGCGCATGTTCTCGCCCATTCAGGACGTGATTCGGGTCGACGTCGGATTCACCGCCGAAGGCACCATCCGCCCCTACTTCTCCACCGGAACCAACTTCTAGATCGACCCCGAGCGGGCCGCCTCGTGCCCCTGGGTGGGATCGCCCGACCCATCCAGGCGACGGCGTCGAAACCCCCCGAAGATCCGTCGCCGGTCGGCCCCATCGACGCAGACGCCAGTCCAAAGTGGTTCGACCCCGAGGATCGCTTGGCCCGTCCAACATTTTCACTCGCAAATAGTTAGCGATCTCACCCCGCTCGTCGGCGGAGCCGTTCCGCGAGCGCGATCGGTCCTCCGCGCCGCGGGGAATACGCGTTGCACTTCAAATACTTGGAGGGGATCGGGTGACATAGCGTATGGAGATCGCTATACCGAAAGTCGAAGCTAGTAAGGCCCTTCTGGCCGCGGTTTTCGCGGCCGCCTGCACCCTCGTTGCGCCCGCTCGCGCCGGCGTCGAACAGATCGCCCTCGCTAACGGACTCTCCGCCACCGTCTACGACGCCGACTACCTTCGCGACCGCGTGGTAGGTACCGGCCCCGACGCCGCCATCCACCTCGACGACGAGCGAGTGCTCCCGGTCATCGTCGACATCGGCGACCCGTCCATCGTCAACAAGGGCGACGGCGCCTTCCATCCGTTTTCGGTCGACGACGTGCTCGCGACGCTGCGCGCGCTCGACCTTCGCTCCAGCCACATGTCGGTGCGCGTGTACCTGCTGCCGTACCCGCGCCGTTCGCTGTTGGTGAGCTCGACCAGCGGCGCCGAGTTGTTCTTGAGCCCGCACGTGCTCGCGATCGACCCGTCGGTCGCCGCGTACATCGTCGCGCACGAACTGGGGCACGCGTTCCACAACCGCTTCATGCCCGATGATTCGCCGGCGTGGGACGACTACCGTCGCCTGCGCGGCATCACCGACACCGTGCGCTTCAACGAACGCGCGAGCCACGCCTACCGTCCGAAAGAGATCTTCGCCGAAGACTTCCGCGTGCTGTTCGGGGGGCCCGCCGCCTACTTCGGCGGGTTCGTCGAGAATACCGAGATCGCGCGACCGGAATCGGTGAGTGGGCTCGAGAGCTTCTTCATCCGCGTCGCCGCCGAGCCTGTCGTCGCGCGCGCGCCGCGCATCGTGGCGACCAGCTTCCCGAACCCGTTCAACCCCGACACCGAGGTGCGCGTGTCGCTCCCGGGCGAGTTGGACGGCGACGAGCGCGTCTCGGTGCGGGTGTATTCGGTCACGGGCGCGCTGGTGCGCGACTTGTACGACGGACGCGCGCGGGGCGATTTTGCGGTGCGTTGGGACGGCCGCGATAACCACGGCCAGCGCGTCGCGAGTGCCACGTATTACGCCGCGGTGATCGCGGGCGGTGCGAAGGAAACGGTGAAGCTCGTGCTGCTCAAGTGAGCGGCGGGCAGTTTCGATTCAAGCCTGCGAAATGGGGTTAGTCGCGATCTCCTCCCCGATCGACTACGCGGCCCCTTTCGCAGGCTTCTTCTTTTCCGCGAGGTACTGGTTCCACAACTGGCCGCACGCCGCGTCGATGTCGACGCCG
This sequence comes from uncultured bacterium, assembly GCA_964560355.1. Classification (GTDB taxonomy): domain Bacteria; phylum Krumholzibacteriota; class Krumholzibacteriia; order WVZY01; family JAKEHA01; genus JAKEHA01. The sequence continues at coordinate 5,285 of CAZLLI010000017.1, read as the reverse complement.
CGGCTGCGACGCACTGTAACCGCGGGTGCCACCGGCAGCAGGCGCTGCACGAAACGGTCGATGTCGGCTTCGGTGGGGCGTTCGAAGGGGTCGTGGCGGCCGGGGTTGTAGGGAATCAAGTTGATCTTGAACGGCTGTTCCCGCGCGAGCGCGCCCAACTGGTCGGCGTCGACGTCGCCCATGTTGCGCCCCTTGATGAGCACATACTCGAGCGTGACGCGGCGGCGGCGGTCGCGCGCGAAGTAGCGCGCGGCGTCCAAGAGCTCGCGGATGGAGAAGTGCGACGCTTTCGGCATCAGCTCGCGGCGCTTCTCGTCGTTGGGCGCGTTCAGCGACAACGCGAGCGAGCACTCGACGCCGGCGTCGGCGAGTTCGACGATGCGCTCGGGAAAGCTCGACGTGGAAACCGTGATGCGCTTCGCGCTCAAATCCAACCCGAGCGGGTCGTTCATCACACGAATGGCGTCGACCACGCTGGGGAGGTTCAAGAGCGGCTCGCCCATTCCCATGAACACGACGTTGATCTTTTGCGACGCGGGGCCCGCCTCGCTCTTGAGCAGACACAGCTGGTCGAGAATCTCGCCCGCGGTGAGGTTGCGCTGGAAGCGGCCCTTCGCGGTTTCGCAGAAGACGCAGTCGAGCGGGCAGCCGACCTGCGACGACAGACACACCGTGTTGCGCCGGTCGTAGATCATGAGCACCGATTCGACGCGGGCGCCGTCGGCGAGCTCGAAGAGGAACTTGCGGGTCCCGTCGATAGCAGACTGCTGGATCGACACCGGCGTCGACGCTCCGACCTGGAAGCGTTCCGCGAGCCGGTCGCGGAGCGCGTGGGGAAGATCCGACATGCCGGCGAAGTCGGACTGGAGGCGCGCGTAGACCCACGTCGCCAGCTGGCGGTAGCGGAATTCGGGTTCGCCCTCCGCGAGGATGGTGTCGCGCAGTTGCGCGAGAGATAGATTTCGAAGGTGGATGCGATCCATAAGACCGGCGGCCGGGCCGCTCGCCCGATTTCGGTGTGGTGAAATTATAGGCAATGTGATATCGATACAAAACACCGAATGTTGTTGTCGCCGCTTCGATTGCCAATCCCGATATGCCCAAGACCATCCTGATCGCCGACGACGAGCAAGCCGTTCGTAGCTCGCTGGAACGCCTGCTCGAGTTCGAGAGCTACCGCGTCGTCCAGGCGGCCGACGGTCCCTCCGCGCTCGATCTCGTGCGCGACCGCCCCGTCGACCTGGTGCTGCTCGACATCAAGATGCCGGGGATGGACGGCCTCGAAGTCCTAGCCCAGCTCCACCAAGAATTCCCGCAATTGCCCGTCGTCATTATTTCGGGCCACGGGACCATCCAGACCGCGGTCGAAGCGACCCGCCTGGGTGCGTTCGACTTCATCGAAAAGCCCGTCGACGCCGACCGCATCCTGCTCGTGATCCGCAACGGTCTCGCGCAGCGGCGGCTCCTGAACGAGAACGTGTCGCTCAAGGCGGAGGTTCGCCAGCGCACGCGCATCGTCGGCCAGCACCCGGAGATGCTGCGCATCCTCGAGACGGTGAAGAAGGTCGCCAACGCCAACGCGCGCGTGCTCATCATGGGCGAGAACGGCACCGGCAAGGAGATGATCGCGCGCGCGCTGCACGAGTCGAGCCCGCGCGCGGACGAGCCCTTCGTCGAAGTGAACTGCGCCGCGATCCCGGAAGAGCTCATCGAGAGCGAACTGTTCGGCCACGAACGCGGTGCCTTCACGGGCGCGGTGGCGCGACGCATCGGTCGCTTCGAGATGGCCGACGGCGGTACGCTATTCCTCGACGAAGTCGGCGACATGAGCCTCTCGGCGCAAGCGAAGGTGCTGCGCGTGCTGCAGGAATCGGTGTTCGAGCGCGTCGGCGGCACTGAAACGATGCGCGTCGACGTGCGCGTGGTGGCCGCCACCAACAAGGACCTGTTGAAGGCGAGCCGAGAGGGGAAATTCCGCGAGGATCTCTATTACCGATTGAACGTGGTGCCGATCACGGTGCCGCCGCTGCGGGAAAGGGCCTCCGACATTCCACTGTTAACGGAGCACTTCTTGCAGCAGACCGCCCGCGAGCTGGGCCAGGCGCCCAAGAAGATGTCGCGCGCGGCGATGGACGTGCTCAAGGAGTACGCGTGGCCGGGGAACGTCCGGGAGCTCAAGAACCTGGTCGAGCGGTTGGTCATCCTGACCTCGGCGTCGACCATCGACCGGCCCGACCTACCCATGTTCGCCCCCCCCGAGGGAGGCGAGGGCCGGTACTTCGACGTGGAGTCGTACGTGGGCTTCAAGGACGCGGTCGAAAAGGAGTTCTTCGAACGGAAGCTTCGCCTTTACGGGCACAACGTCAGCAAGACCGCCCGCAAGCTCGGGATGCAGCGGAGCAACCTCTATAAGAAGCTGGAAAAATACGGGATACCATACAAACGGGCGCGCGAAGACGAGGGCGAAGAATCGGAAAACTGATTGACGCGTAGAAACATCCGCGGCTATATTCATTGGAGTGTTAACAGCCCCACGCTGTTGGTTCTCCAGTGTCGAGGAAGGAGATGGTTCAGCTATGAAACGGGCGGCGATCCTCTGTATCGCGATCGCCACGCTGCTGCTAGCGCTGCCTTCCACCCCCCTGCAAGCCGATACCCAATTGAACGGCAAATACGGTTCCTCCGCGAGTGTCTCCGCGGCGGGTCCGAGCGCAGGTCCTGGTGTTACGGGTGGAGGTACCGGTGGTGGTGGTGGCGGTGGTGGCGGTGCGGACGAGGGTGATGCGGATGGGCTTTCTGGCATGAAGATTCGTCCTCCGCTAACCGGTTCCGCAGGCGCGGAAAGGACTATGGTATTCGTGAGGACGTGGTGGAAGTTCATGATTCTGTTGGCGAGATAGCGATCCGCGCTCCGAAGCGGGGGCGTGAGGTCGCGAGACAAAAGACCACTTAGCTCGAGGAATCTATGTCCGACGCACGGGACGAGAGAGAGTGGCTGGAAAAGGATAAACGCGATCCGTCGCGTGGATCCGTCGTATCGCCGGGTGAAGAAATCGGCGAGATGCACTTCGCGACGGAGAACTTTTCCACGGCACTGGAATACTTCTGCGGAGCGCTAGAGCAGCCGGGACTGGTCGAAGCGGATCAGTTCCGGTTGCTGCTCCGCGTCAGCGATTGCCACCGCAAGCGTGGGGACTACGCGGCGGCGAAGCAGCACCTCGATCGGGCGCGAGGACTTTCGACCCTCTCCGGCGAAGACCTCGGCCGCATCGAGTATCGGGAAGGGTATCTGCTCCTGTGGCAGGGCGAGTACGACGCCGCCCTCAAGACCGCATTCGGCGCCTACCGCCGACTCAAGAGATCACAGTCGCACGGCGAAGTCGCCTACATCCAGCTTCTGATCGCGAACGCCTACCAGCGACTCGGCCTCGCCGCCGAGGCGGAAGAGTTCTTCATGGACGCGCTCTCGTCGTACCGGCGCGCCGAAGACCGCGTTGGCATCGCGTACGTCTATAACAGCCTCGGACTCTTGCACAAGAACGCGTGCCGTTGGTCGCGCGCGCTGGCGTCGCTGTCGAAGTCGTTCGACCTCGCCAAGACGCTGGGGCTCTCGCAGCACCTCATCGTCGTGCAGTTGAACCTCGGCGTGGTGTATTCGAAGCTCCGCCGCTTCGAGGACGCGATCAGCTCCTTCGACGCGGCGGCGTCGGGCGCGGAGCGTTTCGGCGACCAGGCCAGCCTCACCCGCGCGCTCTTGATGCTCGGGCGCACCCAGGTGGCGCGCGGTTCGCTCGGTCGTGGCGAGAAGGCGCTGTTGCGCGCCCAGGCGATGGCCGACGAGCTCGGCTACGAGCGCGAGTCCGCGCTGGCCGACGAGTATCTGGGCGAGCTCATGATGGCGCGCAACGACCTGCGCTGCGCATCCACCAATCTCTCGTCCGCGCTGGAGAAGGGGCGCCGTCTGGCTCCGCAGGGCGACATCGTCGCCGAGAGTCTGCGCCGCTTCGCGGATGTCCAGTACAAGACCGGCTCGGTCGGCGACGCCTTGGCCTCGATCGAAGAGGGGCTGCGCATCGCGATCGCGTGCGGCGAATTGTACGAGGTCGGCTTCTTCCACCGCACGCGGGCGCTAGCGCTCGCGCGCACCGACGAGATGCCGGCGGCCCTCGACGCCATGGCGGCCAGCATCGCCGCGTTCGAGGAACACGGCAATCCGTTCGAGAAGGCGGTCTCCGAGCAATTGCTCGCGCGCCTGTGCGTGCGCGCGCGCTCCCAGGAGTCGCTCCTCAAGGCCAAGTCGGCACTCGCCGACAGCGTGCTCGCGCTGGGCAAGATCGACGAGCCGCGCGCGCTGATCGTGTCGCACGCGCTCATGTCGAACGTCGAGCGCCGGCTCGGCAACGTCGACGACGCGTTGCTCGCAGTCTACGAAGCGGATCGCATAGCGGCCGACGAAGAATGCGCGAAGTACCGCAAGGCGCTCGCGGCGCTGCGACGCCGCATCGAGAATCAGATGTCGAACGCGACGCGACGCGTGCTCGATCAATTTTCCGCCCTAGGAGAGATCCAAAGCGGCGGCCGGTCGCGCGACCAGTTGTCGAAAGGGCTCGAGTCGACGCTGCGCCTCATCATCGAGAAGCTCGGCGCGAGCGCAGGTTTCATCGCGATTCCGTCCGCCACCGGACGCGGCTTGCACGTCATCGCGCGCGAGGGACTCGCGGCCAAGGAAGCGCAGGCGATCGAGTCGTGGTACAGCAAGCGCGGCGCCGCCGCGCGCGGGCCGGTGGTGGTGACCGACTTCGAGAAGGACGCGTCGCTGGCCGACCTGCGGAGCCGCTTGGCCGCGCCGGGGCCGCTCCTCATCCAGGATCTGGGATTCGATCGCGAGAACCTCGGCGTGCTGTGCGTGGTGAAGGCCGCCGACTCGGCGCGCGCGCCGATCGGGCAAGACGACCTCCACTTCGTGGCCGCCTACTCGAGCCTGATTTCGCTCTCCGTGTACGAGCTCGTGCGCGCGGAGCGCAAGGGTCGCACGACCCGCGCGCGTGCCACCACAAGCAAGGGCTTCGAGAGCATCGTCACCGACAACAAGGAGATGATCCATCTCCTCAATCTCGCCGAGCGCGTGGCGCATTCGGACGCGACGGTGTTGCTACAGGGCGAGACCGGCACCGGCAAGGGCTTGATCGCCTACGCCGTGCACCTCTTGAGCGAGCGCCGCGACCGCCCGTTCGTCCACGTCAACTGCGCGGCGTTGCCCGAGCAGCTGCTGGAATCGGAGCTTT
>CAZLLI010000016.1:0-43397 GCA_964560355.1 uncultured bacterium | reverse complement strand
GAATCTGCGCGACGTGCGCGACAAGATCGACCTCATCGAGGGCGACGTGCGCGACATGGACGCGGTCGAGCGCGCGGTCAAGGGCGCCGACTTCGTGCTGCACCAGGCGGCGCTGGCGTCGGTGCCGCGCTCCATCGCCGACCCAGTGTCGAACAACCAGGTCAACGCGCAGGGAACCCTCAACGTGCTGGTGGCCGCGCACCAGCACCACGTGAAGCGCGTGGTGTACGCGTCGTCGTCGTCGGTGTACGGCGACAGCGAAGAGCTGCCCAAGGTCGAGACCATGACGCCGAACCCGAAGTCGCCCTACGCGGTGGCGAAGCTCGCGGCCGAGCACTACTGCCGCGTGTTCGCCGACCTGCACGGCATGACGACGGTGTCGCTGCGGTATTTCAACGTGTTCGGCCCGCGCCAGGATCCCAACTCGCAGTACAGCGCGGTGATCCCCATCTTCGTGCGCTGCCTCCTGACCGGCACCGCCCCCGTGATCCACGGCGACGGAGAGCAATCGCGCGACCTCACCTTCATCGACAACGTGGTGCGCGCCAACCTGCTCGCGTGCGAGGCGAACGTTTCCGGCGGCCGCGTGTACAACATCGCGTGCGGGGGCCGCTACACCATCAATCAAGTATTCGAAGCCCTCGAGAAACGCATCCGCTCCGGCATCAAGGCGCGCCACGAGGCGCCCCGCGCCGGCGACGTCAAGCACTCCATGGCCGACATCTCGCGCATTCGTCGTGACCTCGGGTACGAGCCGACCATCGGCTTCGAAGAGGGTATCGACGCCACCGTGCGTTGGTACCAAGAGACGGGCTTGAAGGCGCTGGGTTAGCGCGGAGGCGGTTGTCCATGGATTTCACGTCGCGATTGCTGCGAACCCCGTTCGGACGCGCGCTGTGCGCGCTGGTCGTGCTCGCCTACACGAGCGCAGCCGTGCACGTGCCGCGCGCGCGCGCGCAAGCCCCCGCGCAGCCCCAGCAGCAGGCGCTGCCCGCCGACTATCGCGTGGGCCCCGGCGACGGCATCTTCCTCTCGGTTCCGCAGCGCCCCGACTTGAACAAGGACCTCCTGGTCGACGCCAACGGCAACGTCAACTTGCCGCTGATCGGGAAGGTCAACGTCAAGGGGATGAACGACAGCGAGATCGAAGCGCGCCTCCTACAGGCGCTGCGCGAGTACTACCCGAGCGTCAACCGGGTCGACGTAGCCATCACGCGTGCGTCGAGCAATGTGATCTGGGTGAGCGGCGAGGTGAAGCTGCCGGGCAAGTATTCGTTCTCGCAGCAGGTCAACGTGTGGGAAGCGATTCGCGAAGCGGGCGGACCCAACGCCACCGCGTCGCTCGACGCCGTGCGCATCATCAAGGATCGCTCGCGCGGCGGCAGCACGACGGTGGTCGACGTGTCGGCGGCGATGGAGTCGGGCTCGGTGGAGAAGTTGCCGAGCCTCGACCCCGGCGATACCATCATCGTGCCCGCGAAGCAGCAGGAGTATACCGGCAGCCAGGGGATCAATGTGATGGGTGGAGTGTTGAAACCGGGCGTGTATCCCATGCAGGGGCGCCAGGATCTCATGACCGCGCTCTTGCAGGCAGGCGGGCCCACCGATCGCGCCAAGCTGGGTGAGATCCGTGTCATCCGGCCCGCGACCGGGAGTGACAAGGCGCAGACCATCAAGGTCGACCTCAACAAATTCATCAATGAGGGCGACGTGACCAACAATCCCGCCTTGCGCCCCGGCGATACCGTGAACGTGGGCCGTAAGGGTTTTACGAGCCAGGAACTGACGACCATACTCGCCTTCGTCACGGCCGTGGGGACGTTGATCTTGTTGTATTACACCATCCAGGACGAAGCCACTAACAGCAACACCGGTAACTGACGCGCCGGTAGTAGAACGTGCGCAAGATCACAGAACAGCAGCAGCCGGAAACCGGCTTTCGCCTCAACATCGGCGACTACGCGCGCGTGTTGTGGCGGAAGAAGTACTTCCTCGTCATCCCGCTCGTCATCTCGGTCGCGGTCACGGCCGTCGGGTCGCGCTTCCTGGTCCCCGAGTACGAGTCGAGCTCCATCGTGCGCGTGTCCACCTCGCGCGACATGGGCGAGATGCAGCGCTTCATCGGTGCGCAGCGCTTCCGCGACGACGAAGTAGGTTCGCAGCTGGAGGCGGACTTGCTCGGCAGCCAGTTCCTCGACGAGCTGATTCGCAGCATGGGGATGGACAAGGACCCGCAGCTCATCGAAGTGGCCGAGTACCAGCGCCAGAATTTGTACCCGGGCTTCACCACCGACGAATTGGTGATGCGGCGCCTGCGCAATTTCCTCAAGAAGCACATCAGCCTGCACCGCGAAGGCCCCAGCATGTGGAGTCTCTCCTACGCGGACGCCAGCCCCGAGGCCGCCTACGTCATCACCGACCAGATGACGCGTTTGTTCATCGAGCGCCAGCGCCGCAGCACGATGAAGAACATCGCGGAGGTCAGCCAGTTCAGCGAGGAACAGCTGGCGGTCTACAAGGAGCAGCTCGATCGCTCCGAGCGCGAGCTGGCGCGCTTCGAGGAGCAGATGGCGTCGCGCGGCGCCGAAGCCAACCCGGTTTCGCAATCCAACGTGGGCTTGGCGGAGAAGGTCAAGACCGACCTCGAATTCACCATTCGCAATGCGGAGTCGACCCAACAGCGCATCCGCGAGCGCCTGGTCGGCGTCTTGGGCGGCGTCCCCAGCGGCGAGCGCGTCTTCGCCGACCCCGAGATCCGCAAGCTCGAGGGAAACCTCGCCTCGCGTCGCGAAGCCGAGCTGTTGAGCGAGCTGACGTCGACCGCGAGCGCGGTCTCGCCGCTCGGCGAGTCGGAAGACATCATCGCCAGCGAACAGGCTATCCAGCACCACCTGGCAACGCTGGTGACCGAAAAATTTCCCGACGTGCCCGCCGACTACCGGCCGCTCGTGGTTGAGTATTTCTACCAGCAGATCCAGATCAACGCTTACCGGCAGAAGAGCGCGAAGTTGCAGGCCTACACGCAGGCCTTCCGTTCGCAGGTCGCGCTGGCGCCGCAGATGGAGAACGAGCGCGCGCGCTTGCGCCAGGAAGTGGAGCAGAATCGGCAGAACTACAACACCTTCCGCAGCACCAAGGAAGCCACGCAGATCCAGGAGCAGGCGGCCGGCACGGAGATCGGAACGGCGGTGACGCTGGTGGAAGGCGCGAGCAGACCGCTCGAGCCCGTGCGCCCGAACAAGGTGAAGATCCTCGCGCTCGCGTTCTTCCTGGGCACCGCGATCGGCGGCGCCGGTCTCTTGCTCACCGAGTTCTCGGATGCGTCGTTCCGCTCGGTGGAAGACGTCGAGAAGCAGCTGGGCCTGAAGGTGCTCGGCACGGTGCCGCGCTTCGAGAAGACGCGCTGGTTCCACGATTCGGCCCGCAAGCGCGCGGTGGTCTGGACCATCGTGTGCGTGATCGCCACCAGCGCCGCGCTGGCCGGCTTCTATTTCTTCGGCAAGTCGACGCGCGAGCAGATGATCGAGCTCGATTTGAGCCGCGCGGCCGCCCAATCGTCGACCCAGCAACCATGAGCACCACCGCCAAGAAGACCGGTACCATCTTCGAGCTGTACGACGGCGAGTCGCCGGTCGCCACCGAATTGCGACGCTTGTACCACAACGCCAAGCGGCGCGAGGACGGGGGCCAGAACCGCACCTTCCTCGTCACGAGCTCCAACCGCGGCGAAGGGAAGAGCACCATCTCGTCGTGGTTCGCGATGACCATCGCGCAGTTCCCGACCAAGAAGGTGGTCATCGTCGACACCGATTTGCGGCGCCCGCGCATCCATTCCATCTTCGGGCTCAACAACACGGTGGGCTTCAAGGATTGTCTGGCCGACCACGTCGACCCCATGAACGTCTTGAAGAAGACGCCGCTGCCGAATCTGCACGTGATCACGGCCGGCGACCGCACGCCGCAGCCGGGGAAGTTGTTCGAGTCCGAGCACCTGCGCGACGTGCTCAACAAGCTCGCGTTCTACTTCGACATCGTGATCGTCGACAGCGCGCCCGTGCTCGCGGTGAGCGACACCTTGTTCCTGTGCTCCGAGATCGAGTCGGTGCTGCTGGTGGTGCTGGCCGGCATCACACCGCGCCAGGTGGTCGTGCGCGCGCGCAACGTGCTGCTCGACTCCAACGCCCACATCGGCGGCGTCATCCTCAACAACGCGTCCGAGGCGCTTCCTTTCTACTACGACTACAAGTACTACGGCGCGCACCGGGAGAAGTAGCCGGTGGCGGTGGACGTGGGTTATCGCGTGGACACGACCTCTCGACCCGACGCGCACGCGCGACGCCTGCGCGTGCTGGTGTCGTCCGGCATCTTTCCCAACCGCGTGCTCGGGAACCGCGGCATTTACAACCTCAAGGCGGCGACCGCGCTCGCGCGCTACTGCGACGTGCGCGTGGTGGCGCCGGTACCGTACCTGCCGTCGTTCGTGCGCGCGCCGGGCTACGAGTGGTACGCCCAAGTCCCGCGTCACGACCGCGTCGGGCCCTTCGACGTCGAATACCCGCGCTATTTCGTCACCCCCAAGGTGGGGCGCAACCTGCACGGGTTCCTCCTTTATATGTCGGTACGCCGGCGCTACCGCGAGATCCTGCGTACCTTCGCGCCCGACCTCATCTTGGGCTACTTCGCGTACCCGTACGGTTTCGCGAACGTCCTCCACGGCCGCGCGGCCGGTATCCCGGTGGTCACCTTCTGCCGCGGGAGCGACATCCACAGCATCGCGCAAAAGCCATCGCAGGCGAAGCTCATCGCGTGGGGACTGCGGCGATCGGCGCGCGTGTTCGCGGTGAGCGAAGCGCTGAAGGCCGACGTGGTGGCGCTCGGCGTCGACGCGTCCCACATTTCGGTCATTCCCAACGGCATCGAGCCCGAGCGCTTCGCGCGCGTGTCGCGCGAGGACGCGCGTGAGCGTGTCGGACTTCCGGCGGCGGGGCGCGTGGTGGTGTGCGTGAGCCGCTTGAGCGCTGAGAAGGGGATCGACGTCCTCGTCGACGCGGTCGCGCACATGCAGAATCGCGACGCGCGTATCGTGATCGTCGGGGACGGGCCCGAAGAGTCGTCGCTCAAGGCGCAGGCGCAGCGACTCGGCGTCGGCGACCGCGTCGTGTTCGCGGGCGCGCGCCCGCACGACGAGGTGCCGGCGTGGATCGCGGCGGCCAACCTCGCCGTGCTGTCGAGCCGCAAGGAAGGACACCCCAACGCGCTCGTGGAATACCTCGCGTGCGGACGCCCCGCGGTGGCGACGCGCGTCGGCGGCGTCCCCGAAATTCTCACGTCGGGCGAGTTCGGCACCATGGTGCCGCCCGAGGACCCGAAGGCGCTCGCGTCGGCGCTCGACGACGCGCTTGCGCGCACCTGGGACGAGGACGCGATCGCGCGCGCCGGCCGCGCGCGCGACTGGGACGCGGTGGCGCGCGAGATGCTCGCCGAGTTCGAACGCATCGTCGGCGCGAAGCGGGAGGTGCGCGCGTGACCGCGCCCAAGCTCAAGGTCGCCGTGGTCGGGTGCGGCAAGATCGCCGACGCCCACGTCGAGGAAGTCGGCAAGCTCGCGAACGCCGAGGTGGTCGCGGTGTGCGACCGCGAGGCGCTCATGGCCGAGCAGCTCGCCGCACGCTACGCGGTACCGCGCCACTACGCCGACTTCGCGCGCCTGCTCGACGAAACCCGCCCCGACGTGGTCCACATCACGACGCCGCCGCAGTCGCATTTGCCGCTCGCGGTCCAGTCCATCGACGCCGGCGCGCACGTGTACATCGAAAAGCCGTTCGCGCTCGACCGCGCCGAGTCGGTGCGCATCGTCGAGCACGCCACGCGCGCGGGGCGCAAGGTGACGGTCGGGCACTCGTTCGCGTTCGACCCGCTCACGATCGAGCTGCGGCGCTTGCGCGACGAGGGCTTCCTCGGCGACGTCGTCCACGTCGAGAGCCACCTCGGCTACAACCTCACGGGCGCGTTCGGCGCCGCCTTGATGGGGGACCGCGCGCACTGGGTGCACGGGCTTCCAGGGAAGCTGTTCCAGAACAACATCGACCACGTGTTCCACAAGATCGAGGACTTCGTGCCCGAGGACACGCCGCGCATCATCGCGCGCGCCACCCGACGCCTCCCCGCCGGAATGGGCGACGAACGCGACGACCTGATGGACGAGCTGCGCGTGATGGTGGAGGGAACCCGCGCCACCGCGTTCGGGTCGTTCTCGTCGCACGCGGTGCCGGTGCGCCACTTCGCGCGCGTGTGGGGCACGCGTCACACGGTGACGGCCGACTACACCTCGCGCGTGCTCGTGGTTGAGCAGGGCGAGAACCTCCCCAGCGCGATCGGGCGCCTGGTGCCCGCATTCGCCCAGTCGCGCCAGTACTACCGCGGCGCCATGAAGAACGTGCGCCGCTTCCTCAAGTCAGACTTCCAATTCTTCGCGGGCATGAACGAGCTGTTCGTGCGCTTCTATCGCAGCGTCCAGACCGACACCGAACCGCCCATCGCGTACGACCGCATCGTGCGCATCGCGGGCTGGATGGACGACATCTTCGCGCAGGTGGCGGCGCAGACCAAGCGGCGCGAGGCGGGTCGATGAAGCGCCTCGTCACCGGCGGCGCCGGCTTCCTGGGACGCGCGGTGGTCGCGAGACTCCTCGCGCTGCCCGACGCCGACGTGCGCGTGCTGGTGCGCGCGGCCGCGCAGGGCGAGCGCTTGCGCGCGCTCGCGGCCGAGTTTCCGCGCGCGCGCCTGGAGATCGTCACCGGCAACCTGCTCGCGCGCGGCGACGCCGCGCGCGCCGTCGACGGCGTCGACGTCGTGTACCACCTGGCGGCGTCGCTCAAAGGATCGCCCGCCGATATTTTCCTGAACACGGTGGTGGCGTCGAACAACCTGCTGGACGCCCTCGCGGGCGCGCCGCGCACGGTCGTCATGGTGAGCTCGATGGGTGTCTACGGCACCGCGGCGCTCCCGCGCGGCGCGGTGGTCGACGAGCGCACGCCGCTCGAATCGCACCCCGAGCGCCGCGACGTGTACTCGCACGCGAAGTGGCGCCAGGAGAAACTATTTCGCGAGCGCTGCGCGCACGACGGTCACCGTCTGGTGGTGATTCGTCCGGGTGTCATCTACGGCCCCGGGGGCTCACCCATGTCGGCGCGGGTGGGGCTGAACCTGTTCGGGTTGTTCTTGCACCTGGGGGGCGGCAACCGCATTCCGCTCACCTACGTCGACAATTGCGCCGACGCCATCGTGGCCGCGTCCGAGCACGCGAGCGCGGTCGGGCAGGCGTACAACGTCGTCGACGACGACCTGCCCACTTCGCGCGCGTACCTGCGACGCTACCGCCGTGAAGTCGTGCGCCTGCGCGCGCTCCCGATTCCGTACGCGGGCATGTGGCTGGTGTCGCGGTGGGTCGAGTGGTACCACCGCCATTCGCGCGGGCAATTGCCGGCCGTGTTCACGCGCTACAAGACCGCGACCCTGTGGAAGGGGACGCGCTTCGACAACGCCAAATTGAAATCGCTCGGGTGGACGCCGCGCGTCGCCACCCGCGACGGCCTCGCCAAGAGCTTCGCGTACCTGCGCGCGCAGGCGGGGAACTAGCGTGGCGGCGAGCGGCCAGCGCGCCGGCGTGCGCGTCGCCCACGTGGTGCAGAACCTCGCCATCGGCGGGCTCGAGCGCGTCGTGCTGAACCTCGCCGCGCACGCGCACCGCGACCGCTTCTTGCCGTCGATCGTTTGCCTGGGACCCGGCGGACCGCTGGTCGCGCAGGCGCGCGCTGCCGATATCGACGTGTGGGTCGTCGACCAGAAGCCGGGCTTTCGCCCTGGTGCCGTGGTCTCGCTCGCCCGCCGACTGCGCGGCGAGGACGTGCGCGTGGTGCACTGTCACAACGCCGCGCCCCTCGTGTACGGCGCGCTCGCGGGGCGCACGATCGGGGCGGCGGTGATCTACACCGCGCACGGCATGAAGACCTCCGGCGCGCGCCAACCCGTGATGCTGGACCGCTTCGGATTCGTCGACGCCTTCGTCACCGTATCGGACGACGCGCGCGGCATCGCGATCGCGAAGGCGGGCGCGCGCCCCGAGCGCGTGCGCACCATCGTGAACGGCGTCGACACGCGGGCGTTTCGCCGCGCCGACGCCGAGGCGCGCGCGCGCATGCGCGCGTCGCTCGGACTTCGCGACGACGATTTCGTGTTCGGCATCGTGGCGCGCCTTTCCGCGGCGAAGGACCATGCCAATCTGTTTCGCGCGTTCGCGAGCGTGGCGTCGACCGACGCGCGCGCGCGCCTGGTGGTGGTGGGCGACGGCGAGCTGCGCGCCGACCTCGCGCGGTTGCGGGGCGAGCTCCGCATGCACGAGCGCATCGTGATGACGGGGAGCCGCGACGACATTGCCGCGCTGGCGGGGTCGTTCGACGCCTTCGTGCTGTCGTCCTACACCGAGGGGCTGGCGATGACGCTCCTGGAGGCGATGGCGGCGGAATTGCCCATCGTCGCCACCGCGGTGGGCGGCAACGCCGAGGCCGTGGCCGACGGAGAGACGGGGCTCATCGTGCCGCCGCGCGACACCGTGCGCCTCGCCGACGCGATGCGCTGGATGGCGTCGCACGCGGACGACGCGCGCGCGATGGGGCAGCGCGGCCGCGAGCGCGCGGTCGCGCGCTTCTCGATCGACGCCATGGTCGACGCCTACGAAGCCGCCTACGACGCGGCGATTAATCGTCGCTAGGAGAGCGAATGTTGCGCGACCAACAGATCGTCTACATCGGCAACGACTGGTTCGCCGACAATCGCACGAGCAGCCACCAGATCGCGCGCTTGCTCGCGCAGCACAATCGCATGCTGTACGTGGAAGCGGCGGGGCAACGCGCGCCGACCGCGTCGAAGCGCGACCTGGCCAAGATCGTCGCCAAATTGAAAAAGGCGTGGGCTCCGCCCGTGCGCGTGGCCGACAACGTCCACGTCTACTCGCCCCTCATTCTCCCGTTCCACGGCTCCGCGCTCGCGCGGCGCGTGAACCGCTTCGCGCTGGGGGCGTCGCTCCGGCGCGCGTGCCGCCAGGTCGGCTTCGAGAAACCGATCCTCTGGATCATCCTCCCGCACTACAGCTCCATCGTCGACACCGTGCCGCACAAGGGCATCGTCTACTACGTGGTCGACGAATACGCGTCCATGCCCGGCGTCGACGCCGACCGCATCCGCGAGATGGAAGGTGTCGTGCTCGCGAAAGCCGACGTGGTGTTCGCGATCTCCGAGCCGCTCGCGGCGTCGAAGGGGCGCGTCAACGCGCACACGTACTTCAGCCCGCACGGCGTCGAGACCGCGCACTTCGCGCGTGCGTACCACGAGGCGCTGCCCGCGCCGCGCGAGCTCGAGGGCGTGAAGCGGCCCATCGTCGGGTTCTTCGGGCTCATCGAAGACTGGCTCGACTTCGACCTCTTGGAATACCTCGCGGCGCAACGGCCGCAGTACTCGTTCGTCATGGTGGGGCGCGTGGCGCGCGACGTCTCGCGCTTCGCGCGCTACCCCAACGTGATCTTTCTTGGTAAGAAATCTTACGAAGACATCCCTTCGTTCTTGCGGGCGTTCGACGTGTGCCATATACCTTTCCAGCTAAACGACGTCATCCTTCATTCCAGCCCCCTGAAATTGAAAGAGTATCTGGCGGGAGGGAAGCCGGTGGTGTCGGTCGCGATCGACGAGGTCAAGAAGCTGGGGAGCCTCGTGTACGTCGCGAGCGACCACGCGGGCTATCTCGCGGCCATCGACCGCGCGCTCGCGGAGGATTCGCCGGCGCGCGCGGCCGAACGGGTGCGCGCAATGGAGGGTGAGTCGTGGCAGTCGAAGGTGGAGACCATCTCGGCGCGGGTCGCCGCCCACGTCGAAGGCGCGCGCAACGCGTGAAGACGACGGGCAATGCGCACGGGACGGGCGCGTTTCGCGACGCGCGGGCGGATTTCGCGACCGCGGCCCCGAAGGAAACGGTGGCGTCGTACGGCGGTGTCGTGTATCTAAATCAGTCGCCCCAAGCATGGAATGTGGAGACCGCGCGAGGGCGCGCGACCACGGGTATGGGATTTGCTGAGATTCGAGCGGTAAATCCCTTTCAATTAAGAGTTAAGATAGTCAGGCCTGCGGGGCGATGGGGCGCACGGGGAAGGTCCGGGGCGGCACGTCGCAAGGGCCTGATGGTGTAAGGAGAGGGCGATGAGACTATCAACCAACCTGCGCGGAACCCTGCTTCTCCTGTTCGCCGCCGCCTCGCTGGCCCCGGCCGGGCGCGCGCTCGCGACCGCGTACTACGTGTCGCCGTCGGGTAACGATTCCAACAACGGCGGGCAGGCGACGCCGTGGCGCACGCTCCAGAAAGCCGCCAACACGGTGAGCGCGGGCGACATCGTCCACGTCGCCGACGGCACCTACGCCGGCATGAACCTCACCGCCAGCGGCACCGCCGCGGCGCCCATCACCTTCAAGGCCGACGGAACCAACGCGCTCGTCAACGCGCGCAACGCGTCGACCGACGACAACATCAACCTCGAGGGCGCGAGCTACGTCGTGATCGACGGCTTCGTGGTCGAGGATTCGCCGCGCGCCGGCATCCGCGTCGTCGAAGCGACCGGCGTCGTCATCAAGAACAACCGCGTCGCGCGGAGCAGCCACACCGGCATCCTGACCGGGTGGACGCCGAGCATCCAGATCATCGATAACGTGAGCTCCGGCGCGGTCGCGCAGCACGGCATCTACATCTCGAACAGCCGTGTGGCCTCGGACGACGTGGTGGTGCGCGGCAACGAGTGCTACGGCAACGGCCAGAACGGCATCCAGTTGAACGGCGACTGCTGGGAGGGCGGGGACGGCATCATCCAGAACGCCCTCATCGAAGACAATTTCGTGCACGACAACAATTGGAAGGGCTTCTCGCTCATCTCGGTGCAAGGGTCTCTCATTCGCAACAACGTGATTTGGAACAACGGCATCTCGGCGGGCGCGGGCGGCATCCACCTGGTCGACCAGCCCGACTGCTCGAAGCCGAGCAACGCCAACGTCGTGGTCAACAACACCATCATCGAGCCGCGCATCGCGGGGGTGCGCATCTCGCTCGGTTCGGTGGCCAACGTGATCTTCAATAACGTGGTGGTCGCGGGGTCGTCGGACTATACGATCGTCGACGAAGTGACGGGGAACTGGATCGACACGTCGTCGAACGTCCTGCGCACGTCGTCGACGGGGCTGTTCGTCAACGCCGGCGCCAACGATTATCACCTGGCCGACGCGTCGCCCGCGATCAGCGCGGGACGCGCGGGCTACCAGAGCGCGAGTGCCCCCACCGTCGACGCCGACGGCGCCGCGCGCCCGCAGGGCGGCGCCTACGACGCGGGCGCGTACGAGAAGTCGGGGACGGCTCCGCCGCCCGACACCACGCCGCCGACCGTCACGGTCAGCTCGCCGACCGCCAATGCGACCGTGTCGGGGACCATCACCATGTCCGCCAGTGCTACCGACAACGTCGGCGTGGTGGGCGTCACGTTTCTCATCGACGGGGTCGCGCGCGGCGTCGAGGACGTCACCGCCCCGTTCCAGACCCCGTTCAACACGACGGCGCTCTCCAACGGAGCCCACTCCGCGACCTCCGTGGCGCGCGACGCGGCCGGCAACACGCGCACGTCGACCGCGGTGCCGTTCACGGTGAACAACGCGACACCGCCTCCGACCGGCATTCTCGCCGACCACCCGCGCCTGGCCATCAATCCGACGCGCCTCGCCGAGATGCGCGCGGCCGCGTGCTACGACGACAACGGCAACATCATCCCCAACTGCACGCCGTCTCCGCAGTGGGTGAAGCTGCGCGACTACGCGAACCTGTGCTACAACTCGCCCGGCAACTGCTACTACCTCGAGGCGAGCCAGTTCGCGCTCGCGTACATGATCTCGGGCAACATCAACTGGGGCAACCGCGCCATTCAAATGGTCGACGACATCGTGGCGGCGGGCTTCGGTCCCGCGCGCACCAACTTCTACCTCCACGCCGACGACAAGATCGCCGACATCGCCTTCGTGTTCGACTGGATGTACGACCTGCTCTCGCCCGCCAAGCGCGCGGGCTACATCGACTACATGAACCGAATCGTGCAGGAGATCTACGTCGAGGACGAGTACAACAACCCCTTCTACGAAGGCGACCGCTGGTCGCGCAACGACCCCGGCAACAACTACTACTACGCGCAGATGCTGTGCGCGACGCTCGACGCGCTCGCCACCTACGGCGAGAACGACTTCACGGTGCCCCTGAACGGGCAGAACGTGCCGCTCGAGCTGTACTTCCACCAGGAGAACCGCGCCTACAACGACATCCTGCAGTTCGTCACCGACAAGCTCGAACGCGAGGCGCAGGGGACCTGGATCACGCCGCGCGGCGCGGGCGGCGGCTGGCACGAGGGCAGCGACTACGGCACCGCGGCCAAGAACCAAATCTTCGCGCTCTATTTGTACCTGAAGCTGGCGGGCGGGAAGGACTACTTCACCACCACGACGTTCCCGCGCCAGTCCGCGCTGTTCCACATCTACGCGACCCAGCCCGGCGGCGACGTGCGCTACAACGGCGGCGACTCGGGCCGCGACAAGGGCGTGCCCATGACGCCGTTCGAGCGCGAGACCGCGATCCAGCTCGCGCGCGGGTTGCAGGGAACGGCCGAGAGCCAGTACCTGCAGAACTGGGCGCGCCGCATCGTCCCCGACATGCAGACCGGCTGGCAGTTCATGTACGAAGCCGACATGCTGTGGACCGACACGCGCTATCCGGAGTCCGACTTCAACGCGCTCCCGCTGTGCTACTACGCGGGGTCGACCACGTCCGACAACGGACTCGGGTTCGTCAACAGCCGCTCGAGCTGGGCGCCCGACGCGGTGTCGGTGACGTTCGTGTGCGGCGACCGCGTCCAGAGCCACCAGCACAAGGACCAGAACAGCTTCGTGATCTACGACGGCCAGGACCTCGACGGTTGGCTCGCCATCGATTCCAACTTCTGCTCGGAGTCGAACGGGCTCACCCAAGAGGGCCCCGTGCACAACATCCTGCTCGTGAATGGGGAAGACCAGCGCTTCGCCGATTACAACGGCAAGCCCGTCAAGCACGAGTTCACCAACGAGTACAGCTACGCGCGCGGCGACGCCACCGACGCCTACTGGACCAACCCGGGCGGCTACCGCACCGGCGACGAGCCCTACCTGCGCACGTACTTGCGCGAGCTCGTCCACGCAATGCCGAACTACGTCGTCGTGTACGACCGCGTGACGCCGCTCGCGAAGTTCTCGAACGTGCCCATCACGTACCTCTTGAACACGCGCAACGAGCCCACCATCAGCGGCAACACCGCGACCGCGGTGAGCGGTCCCAACAAGCTCGTGCACAAGACGCTGTTCCCGCAGAGCGGCGTCAACCTGACCACGACCAACAGCAAGGGCTGCCGCCGGCTCCAGATCCAGCGCGCCACCGCCACCCCCAATACACAGTTCCTGAACGTGATGTGGGCGGGCGCGGCGACCGGCAGCATGCCGCAGACCGACCTCGTCACCAGCACCACCAACAACATGGTGGGTGCGCATATCAAGGAGACGGGGCGCAACATCGTGGTCATGTTCTCGTCCGAGCCCACCGGCGACGTGCCGCCGACCAGCGCCACGTTCCAATTGAGCACGGTCGAGAGCACCACCAATTATCTCTTTGGCTTGTTGCCCGAAACCGAGTACAAGGTCGAGGTAACGTGCGCCGAGGGGCGCCAGACCATCGTGGTCGAGCGCGGTCGCGGGCACCTCACGTCGCCGCAAGGGACGCTCCGCTTCGAAGCGGAGTACGCCCCGCACGCCCCCGTGCAAGCGGTGTTCAGGGAATAGAGGGTATGCCAGGCATCGTGGGACTCGTGCAGTCCGAAGGAGCGGACGTCTCGGAGATCGTTGCCGCGTCCGCTCGCAAGCTCCTGCACCTCGACACTCTCACGATGCGCTCGGCCGCCTACGACGGCGTAGGCTTGGCCCAGGTCTGGCGCGACGAGCCCCGCCCCGATCGCGATTGGGTCGAGGCCGACGACCTCGTTCTGTTTCTTTCCGGGCACGTCCTCCTCGACGGCCCTTCGCCCCGGCGGCTCGACGCGCGCGCCCTCGCCGACGCCTATCGCCAACACGGACACGTTCCCGCCAACGACTACGACGGCGCCTTCATGGTGGTCGTGGTCGACAAGAAGCGCCGGCGCGTCACCGTCACCAACGACCGCATTGGCGCGTTCCCGGTCTACTTCGCGCGCAACGGGACGTCATTCGCGTTCGGCCCCGAAGCCAAGGCGGTCGTCGCCGCCGCCGGTCTCACGCCTCGGCTCGACCCCGACGGTGTCGCGAGCTTCATTATTTTCGGGTACTGCATGGGTGACACCAGCATGTTCGCGGGGGTGCGCCATCTCGACCCCGCTTCGACCCTGACCATCCATCTCGATTCGCTGGAACACCAAACCGCGCGTTATTGGAATCTCCGCTTCCAGGCCTCGCGCGCACTGCGCCGGCGCGCCGACGCGGAGGACACCCACTACCAAGTGCTGCTCGCGTCGCAACGATTGATCCTGTGCGACAACCCGGCGTCGTTCGAAGTCCTGTTGTCGGGCGGACTCGATTCTCGCGGTGTCGTCGCGATGAGCAAGGTGTTGGGGCGCCCGCCCGCGGTTGCGTTTACCTGGGGCGCGCGCGATCCCCAGCTCAATACCGACGCGTTTCTCGCGCGGCGCGTCGCGGAATTCTTCCAGGTGCCGCACCGCTACCTCACCTACGAGAGCGGGGACTTCGTGGCGAACGCGCACGACTGGGTCTACGTCTCCGAGTTGGCGAACGACAATATCGGTTGGTATTCGGAGGGCCAGCCGACCTTGGCGCGCGTCTATCGGTCGGGGGCCACCTTCGCGATCGCGGGCGACGTGGCCTGGGACTCGGGGGGTTACGCGTTCAACGAGATGCAAATGCGCCGCGGCGTCCTCCCGCCCGGATTGCCGCTCCCGCTCGTCGCGAGCCTGCGCACGAATCGCGTCGACGACTACCAGCGCGTCTACGACGCCACCATCGCGCGCGTGCTCGCCACCTGCCAAAACGACGATCTCACGGATCGCAAGGAATACCTGTACCTGAACGGTCGCATGGCGCGCTACGTGCTCTCTCTCGGCTACTACCGCGAACACGCGATCGAGGTTCGGCGCCCGTTCCTGACCAAGGCCGCCCTCGAGATGTTCGCGTCGATGCCGCAGAAGTACCGGGTCGAGAAGAACGTCTACATTTCGATGATGCACCGTCGTTTCCCGCAGTTGATGGAAATTCCCGATCAGACCGGGTGGAGCCTGCCCGATTGGGAGACCGAGCTGCGTTCGCCCACGCCGCTGCGCGAGGTGTGGTTGCGTTACACCGATCGTGAACGCATCCAAGCCGGCGTGTTGGGAGACGTGTTCAACCCGGATGCGTTCGACGAGCGACGCACGGCGTTTTTCGAAGCGGCGCCGGTGCCGCCGTGGGTGCGACCGCTGAAGGCGCGCTTTCCGCTACGCTCGAAGGTGCTTCCGTACATCCAGCGCAGCAAGACGCTCGACCGTTTGAGCCGTATCGTCCGCACGGGCCCGGGATTTCTACCGCGTTCCGACTTCGACCTGATGCGCTGCGCGGTTCTCGTCACCATGTTGGAAGAATCGCTGGGCCGGTTCAGCGTCGCACGCGCGCGTTGACAGGCGAGCGCATTACGACGGAAACTTTTCCTATGCCGCACGGGATCCCCGTCCTCATGTACCACAGCGTCGGCCGCGTGATGCCGGATTGGCATTGGGCGGTGCTGACGCTGGTCGCCTCGTCGTTCGAGAGCCACTTGAAGGCGCTCGCGCGCGGCGGCTACACCACCGTGGGGCTGCCCGAGCTCTACGAGTACGTCGCGAAGAAGCGCGCGCTGCCCAAGCGCACCATCGTGCTCACCCTCGACGACGGCTACGTCGACAACTGGACCTACGTGGTCCCGCTCCTACGGCGCTACCAGTTCACCGCCACCGTGCTGGTGACGCCCGAGTTCGTCGACCCGAGCGACGTCGTGCGTCCCACCTTGGAAGACGTGTGGGCGGGGCGCGTCGCCGAACCGGATCTGGCCGTGCGGGGTTTCATGTCGTGGAAAGAACTCGCGGCGGCCTCCGCCGACGGCACGCTGTCGGTGCAGTCGCACGCGCTCACGCACACGTGGTATCCGTCCGGCCCCGAAGTCGTCGACTTCCACCACCCGGGCGACGCGCACTACTGGCTGGATTGGAACGCGACGCCGAGCGAGAAGCCGTACTACCTGAAGAACCTCGGGCGCACGCGCGTGCCCTGGGGCATGCCGGTGTACGTGCACGCGAAGTCGCTGCAGGCGACCGCGTATCGCCCCGACCCGGGCGAGGCGCCCTACGTCGTCGCGCGCGCGGCCGAAGCGGGCGGCGAGCGCTTGTTCGAGCGCGCCGACTGGCGTGACGTACTGAAGCAGGCGGTGGCGGACTATCGCGCGCAGCACGGCGTGCGCGGCGCCTACGAGACCGCACCCGAGCGACGCGCGCGCTTCGAGCGCGAATTGCTGGAGTCGCAGCGCATCATCCAGCAGCGTTTGGGAACGCCGGTGCGGCACTTCGTGTGGCCCGGCGGCGGGTACTGCGACGAATCGCTCGCGATCGGGCTCGCCAACTACGACTCGGTGACGTGGAGCGGGACCAATCGCTGGGACCTGCGCAACCGTCCCGGCGAAGACCCGCGCCTGGTGACGCGACGCGGCATCCACTACGTGCAAGTGGGGAACGAGCGCGTGTTCACGGGGGGCCGTTACCTGTCGTGCTACTTGAACGAATACCACAACCTTCCCGGTGCACGCTTCACGCGCCAAGCCTTCAAGCTCGGCGCCATGGCGGGGCTGCGCTGGGGCTGGTGGCCGCGCGACACGCAGGCGCGAATCTCCGTGGTTCCGCGCGCGCGGGCGGTGAACGACGAGTGAGCCGCGCCGGTGCCACTCGCTCGGAAGGTTCCAGCGCCGACAGTGGAAACGCCGTCGATCCATCGCCGCGCGACTTGTTGGTCGTGACCTATCACTTTCCACCCATCCAGTCGGCGGGCGTGTACCGCCTGGTAGGGCTCGTCAAGTACCTGCGCGCGCAGGGCTGGCGCATCACCGTGCTCACCGTCACCAAGTCGACCCAAGAGGGAAGCGACGACGACTCGCTCGCGCTCATCCCGGACGGCGTCGACGTGATTCGCACCGACTCGGCGGAGCCGGCGGCGCGGCTCCTGCGCGCGTCGCAAGCGCGCGGCGCGCCCGCCCCCGCGACGCCGTCGTCGCCCCCGCCGCGCAAGCACCCGCTGCGTCGCGCGCTCGCGGCACCATACCGCTCGCTGGTGCGCGCGCTCTCGTACCCCGACCACCAGATCGGGTGGGCACCGCGCGTCGCGCGCGAAGTGGGCGCGTTCGTGCGCCGTCACCCGCGCGCGGTGGTGTTGAGTTCGACGCCGCCGCACTCGACCCAGATGGGGGTTCGCCTTGCGCGCGCGTTCGTGCCCTTCGCGTGGGTGGCCGACTTCCGCGACCCCTGGACCTCGCCGCTGCGCCAGCCCAAGGGACCCGTGAACCTCGCCTTCCAGCGCGCGCTCGAGCGCTGGGTGCTGTCGGGCTGCGACCGCGTCATCGCCAACACGGCGGGCAATCGCGACGCGCTCCTGGCCGCGTTCCCGCGCCTCGACGCCACGCGCGTGCGCGTGGTCTCGAACGCCTTCGACACCGACACCATGCCCGAGCCCGCGCGCGCCGACGACCCCGCGCTCGCGTGCGACATCGCCTACTTCGGCGAGGTGTACCCGGGCATGTTCGACGCCTACCTGGACGCGCTGCGCGTTCTGGTGGCGCGCGACCCCGCGCGCGCGCCCCGGCTCCACGTGTTCGGAAAGGTCGCCCCCGACGACGTGCGCCGCGTGCAACGCGACGGCCTCTCGTCGCACGTGGCCTTCATGGGGGTGGTGTCGTACGCGCGCAGCCTCGCGCTCATGCGCGCCGCGCGCTCGCTCCTTCTGCTCTTGCCCGACGGCGACATCATGGCGACGTGCGTCCCGAGCAAGATGTATCCGTACCTGTTCACGGGGCGCCCGGTGCTGGCCATGGTGCCTCCCGGCGACGCCGCGCGCCTGGTCGAAGAGACCGGGTCCGGCGTGGTCGTCCACCCGGGTTCGCGCGACGACGCCGCCGCGCGCGTGGCCGCCTTCGTCGAACGCGTGCGGCGCGGCGAAGCGACGCGGCGCACGGAGTCCGACGAGCGCATCGCGCCGTACGCGATGGCGCGCGTCGCCCGTCGCGTGCACGACGTGCTCGCCGAGGTGGCGCATGACTAACCAGCGCATCGTCGTCGCCGCCACCTTCGTCGCCGTGTGCCTGGCCGCCTTCGGCGTGGCGTACCTGCTCCTGCAGGACACCGCGCTCGGCGCCGCCGCCGCCGCGGCCATCATCGGCATGACGGTGGTCTTCGTCGATCCCTTCGTCGGCCTCGTGACCTACCTCGTGTTCCTGTACACGCGCCCGCAGGACTTCGTGCCGGCGCTGCAGAACATACCGATCATGCTCGCGCTCAGTGTGGCGACCTTCGCGCTCATGGTGCTGCACATGGCGGTGCGCCACCGCAAGGTCATGCTGGCGCGCGTGCCGCAGAACTACCTCATGGTGTGGTTCTACGCCGCCATCATCATGTCGCACCTGGCGTGGGCCGACGCGCCCGGCACCATCGAAGCGGCGATGGATTTCCTGCCCACGCTGGTGATGTATTTCTTGGTCGCGACCTTGGTGTCGTCCAACGGCAAGCTCAAGTTCACCGTGAATCTGATCGTGATCGCAACCTTGTTCCTCGCCGTTACCGGCTTCGTACAGTACTTCACGGGCGTCGGCCTGGGGGGGAAGGAGACCTACGAGGGGCGCATCCAGTCGGTGGGCATCTTCGCCGACCCCAATGACCTCGGACTCGCGTTGGTGGTCGTGCTGCCGTTCTTTTATCTGAAGCTAACCGAGTTCTCGAAGTTGTGGCAGAAGCCGCTCGCCTTCGTGGGTCTGGGCGCGATCCTGTATGCGTTGTTCCTGACCCAGTCGCGCGGCGGCATCCTCGCGCTCGGCATCATCCTCGTGCTGCTCATGACGCGCCGGCTCGGGCGCACGTTCGGGCTGGTCGCGGGCGGGTTCGTGTTCCTCGCCATTCTGGCGCTGGCGCCGCGCATGGGCACCATCTCCACCGGCGAAGCCTCCGCGCACGGACGCGTCGAAGCGTGGAGCATCGGGCTTGACTTGTTCCAAGCCTACCCGCTATTCGGAGTGGGTGCGAACAACTTCACAGAATTCCATTTTCGCACCGCGCACAATTCGTTCGTGCTGTGCGCGACCGAGCTGGGAATGTTCGGGCTGTATCCGTGGATCATGCTGATCTACATCTCGATTCGAAACAACGAATTCATCGCCAGCGCGGCGCGCACCACGCCCATGCGCGACGTCGCGGTCTACGTCGACACCATCCGCTACGGGCTGGTGGCGTACGCGACGGGCGCGTATTTTCTTTCGCGCACCTATAGCGAAGTCCTGATGCTGCTGTTCGGCTTGTCGGCGGCGGCGTCGAACATCTTCACGAAACAAAGCAACGAGCAATTCGTTCTCATCGAGAAGCGGGACTGGATCAACGGGTTCTTGTGGCTGGCGGGCGCCTGGTTGCTCACCAAGGTGTTCCTGCTCACGGCATGGTAGGCGTTATGCACCTCGCGATGTTGCTACGAGTGGTGGTTTCGGCGGTGTTCGCGGCGGGCGGGTTCCGCGCCTACCGCGTGCTGTCGCGCAAGAACGTCGATCGCATCGCGCGCTCGTCGCTCTCGCGCCGCAAAGAGTCGGCCACGGGGACCACGCACCTGTTCGTGTGCGTCGCCGACCACTTCGAGCCCTACTGGCTGGAGGCGCACCAGACCGTCGCGCACGAGCGCGTGCGCCGTTGGATCGAGCGCTACCCGCGCGCCGTCGACGGTATCCGCGACAACGGCGGCACGGCGCCACGCCACGCCTTCTTCTACCCGCAAGAAGAGTACGACCCGCGCTGCCTCGACATGCTCTCCGAGCTCGCGCGCGCCGGTTTGGGCGAAGTCGAAGTGCACCTCCACCACGACCGCGACACCGCCGAGGGATTGCGCGAGAAGCTCGCCACCTTCACCGACACGCTCCACCGCCAGCACGGCCTCTTGCACGTCGACCCCGCGACCGGGCGCCCCGCGTACGCGTTCATCCACGGCAACTGGACGCTCGACAACTCGCACCCGCACGGGCACTACTGCGGCGTGAACGGCGAGCTCAGCGTGCTCGCGCAAACCGGGTGCTACGCGGACTTCACGTATCCGTCGGCGCCGCACCCGACGCAGCCGCCCATCATGAACACGATCTACTACGCCAAGGACGACCCCGCGCGACCGCGCTCGCACTGGAAGGGCGTCGACGCCGAATACGGGCGCCGCGGCGACGGCACGCTCCTCCTCCTCACGGGGCCGCTGTGCGTCAATTGGTCGCGACGCCGGCGCTTTTTGCCCGCGATCGAAAACGGCGACATCACCGATTTGAATCCGGCGGTACCGCCGCGCGTCGACGCGTGGGTGCGAACCGGCGTGCACGTGCGCGGGTTCCCGCGCTGGGTCTTCATCAAGGCCTACACCCACGGCGGGCAGGAGCCCAACGCCGAGCAGCTGCTATCCGACCGGCCGGGCAGCCTCTCGTCGCTCTACCGCGACCTGCTCGCGCGCTACAACGATGGCGAGCGCTACGTGGTTCACTTCTCGACGCCGTGGGAGATGGTGCAGGCCGTGCGCGCCCTGGAAGCGGCCGACGAAGCGAAGATCCGTGCCATCGAGACCTTCCAACATCGCTTCGTGTGAGCGATCTCACAGGCGCGACGGATACACCGGGAAGGGATGCCTCCCGACGCGATATTCTGCTTGACCAAGACCCCTTCGATCGCCAAACGTACCGCCGTCGACCATCGGCCCTGCGGCCCGGCCGCCGTGCACGGTTTTTGCAGCCCCACCGTCACGTTTCCTCATTCGCTTTTCATCGGCACCAGGCGCCTCGGGTCGACCCGAGCCGGTAGGGAAGTCGCGCGCTTCCGGGAGTGGATTATGGTCCGTCATGGGTTCGCACTCATACTCGTCACGGCGCTCGTCGCGTCCGCGCATCCGTCGCGCGGCGCCGAGCCGGCCAAGAAAGCCGCGCCCAAGAACGGCGCGCTGGCGGGCAATACGCAATTCCTGATTTTCGGCATGCAGCCGGGCGGGAACTACGAGGTGCGACAAAACAGCGCCGTCGACGGGAGCGCGCTGGCGAGCCCGTACGGCGTCATCGACCGCGACGACTCGTTCGTGTCGGGCGACCGCTACACCTTCACGCTGACCGGCGTCACCCCGGTGACCCCGAGCCGGCCTTCCGGCTTCGCCGCCACCGGGTCGACCAATGGGTGCGCGACCCTGGGTTGGGATGCGCCGGCCGCGAACGAATACGTCTCCGACTACATGCTCCTTTGGCGCCGCACCGGGACCGTCTTCACCGACTCGGCCCAGGTGAGCCTCACCGACATCGTTACCGCGGGCGGGCGCTGGAGCACGACGCGGTGCGGCTTCCCGAACGGGACCTACACCTTCGCCATTCGCGCCCACAACGCCTTCGACCTGTGGAGCGGCAACTCGGCGACGTCGAGTGCGACCATCAGCAACGAGAACACCGTGGGTCCGCCGCCGCCGACCAACGTCGCCGCGAGTGAGAACCCGGTCGGGTGCCTGCGCGTCACTTGGACGCGCGTCGGCGACCCCACCGTGACCGGCTACCGCATGTACTACGCGACGCGCCCGCGCACGTCGGGCGCCTACACCGACTCGGTCGACGTGGGCGCGAACGCCTCCGCCGCCTCCGCGTGCGGACTCGCGGCCGGCACGTACTACGCGGCCGTGCGCTCGCTCAACAACCTCGGCATCATGAGCGCGTACACGCGCGAGGTCACGGTGACGCTGCAGGGTCCCGACGTGACGCCGCCCGCGGTGAGCCAGCGCGACCCCGCCGCCGGCGCCACCAACGTGCCGCGCAACGCCGGCATCTTTTTCGTCCTCACCGACGACCGCAGCGGCGTCAACTTCTCGACCATTTCCGTGCGCGTCAACGGCGTGCAGGAGCCGTCGAGCGCGATCGCAACCACCAACGGCTACGCGGTGCAAGTCGACCCGGCCGCGGACCTGCCCGCGAACGCGACCATCACCGTGCAGGTCACCGCGTCCGACCGCGCGTCGACGCCGAACCAGCTCAACACGTCGTGGAGCTTCACGACCGGTGCCACCGCCAACAACGACGTCACGCCGCCCACCATCAGCGCGCGCGCGCCGCTTTCGGGCGCGACCGCGGTCGCGGCCAACGCGGCCGTCGAAGTCGACATCTCCGACGCGGGCCTCGGCGTGCAGCTCGGCTCCGTCGACCTCGTGGTCAACGGGACGCCCGTCGCCTTCACCGTGCAGGGAACGCCCGCGAGTGTCCGCATCAGCTACCGCCCGTCGAGCCCGTTCGCGTCCGGCTCCGAGGTCTCGGTCCACGTCGAGGCGTGCGACCGCGCGTCGACGCCGAACTGCGCGACACCGCTCGACTACACCTTCACCGTCGAGGGCTACAGCGGCTCGGCCAGCAAGGGCGACATCGTGCCCAACGGCTATTGGGCGGGCGATCCGTCGAAGCCGCTCGAGGTGCACAATCTCCCGTATGCGTGGCAGGTCCACATCTTCGACGCCGCCGGCTTCGCGGTGCGGCGCTTCGACAACGGCCAAGTCGAGGGCTACGACTGGACCTGGGACTTCACCAACGACGGCGGCCAGCGCGTCGCGCCCGCGCTCTATCTCGTGCGCGTGACCGACTCGAAGGGCTCGACCCAGCGCACGGCGCGCTTCTTGGTGCAATCGAGTCGATGACGAGCGCGGCGCACCACCACCGCCGCTTCGGATTCCTCCTCGTCGCTGTTCCGCTCGCCCTGGCGTACGCGCCCGTTTTCGCGGGCCTCGTGCGCCAATGGGCCGATGATCCCAACTACGCGCACGGATTCTTCGTCATCCCGATGGCGGGATGGCTGGCGTGGCGGCGACGCGACGCCTACCGCGCGAGTCCGTCGGCGCCCGACGCGACCGGCTTCGCCCTCGTCGCGCTGGGGGCACTCGTGTACCTCGCGGGCACGGCGGCGGCCGAGCTGTCCACGACGCGAACCTCGCTCGTCGTCGTGCTGGGAGGGCTGGTGTGGGCCCTCGAGGGGCGCGCACGCGCGCGCACGCTCGCGTTCCCGCTCGCGTTCCTCGCCTGCATGGTGCCGCTCCCGTACGTCCTCTACTACCAGTTCACCTTTCCGCTCCAGCTCGCGAGCTCGCGACTGGCGGCCGGTCTCCTCGAGGTCGCGGGGATGCCGGTCGTGCGCGAGGGGAACGTCCTCAACCTGGAGGGCTATTCGCTCGAGGTGGTCACGGCGTGCAGCGGGCTGCGCTCCATCATGACCCTCGGCACGCTGGCGCTGTTCCTCGCCGATTTCGTGCGCGCGTCGCGGGCGTCGAAGGCGCTCCTCGTCGCGGCGGCGGTGCCGGTCGCGGTGGCCGCCAACGTCGTGCGGCTCGCCGCCACCGCCGGCATCGCCGCCGTCGCCGGGGCGAAGACGGCGGAGAGTTTCCTTCACGAGCTTTCGGGGGTCGTGGTATTCATCACCGGGCTCGTCGCCCTGTTCGCGATCGGGAAGGGGTTGGAATGGATCGAACGCGCGCGACGATAATCGCCGCCATCGCGCTCGCGACGATGGCGCTCGCCGGCCAGGCGATTCGCGCCGGCGAGCCGTCGCGCGGCGCGCCGCTCGGCTTGGACGGCGTGTCGCTCCCCGCGCGCGCGTTCATCGCCGACTCGCTCGACCAGGGCTTCCTCGACGTGCTGCGCGCGCGCGAAGTCGTCTTTCGCACCTACGACCCCGACTCCGACGTCCCCGTGTGGCTCTTCCTGGGCTACTTCGACCGCCAGAAGGAAGGCTCGCAGGTGCACTCGCCGCGCCATTGCTATCCCGGTTCGGGCTGGAACATCGAGCACGATGCGGTGGTCGCGGCGCCCTGGCGCGACGGCGTCGTGCCCGCGCTGGTGGTGACGAACGGCAGTGAGCGACGCCTGGTGTGCTTCTGGTACCAGACGCCGTTCGGGATCGAGGGCGACGTCTTTCGCCTCAAGCTCGCGCTCACCAAGCAAGCGCTCGCGCGACGCGGGCAGGACGTCGTGTTCGCGAGCGTGTCGACGCCGCTCGCCGATGACCTCGCGGACGCGAGCGCGCGCGCGGCCGCCCTCGCCCACGAGGTCGAGCGCGAGATCGCGCGCTTGTACGCCGCGCGAAAGGCGGGCGCGTGAACCTCGCGCGCACCATCGACGACTACCTGGACGCGCTCGCGCACGCGCGCCTCGGGCTTTCGAGCCCGACCGTGCTGTTGCCGTTTTTCGCTTTCGCGCTCCTGCAGTGCGCCGCGATCACGATGCTGGCCTTCTGGAGTGCGCCGCCTCTTGGGAGCTTCATGCCGCCCGTGGTCGCACTCCTCGGTGGCGACGCGTCGCTCCATTATCCGACCCACTTCGTGCTCCTGCCGGGCGCGTACCGCCGGCTGTACCTGCCGCTCGTCGCCACGGTTGGGTTCGCGGCGTGGTCGCTCGCGGTGTGGACCATGGTCGCGCACCACGAAGTCGGGGAGCGCGCGGGGGCGCGCTCGTTCCGCCGCGCGCTCCCGGCGATCGTCGTGATCGGCGTCGTGTTCGTCGTGGTGACGGTCGCGATCGGGCGCGGCCTGGGCCTCGTCACCGCGAAGCTCCCGGGCGGACTCGTCGGCCGCGCCGGCACCCTCGGCGTCATCGCGGTCACCGCGGCCGCGCAAGCGCTGTTGGTGTACGCGCCGGTGGTGCTGCGCCTGCGCGGCGGGGGACCGCGGCGCGCGCTCGTCGCCAGTGCGCGCTTCGCGCTCGCGAACTTCGGCGCCACCGCCATGCTGATCGCCACCGTGCTGGTCGTGCACCTGCCGCTCGACGGGCTCATCGCCAACGCGGACGGGATCGCCGGGCGCTTCCACCCCGAAGCGATCTACCAGCTCATGATCGCCTCGGTCGTGCTCGAGATGGTGACCGCGTACGTGCTGTTCGCGGGTGTCGCGGGCCTCGCGCTCCGCGAAGAGCGGGGGCTTCGATGAAGCGCGCGCTCGCGCTCGGGGCGACGCTGCCGCTCCTTCTCGCGTGCTCCGACCACGCCGACGTCCTCGCGCGTTACCGCCTCGAGCAGGAGCTGTGGCGAGCGCAGTTCTACCAGCGCCGCATCAACATCTCGGTCGCGCGCGCGTCGCAAAAGGACACGCGCTACGCGATCGCGGCCTTCGACGCCGTGCTCGCCGACGACCCCTTCGCCTCCGCCGACACCGCCGCGTGGCGGCCCGACGTCGTCGCCGACATCAAGAGCATCCAGCTCTCGGCGCGCATCGCGCTCGCGAGCCTGTATTTCTTGAGCGAGCGCTACGAGGACGCCGGCCGCATGTACCAGCGCACGCTCGACGCCGCCGGCGGCGAGCTCTCGAGCTCGCTCGACGCGCGTCTGGGCGCCGCGCGCTCGATGTACCTCGCGGGCGAGACCAGCGCCGTCATGACGCAGTGCGCGGAGATGTTCCGGCAGATCTCCACGTCGGAGGAATTTTGGTCGGGGCGCTTCGTGCCCGACCCCGTCTTCGTCGACATTCCGGTGGTGCTCGCGCGCCTCTATCGCGAGGCCGGCGACCCCGCCTACGCGGAGTATCGCGACCTCGCGACGGCTTTCTACGCGCGCGTCCAGTCGACTTGGCCCGGCACACCGATCGCGTGGCAAGCGGCACTGGGCGACGTGCAGCTGCGCTTGGTCGACAAGGACTGGCACTCCGCGGCGGCGCGCATCGAGGCGCTGCTCGCGGCGCCCCCGGCGGCGCAGAACATCGAAGGGCTGCGCCTGCTCCTGGGCGAGATCTACGCCTTCGCGCTCCACGACCCCGCGCCCGCGACGACCGCCCTCGAGCAGGTGGAGAAGAACGCGCCCGCTTCGCCGCTCGCGTTCGCCGCGCGCTACGACCGCGGGGCGCTCGCGCTCGAGCGCGGCGACGAAGACGGCGCGATGGCGATATTCCGCGCGCTCGAGCAGGACCCGGCGACGCCGGGCGACGTCGCGGCGCGCGCGATGTACGCGCGCGCGACCGTCCTCGAGCGGCGCGGTCGGTGGGACGAAGCGCTCCAGCTCTTGCGCCGCATGCAGCAGATCTATCCGCACGCGCCGCCGTCGATCGAAGCCCCCATTTTCATCACGCGCCACTACATGGCGACCGGGGAGACCGTGCTCGCCGAGCGCACGCTCGAGCGCGCCCGCGAGTACTACCTGTCGCTCATCGACCGCAACAGCCCGTACGCGGGCGACCGCATCTCGGTGCAGGACGCGCTCGCCGAGAGCTACGCGTCGGCGGGGCGCGCGGCCGACGGCGCGGCCCTCTTGGGGTCAGGGCCGTCGTCGTGGGACGACGCCAGCGCGGGGGCGGGCTTGCTCAAGAGCGCCGACGTCTACGTCGACGTCCTCGCCGACACCACGCACGCGATCGAAATGCTCAAGAAATGTATTGAGCGATTTCCGGAAACACGCTATTCGAGGTTGGCCCAACAACGGCTCGACGAGATCGCGGGCCGTGGACGGGCTTCCGAGCCGGTCTCGCCCTGATCCATGGGACACGTGGGTCGGTGTGAGTTCGGTTACAGCGCCCCACCCGGTGATCTAGTCACATTTCGCGCGGCATGCACGCGGGCCGTGCAGATTCGAACGCGCTTCGAGGAGCGACGAGCCCGCGCCGATGCGCGCGGTTGGCGCCCCGGCGGCACGTTTCGCCATTCTGGGGCACGTACCAGCGCATCGTGGCGTGGCGACGCCCCGTCCGCAGGCGTTGGCCTCGGGTTTGCTGACTGTGCAGGGAATCCAACGACTCCAAAACCGCCCGTGTTTCGACGCGGCCGAGATCGGTAGCATGAGACGTAACCGACCGAACTGGCGCACCGCTTCGTTCCTCGTCCTGGCCTTCGTGGGCCTTGCGGGGCTGTTTGCGGACGCCCGTGCCCAAGAGGGCGCCGGGACCTACGCGGCGCCGTTTTTGAAGATCCCGGTCGGCGCGCGTCTGATGTCGTCGCCCGATATCGTCGCCGGCCTCTCGCCCGACGCCAGCCTCATGTACTCGAACCCGGCCTTCCTCTCGGGCCTCCCGCGCGCGCAGGCCTTCATCACGACGAGCGAGTGGCTCGACAACCTGATCTTCTCGTCCGCGGGGGTGGCGCTCCCGATCGGGCGCAACGGAACCGTGCTCGGTATCGGAACCACGCTCCTGTATTCGGGCGGCATGCAGGGCTACGACGCCAGCATGAACGTCGTATCGGAAGAGAGCTTCTACGACATGAGCCTCGACTTGACCGCGAGCCACGCGTTCCAGGGCACGGGGCTTTCGATCGCGGGCGGCGCGACGCTGGTCCAGGAGCACGTGCTCCCGAACGACGGCACCGGCTTCGCGTTCCACGCCGGGGCGTCGTACTGGACCGGGCCGTACCTCATGCACGCGTCGGCGCGCGATCTGGGCGGCACGGTGAAGTTCTACACGCAGAGCTTCAAGGTCGCCCCCGAATACCTCTTCGGCGGCGGGCGCGTGTTTGCATCGCGGGTGGGGCAGTTCTTCGCGGGGGCGCAGGTCGCCGAATCGGACGCCTACGGCACGCGCGTCCAACTCGGCGTCGACTATCAGTTCAACCAGTCGCTGACGCTGCGCAGCGCGATCAACGACAACCTCGACAACAGCCAGCGGGGAACCCCGTTCAACGCGGGCTTCGGGTTCCACTACGGCCTGGTGACGCTGGACTATTCGTACACGCCCCAGGAGTACTTCTCGAGCGTGCACACCTTCTCGCTCTCGTACGCCTTCGGCGGCCCCGGCGCGGGCTCGCCGGTGATGGTGCCCTCGGGTGACTTCTCGCCGCCGGTCTCCGATTCGGAGCCGGTGCCGCCGCCGCAGGGGACCGGCGTCAAGGCGATGACGTCGTCGCGCCCGACCGGCGGCTCGTACGTCCTCCTGGCGGGTTCGCACGCGTGGCTCGAAAGCGCGCGCGCCGAAGTCCGCGCCCTCGAGCTCTTGAAGATTCCGTCCAAGATCGAGTCGAACGGGACCCGCTTCCGCGTCGTCGTCGGACGCTACTCCAGTGCCGACGACGCCGAGTCGGCGCGGCGCGAATTCGCGTCGCAGGGTCACGCGTTCACGGTCGTCTCCGAGTAGCTCTCGTCGACCCGCTCGGGTCGAAATCGTGTGAAGTTTTCCCCAAAGACCCACGCTGCCTGCGCGATAACGTAACTTATCATTTCTAAACATGTTTGGTGGATTTCGACGCCCCCGGCGTGGGTGAATTTCCCAATCCCGCCTGCAAAACCGACGTTTCGTCTTTTTCTCGTGGTTCGAGTCGAACCTCCGACAACACCGTTAACACCTACTTGCGGCTTCGATTACACCTGCATGCTCGACGCCGTTAGGATTCGGCAAAGAGTTCCCACGATGGCACCAAACCTGCAGATCGTTCCCGCACCGCGAGGCCGGGGTACGCCCCTGGAGCCTTCCGAAAGGGCTCGTCAACCCCGCGTCGCGCGTCCGACAACCCGAACCCGTAGCGACCTGAATGAACGACTTCGCGCAAAGATTCGCCCGCAAGCCCGAGTTCGTGATCCCGTGGGCGCCCCGTTCGGCGGCGTTCCGGACCGCGAGCGAGCAGCGCGTGCGCCATCCCTACGACGTCATCGGACGCCTGGGCTGGAAGCGTGCGCTCGACATCGTGCTTTCGCTGGTCGGGCTCACGATCACCGCACCGGTCATGCTGATGGCGGCGATCCTGATCAAGTCGACGTCGCCGGGGCCGGTGTTCTACCGCCAGGAGCGCGTTGGCATCAACCGCCGCCTGCGCGACCGCCGGGGCTCGGCGAACCGCTCCGACGCCGAGCGTCGCCGTCGGGACCGCCGCGTGCTGGTCAGCTTCGGGCGTCCGTTCACGATCTACAAGTTCCGCACCATGGTGGTCGACGCCGAGCGCGGGACACCTCCCATGTGGGCCAAGGAGCGCGACCCCCGCATCACCCCGGTCGGCCGCGTGCTGCGCAAGGCCCGCGTCGACGAGCTGCCGCAGTTCCTGAACGTGCTGCGCGGCGAGATGAGCATCGTGGGTCCGCGCCCCGAGAGGGCCTACTTCATCGGGCGCATCGAAAAGGATCTGCCGGAGTTCCAGCTGCGCCTGCGCACCAAGCCGGGCATCACCGGGCTGGCCCAGGTTCAGTTGGGCTACACCAACACCGACGACGGCCTGCGCGACAAGCTCCACCTCGACCTCGAGTACATCCGACGCTTGAGCTTCTGGACCGACCTCAAGATCCTCTGCCGGACCGTCTTCGTCGTCATCACGGGGAAGGGCGCGTGCTAGCGCACGGCCGCCCGACCCATCCAGCAACTCGAAACCCGACCCCGTGACGCGTCCTACGCGGCACGTAACTTGCTTATTTGTAAAGGCCTAGCGCGTTCGCTGGGCGCCCACTTGCCGCCGTTCCGGTGCCGAGTGCATGCTGTGCGAGTCGATTGAACCTTTAACCCTGCAAGAATTGCCGAGATGTCCACTGGAACGCCCGCACCGAAAGTCACCGTTGCGATCCCCGTCTACAACGGGGAGACCTACCTCGCGCACACCATCGAGTCGGTGCTGGGGCAGACGTATCGCGACCTCGAGCTCGTGATCTCCGACAACGGGTCGACGGATCGCACGCACGCGATCGCTTCCGAGTACGCGGCGCGCGATGCGCGCGTGCGCGTGGTGCGCAGCGAACAGAATCGCGGCGCAGCGTGGAACTACCGGCGCTCGTTCGAGCTCGCGCGCGGCGAGTACTTTCGCTGGGCGCCGGCCGACGACTACTTCGCGCCCGATTCGGTGGCGGTGTGCGTGGCGGCACTCGACGCGAATCCGGACGCGGTCCTGTGCTATCCCAAGACCGACCTGGTCGACGCCGGCGGAACCGTGCTGCGCTCCTACGACGACAACCTCGACCTGCGTTCTCCCGACCCCGCCGAGCGCTTCGGGCGCGCCCTCGTGCAAATCGGATTGGTCAACGTGATCTACGGGCTCATGCGCACGCAGGCGCTGGGGAAGACGCGTCTGATGGGCACGTGGGTGGGCGCCGACGAAGTGCTCGTCTTCGAGCTCGCCCTGCAGGGAAAGTTCTTGGAGCTCGCCGCGTCGCGGTTCTACCGTCGCATCCACGAGAAGGCCTTCAGCCAGATGAAGGCGACCGGCGACAAGCAGGCGTTCTTCGACCCGCGCTCGCGCGGGCGCTTTTCGCTCCGCCTCTGGCAGCACTATCGCCAGTGCCTGCTCGGCATCCTGCACGCGCCCATCGCGCCCGCGCACAAGTCGCGCGCGATCGGCGTGCTGGCGCGCTCCGCGGTCGCCGTGCGGCGCGATTTGTGGCGCGAAGCCGTCTCCGGCACGCGCCACCTTCTCAAACCGAAGTTGCTCTCGTTGTGAACACGTTCGGAGGTAAGGATTGGTAACGCGAATCGACGGGGCCCGCGTGGAGCCCCTGTCCGAGCTCCTCAACCGCGACCTCGACTACGTCTCGGCCGGCCTGCGCGACGAGTTCGCGCGCATGGCAGGCAAGCGCGTGTTGATCACGGGCGGCGCGGGCTTCCTGGGCTACTACATGGTCCAGGGCGTGCTGCATTGGAACGACCGCGCGCAGGAGAAAGACCGCATCCACGTCACCGTGTTCGACAACTACGTACGCGGCGTGCCGGCGTGGCTGGAGTCGCTGCGCGGGCGCCGCGACCTGACGCTGACCCGCTTCGACGTGCGCGACCCTCTTCCGAACCCGATGCCCGAGTTCGAGTACATCATCCACGCGGCCGGGATCGCGTCGCCGATCTATTATCGCCTGCACCCGTTGGAGACGATGGACGCCAACATCGACGGGCTGCGGCGCCTGCTCGAGTACGCGCGCGCGCGCGTCGAAGCGAAGCAGGACTTCGGCGGTTTCATCTTCTACTCGAGCAGCGAGATCTACGGCGACCCCGCCCCCGACCGCATCCCGACCCCCGAAGACTACCGCGGCAACGTGTCGTGCACGGGACCGCGCGCCTGCTACGACGAATCGAAGCGCTACGGCGAGACGCTGTGCGTCGTGTTCGCGCGCCACTACGGCGTGCCCGTCAAGATGGTGCGCCCGTTCAACAATTACGGCCCCGGTTTGAAGATCAGTGACCGCCGCGTGATTCCCGATTTCGCGCGCGACGTGATGAACGGCCGCGACATCGTCATGCTGTCGGACGGGAAGCCCAAACGCACGTTCTGCTACGTGGCTGACGCCGTGGTCGGCTACTACAAGGCGCTGGTGCGCGGCGGCGTGGGCGAGGCGTACAACGTCGGCGTCGACCGTCCCGAGATTTCGATGGCCGAGTTGGCCGAGAAGGTGGTGTCGACCGCGCGCGACTTGTTCGGCTACGGCGGGCGCGTCGTGCTGCAGGCACCCAAGGAGAGCGACTACCTGGTCGACAACCCCAACCGCCGCTGCCCGGACCTCACCAAGTCGCGCACGCAGCTGGGCTACGACCCCACGATCTTGGTCGACGAGGGCCTGCGTCGCTCGCTGGTTTGGTACCACTATCACCGCGAAGCCGAGGACGCGTGATGCGCGTCTCCATCATCGGCGCGGGGTACGTCGGCATCGTGACCGGCGCGTGTCTGGCGGAGAAGGGTCACGACGTGGTGTGCGTCGAAGTCGACGCGGCCAAGGTCGAGCGCATCCGCCGCGGCGAGCCGCCCATCCACGAAGAGGGCTTGGCGGAATTGCTGCGCCGCCACACCGGCACCACCTTTCGCGCCACCACGTCGCTCGCGGACGCCGTGCGCGACAGCGAGATCACACTGATCGCGGTCGGCACACCTTTCGACGGCAAGGCCATCGACCTCGCGTACGTGCTGACGGCGGCGAAAGAACTCGGTGCGCTCATCGCAACGAAGCCGGCGCGACATACGGTCGTGGTAAAGAGCACGGTGGTCCCCGGCACCACCGATGGACCGGTCCGCGCCGCCTTGGAGTCGGCCTCGGGGAAGAAGGCCGGAATTGGTTTTGGGCTCGGCACCAACCCGGAGTTCTTGACCGAAGGCACCGCCGTCGCCGACTTCATGCACCCCGACCGCATCGTGATCGGCGGCAGCGACCCCGCGACCCTCGACGCGCTCGCGCAATTGTACGCGGGGTTCGACGGCGTACCCGTGATTCGCACCAACAACTCGACCGCCGAGATGATCAAGTACGCGTCGAATTCGCTGCTCGCGGCGATGATCTCGTTCTCGAACGAGATCGCCGACCTGTGCAGCGCGATCGGCGGCATCGACGCCAAGGACGTGATGGCGGGCGTGCACGAGTCGGCGTATCTCAACACGAGCGGCGCCGGCAAGGCGCGCGCGCGCGCGCCCATCGCGAGCTTCCTGGAAGCGGGGTGCGGCTTCGGCGGGAGCTGCCTGCCCAAGGACGTGAGCGCCTTGGTGTCACACGGCACCACGCACGGCGTCGACATGCGCCTCTTGCGCTCGGTGCTCGACGTCAATCGCGGGCGTCCCGACCGCGTCCTCGCGGCGCTCAAGCACCACGTGCCGTCGCTGAAAGGGAAGTCGGTCGCGGTGCTGGGCCTCGCGTTCAAGCCCGACACCGACGACGTGCGCGAATCGCCCGCGTTTCCGATCATCGACCGCCTCCTCGCCGAGGGCGCGACCGTGACCGCCTTCGACCCGGTGGCGACCGAACCCGCGCGGCGCGCGCTGGCCGGGAAGCCGGTACGCTACGCGGAGTCGCTCGAACGCGCGCTCGCCGACGCCGACGCGGTGGTGCTGGTCACGCGCTGGCGCGAGTTCGCCGCGGTGCCCGACCTCTTGCGCGCGCTCGGGCGCTCGCCGTTCGTGTTCGACGGCCGGCGCATGCTGGACAAGAACGCAATCGACCATTACGACGGAATTGGACTATAAGGGAGTTGCCGCGCCCGCGCGCGGCTGGGAGCAGTAAATGAAAGTCGTCTTGTTTTGCGGCGGTCAGGGGATGCGCATCCGCGAGTACTCGGAGGAGATCCCCAAGCCCATGGTTCCGATCGGCTACCGTCCCATTCTGTGGCACGTGATGAAGTACTACGCCCACTTCGGGCACAAGGAGTTCATCCTGTGCCTGGGTTACAAGGCCGACGTCATCAAGAACTACTTCTTGAACTACGACGAGTGCCTGTCGAACGACTTCACGCTCTCGGGCGCGGGTAAGGTGGAGCTCGCCAACAGCGACATCCACGATTGGAAGATTACCTTCGTCGACACCGGTATGAACACCAACATCGGCGGCCGCCTCATGGCGGTGAAGAAGTACGTCGAAAACGACGACGTCTTCCTCGCCAACTACAGCGACAACCTGACCGACCTTGCGCTCCCGGAGATGGTCCACGACCTCGAAGCGAACGGGCGCGTCGCGAGCTTCCTCGCCGTGCGACCCAGCCAGAGCTTCCATATGGTCGCCTTCGACAAGGCGCGCGCGGTGTCGGGAATCACGCACGTCTCGCAGTCCGACGTGTTCATCAACGGCGGGTACTTCGTGCTGCGGAGGGAGATCTTCGACTACATGAAGAACGGCGAGGAGCTGGTCGAGAAGCCCTTCGAGCGCTTGATTGCGAAGAAGCTGCTCTCGGCCTACCGCTACGACGGCTTCTTCGTCAGCATGGACACCTTCAAGGAACGCCAGTCGCTCGAGAGCATGTACACGCACGGCGAAGCACCGTGGGAGGTGTGGTCGCCCAAGCGGCGCTAGCCATGAGGTCGCTCGCACTCGGAAAGGTGGGAAGCATCCTGTGCCTGGGCGCGCACAGCGACGACATCGAGATCGGCTGCGGCGGCTCGGTGCTGAAGCTCGTCGACGCCAACCCGGGCGCGTCCGTGCACTGGGTGGTGTTCAGCGCGGTGGGCGAGCGCGACAAGGAGGCGCAGGCCGCGGCGGCAAAGTTCCTCGCGCGCGCGGGCGCCAAGACGGTCGAGCTGCACCAGTTTCGCGACGGCTTCTTTCCCAATGAGCACGCCAAGATCAAGACCTACTTCGAAGAGCTGAAATCGAAGGTGCAGCCCGACCTCGTGTTCACGCACACGCGCTTCGATCTTCACCAGGACCACCGCGTGGTGTGCGAGCTCACCTGGAACACGTTCCGCGACCACGTCGTGCTCGAGTACGAAGTCCCCAAGTGGGACGGCGACCTCGGCGCGCCCAACGTGTTCGTGCCGCTCGACGAAGCGCACGCCAAGGAAAAGGTCGCCATCTTGATGGAGTGCTTCGCCACCCAGCGCGGGAAGCGCTGGTTCGACGAGGAGACCTTCCACGGGTTGATGCGCCTGCGCGCGATGGAGTGCAACGCGCCCTCGCGCCGCGCGGAAGCGTTCTACGGCCGCAAGGTGGTGCTATGAGCGCCGCCATCGAATGGCTCTCCGAATTCGTCCGCTACCGCGAGTTGTTCTTCTTCCTGGTGTGGCGCGACGTCAAGATTCGCTACAAGCAGACCGTCCTCGGGGCGTCGTGGGCGATCCTGCAGCCGTTCTTCTTGATGGTGGTGTTCTCGTTCATCTTCGGGCGCGTGGCCAAGGTCGACACCGAAGGCTGGCCGTACCCGATCTTCAGCTACGCCACGCTGGTGCCGTGGACGTACTTCCAGTACGCGGTGCCGCTAGCGGGGAACAGCCTCATTCAGAATACCGGGCTCATCAGCAAGGTCTATTTCCCGCGCGCGATCATCCCGGCTTCGTCGGCGCTCTCGGGCATCGTCGACTTCGCGGTGGCGTCGGGCATGCTGGTCGCGCTCATGGTCTATTTCCATGTCCCGTTCACCGCCGAACTCCTGTTGTGGCCGCTCCTGCTCCTGCCGCTCGTCGTGTTCACCACCGCGGTGGGAATGTTGTTCGCGGCCTTGAACGTCAAGTTCCGCGACATCAAGTACACGATTCCGTTCTTCATGCAAGCGATGCTGTTCCTTTCGCCGGTGGCGTATCCGACCAGCGCGGTGCCGCAGAAATGGAGTTTCCTGCACTACCTGAACCCGCTGGCCGGCATCCTGGACGCCTTCCGCGCCGCCGTGCTGCCGTCGCGCACCATCTCGTGGGGCGAGCTCGGCATCGCCGTCGGCGCGACCCTGGTCTTGTTCACGATCGCAAGCGTCTACTTCTACCGCACCGAGCGTTCCTTCGCGGACTTGATCTAGGAGCACATCGTGCGCGAAGCCATCCACGTCGAACACCTGACCAAGCGCTACCGCCTGGGGTCGCTCCGCCACGAGACTATGCTGCGCGAAGTGATCACGGGGATGTTCAAGAAGCGCGCGCCGCGCGAGGACCAAACCATCCTCGCGGTCAACGATCTCAACTTCAAAGTCGACCCCGGCGAAGTGGTGGGCTTGATCGGGCGCAACGGCGCCGGCAAGAGCACCACCTTGAAGCTGCTCTCGAAGATCACCTACCCGACGTCGGGCAAGATCCACGTAAAGGGGCGCGTGGCGTCGTTGATCGAAGTCGGGACCGGCTTCCACGACGAGCTCACCGGACGCGAGAATATCTATCTCAACGGCTCCATCCTCGGCATGCGCAAGAAGGAGATCGACCAGCGCATCGACCAGATCATCCATTTCGCCGGGGTGGAGAAGTTCGTCGACACGCCCATCAAGCGCTTCTCGTCCGGCATGCGCCTGCGCCTGGGCTTCGCGGTCGCCGCCCACATGGACCCCGACGTCCTCTTCGTCGACGAAGTGCTCGCGGTGGGCGACGCCGACTTCCAGAAGAAGTGCCTGACCGCGATGGACGAGCTGCGCTCGGGCGGGCGCACCGTCATCTTCGTGTCGCACAACATGGCTGCGATCGAGAACCTGTGCCCGCGCACGATCTGGATCGACGCCGGGAAGCTTCGCGTCGACGGACCCACCCAGCAGGTGATCGCGTCCTACCTGGCGACGTTCTCCGACGCCCAGCGTGCGGGCTACGACCTGGAGAAGGTGGCGAACCGCGGCGGCAACGGGATGATGCGCTTCACCCGCGTCGACTTCCTCGACGAGCGCGGCCAGCCGACCGCGGTGTTTCGCTCCGGCGAACCCATCCGCGTGCGCTTCCACTACAAGGTCAACGAGCGCATGAAGAACCCCGACATCGCGCTCGCGATCCATTCCGACCTCGGTACCCGCATCACCACCGTGAGCACGTGGCAGGCGGGGTACTACATCCCGGAGCTGGAGCCGGGGACGGGGAGCATCGACCTCGTGATCGACTCACTCGTCCTGCAGCCGAACCGTTACTATCTCTCCATGTGGATTTCCGCGGTGGAAGAGTGGTTCGACGTCCTCGACCATTGCATCGCGATCGACGTCGAGGAGTCCGACACCGGCACCAGCCTGGGGCGCGGCCTGCACCCGAAGTGGGGCCTGGTGTACACGCCGTCGCGCTGGAATCTGGGGCCGCCGGTGGTCACGCGCTAGCGGGCGTGCGCGCGCCATGAAGATCTCCGCCTACATTCCTCGCCGCCGTTTTCTTCTCCTGGTCGCCGCGCTGGCAGGCGTGCTCTCGCTCCTCGCGGTGTTCCTGCCCTGGTGGGCGGTGATCCTGATCGCGGTCACGCTGTGCATGGTCTACGCCACGCTCGAATCGATCTGGATCCGCGACCGCTTCGAGGGCGTCCTCGAAGGGATCCGCAAGATCCACGGCGACGCCATCGGCGAGCTCAAGCACGTGCGCCCGGGCGAAGTCGACGCCGCCGTGTACAAGGCGCTGAAGGAAATCGCCACCGAGCTCGAGCGCAAGAACTTCCAGCTGGTCGAAAAGAACATCCAGCTCTTGAGCATCAAGGAGATCGGGCTCACGCTGGTGTCGTCGCTCGACGAATCCAAGGTCGTCGACGCCGTGATCAACTTTCTCTCCAAGGGGCTCGGCTACCGCGAGCTGTTCGTCGGCATCTTCCACCCCGACGACGAGGCCTTCAACCTGTACGCGTTCCGCGACACCCCCGAGGGCCACGTGCACGCGCAGGTTCACGTCCCCCTCGTCGACCTCGACGGCCTCCTGCGCAAGTCGGTGCAGATGCACCAGTCGATCCTGATCCGCGACCCCGAGATGCACCCGGTGGGCAACGCGGGCGGGGCGCCGTTGTTTCGCGACTCCACCATGAGTTCGTACATCGTCGTGCCGCTCATCAAGAGCGGCGCCACGCAGGGGTGCGAATCGCGCGAGGATTGCGTGTTGCGCATGACGCAGGTGCGGCGCGAGTCGGCGTCCATCGAGTTCGGCTTTCGCTGCCCGGCCTGCGACCGCATCCCGCTCCTCGGCGTGCTGGGCGTGACCGACGGCTTCAAGGCCGCGTCGCTTTCGCGCGTCGACCTGGTGTCGGTGGAAACGCTCGCGGTGCAGCTCTCGACCATGCTCGAGAACAACCGCCTGTTCGCCGAATTGCAGCAAGAAGAGAGCTTCCGCGACAACGTCATCAACAGCATGATGAACGGGCTGGTCACCTTCGACGAGCGCGGGCGCGTGTTGTTCGCGAATGCGCTTGCGGAGGAGATCACACTCTACTCGCAAGCCGAGCTCAAGCAGATGCGCGTGCAGGACCTCCTCTTCGACAGCCCCACGGGGACGGGGGAGAACCCGGTCATGCGCACGATGCGCACCGGCCGGCGCGCCTTCCAACAGGAGGCGTGGCTGG
Source organism: uncultured bacterium (assembly GCA_964560355.1). Lineage (GTDB taxonomy): Bacteria > Krumholzibacteriota > Krumholzibacteriia > WVZY01 > JAKEHA01 > JAKEHA01. The sequence continues at coordinate 5,431 of CAZLLI010000016.1, read as the reverse complement.
TCAAGAAGGACGGCACCAAGGACCCGGTGGTGCTCAACACGACGCTCCTCCTCGACGAGAAGAAGGAGCCGCAGGGGGCGCTGGCGGTGTTCAACGACATCACGCGCCAGAAGCGCCTCGAGGAGCAGGTCTCGCACCTCGACAAGCTGGCGGCGCTGGGGCGCCTGTCGTCGAGCATCGCGCACGAGATTCGCAACCCGTTGACCGGGATCGCGGCCGGCATCCAGTACCTCCAGCGCGCGGGGCAGGTGGCGGACAGCCAGCGCGAGAACATCGAGTTCATCCTGGAAGAGGTCAAACGCATCGACCGCTTGATCGGCGACCTCATGTCGGTGGTGCGCGTGAGCGACCTCATCTACGAAGAGACCACGCTGGAGGATCTGATCCGCAACAGCGTCGCGAGCATGTCGGACCTGGCCAAGCGCAAGGCGGTGTCGGTGACCACGGAGTTCCCGGGCGAAACGCGCCCCGTCGTGGTCGACGCCGATCGCATCACCCAGGTCATGATCAACCTCCTCAAGAACGCCATCGAAGCCAGCCCGGCCGACGCCGCCGTGAAGGTGTCGGTGTCGTTTTCGCCCGACGCGCGCGACGTTGTGTTTGACGCGGTGGGTGATTTTGCTATCATCCGCGTGCGCGACAACGGCTTGGGACTCACCGAAGAGGACAAGCAACGCGTCTTCGAGCCGTTCTTTTCGAAGAAGACGGGCGGGACCGGGCTGGGCCTCTACGTCACGCACAGTATCATCGAGCGCCACGGCGGCTACATTTACGTGGACAGCGAGTACGGCGTCGGGACGACGTTCTCGGTCTACTTACCCGTGAAGCAGGTGCACCATGGAGACTCCCGTGAAGTCGGTCATCCTGTTGGTGGATGACCAGGACACGATCCGCTTCTTTCTCGAAAAGACGCTGCGCCAAGAAGGCTACGAAGCCGTCACCGCGCGCACCGGCGCCGAAGCGATCGAGAAGGCACGCGAGGTCGTGCCCGACCTGGTCCTGCTCGACCTCAAGCTCCCCGACATGGACGGGCTCGAGGTCCTGCGGCGCATCAAGGAAGTCTTCCCGGAGATCGGCGTCGTCATGATCACCGCCTTCGGCGACATCGAGACCGCCGTCACCGCGATGAAGAACGGCGCCTACGACTTCGTGTCCAAGCCCATCAACCTCGAGCAGCTCCTCATGGTGATCCGCAAGGGGCTCGACAGCGAGCGCCTAAATCGCGAGGTGCTCGAGCTCAAGCGCCAGATGGACCCCGAGGTCGGCTTCGACTACATCTTGGGCGACAGCGGCGCCATGAAGCGCGTCTACGACGTGGTGCAGCAAGTCGCCAAGAGCGACACCACCACCGTGCTGATCGAAGGGGAGAGCGGGGTCGGCAAGGAGATGGTGGCGCGCCTCATCCACCGCTACTCGAATCGCGCCAACAAGCCCTTCATGGACATCAACTGCGCGAGCCTCCCGGAGCAGTTGCTCGAGAGCGAATTGTTCGGCTACGAAAAGGGTGCCTTCACCGACGCCAAGTCGCAGAAGCAGGGGCTGCTCGAGCTCGCGAACCGCGGCTCCTTGTTCCTCGACGAAATCGGCGAGATGAGCCTCACCATCCAGGTGAAGCTCCTGCGCGTGCTCGAGCGCATGGAATTCCGGCGCCTCGGCGGCACCTCCGACATCCACGTCAGCGTGCGCGTGATCAGCGCCACCAACCGCGACCTGCAGAAGGAAGTCGACGAAGGGCGCTTCCGCGCCGACCTGTTCTATCGCTTGAAAGTGGTGCCGCTGTACATCCCGCCCTTGCGCGAGCGCAAGGAAGACCTGCTCAAGTTCGTGAACTACTTCATCAATATGTTCAACACGAAGTTCACGAAGAACTTCAACACCATCACCGACGACGCGCGCCACGCGCTGCTGTCGTACCCGTGGCCGGGCAACATCCGCGAGCTCAAGAACGTGATCGAGCGCGTGGTGCTGTTGGAGACGGGGCCGGTCCTGAAGCGCGACATGCTGCCGTTCGCGGGCCAGCGCTCCGACGAGGGCTCGATCGGACGGCGCATCGACGCCATCCTGTCGTCGCCGCTCCCCGAGGAGGGCGTCGACTTCGAGAGCCTGGTGGGCGACTTCGAGCGCGCGTTGATCCTGAAGGCGTCGGAGGAGTCGGGGTGGAACCAGAGCAAGACCGCGCGCCTTCTCAATGTGAAGCGCGACAAGCTTCGCTACCGGATGAAGAGCTTCAACATCGGCGATGAAACCGAAGAAGTCCCGTCGACGTCGTAGCGCGTTCGCGCTGGGCGCCGCGCTCGCGGCCTCGCTCGCGGTCGCGTGCGGCTACGGGACCACGTCGCGCACGGCGAAGGACATCAAGTCCATCTACGTCCCGTTCTTCGAGAACCAGACCGCCGAGCCCAACCTCGAGATTTCGGTGACGCAGCGCGTGATCGACAACCTGGTGCGCGACAACACGCTCAAAGTCGTGCCCGAGAACGCCGCCGACGCCGTCCTCGACGGCAAGATCGTCGAGTTCAAGAACCAGCCCTTCTCGTTCAACCAGGACCTGAACGCGGAGGAGTACATCGTGGTGATTCGGGTGGTGGTGACGCTCTTCAACCGCCGCACCAACGAGCCCATCTGGGCGGAGCGGTCCTTCCAGGGCGACGGGTCGTATTTCATCGAGCAAAGCGGCGGTCGCACCTTCAACGAAGCGGTCGACGAGTCGCTGCGCGAGATCACCGAGCGCATCTTGAACCTCACCGTGCAGGACTGGTGATATGGCCGGACGCCTTCCCGCCTACAAGAAGCTCTTCGACGACGCGCGCCAAGGGCGCGTGAAGCCGCTCTATTTCCTGCACGGCCCCGAGGAGTTCATGAAGCGCGAGTTCGTGCGCGAACTCACGCGCGCGGCACTCCCGGAGGGCGAGCGCGCGTTCAACCTCGACATTCTCCACGGCGACGACTTCGACGCGCAGGCCTTCGACGACCGCGTGCAGACCTTTCCGCTCTTCGCGAGCCGCCGCGTCGTGGTGCTGCGCAACTTCGACGCGCTCTCCGTCGCCAACCGCGAGCGCGTGATCGAAATCGCCGGTGCCACCGCGGACGCGGTCACCCTCGTGATCGAGTCCAACGACGAGCGCCTCGAGACGGCCGCGCACAAGAAGCTGGCCGCGCTGGCGGCGTCGCGCGGGGTCGCCTTCGCCTTCGTGCCCCTCGACGAGTCGGAGACGCTGGAGCGCGTGCTCGCGCGCTTTCGGCGCGAAGGCATCGCGGTCGACCCCGACGCCCTCGACCTCCTGGTCGAAAGCGTCGGCACCCAGCTCATGGACCTCACCAACGAGGTCGACAAGATCGTGCTCTCCGCCGCCGACTCCAAGCACGTGACGCGCGAATTGGTGGCCAGCGTGGTGGGGAAGTACCGCACGGAGAGCATGTTCTCGCTCCTCGACGGCGTCGGCGTGGCGGCCCCGGCGAACACGCTGGCACGCTTGTCGTCGCTCGTCGATGCGGGCGAAGAGCCGGTGTTCGTGGTGGCGATGATGCTGCGGCGCGTGGTGTCGCTGCTCGAAGTGCGCCACGTGGTCGCCGAGCGCGGCCGCGCGGTGTCGACCGACCGCGCGCTGGCGGACGCGATCGCCGCGACCCAGAGCCCGTTCTTCGCCGGCAAGCTCCGCGAGCAGGCCGCGCGCGCGAGCACGGCCAAGCTCGAGACGCTGCTCGCCAACCTGCGCTGGGCGGACATGAAGCTCAAGACCACGAGCCTCGACGCCAAGTGCCTGATCGAGGAAGCCGTGCTGGCCACCGAGGTCGGGAAAGCGCTTGCCAGCCCCGCTGTCGCGCTTTAGAGTGGCGACGCGGGGTCACGAACGGGGAGCCGCCCTCCCAGTGATTCCTGAAGGCATAATCCCAACATCCTATGGATCATGAAGTTCGAGTCAACGCGCGGGGCCTTTCCGTGCCCGGCCCACGTCTCATGGTCGACGCTGCCCTCGAGAAAGAGCAGCCGACCATGATGCGCGTCGTGGTGAGCACGATGCCCGCCGCCGCCGACGTGCGCGTGTACCTCGAGGGACGCGGCGCCGTGGTCGAGATCGACACCGTCGGCACCGAGTTCCACGTCCTCGCGCGCTTCCCGCGCACGTAAGCGCGCGCGTCGACCCCTATGGCCAAGTACCCCCACGCCGAGATCGAAGCGAAATGGCAAGCGCGCTGGGCCCAGGACGGGCTCATGCGCTGCGACCTCTCGCGTGTCGACAAGAAATTCTACTGCCTCATGATGTTCCCGTACCCGTCGGGCGAGCTCCACGTGGGGCACGGTCGCAACTACGTGATCGGCGACTCGCTCGCGCGATTCAAGAAGATGGAAGGCTGCGAGGTGCTGGCTCCCATGGGGTGGGACGCCTTCGGGCTGCCGGCCGAGAACGCCGCCATCCAGCGCGACATCCATCCCGCGCAGTGGACGCGCGACAACATCGCGCGCATGAAGCAGCAGTTCTACCACTGGGGCGTCGTGTACGACTGGGACCGCGAAGTCGCGTCGTGCGAGCCCGAGTATTACAAATGGACGCAGTGGCTGTTCTTGGAGCTCTACCGCGCGGGGCTTGCGTACCGAAAGGCGGCGTCGGTCAATTGGTGCCCGAAGGACCGCACCGTGCTCGCCAACGAGCAAGTCGTCGACGGGCGCTGCGAGCGCTGCGGCACCGTGATCGAAGAGCGCCACCTTGACCAGTGGTTCTTCCGCATTACCGCCTTCGCGGACTCGCTCCTCGACGACCTGGGCACGCTGGCCGACTGGCCCGAGCGCGTCGTCACCATGCAAAAGAACTGGATCGACAAGAGCGAGGGCGTCGAGATCGAGTTCGAGATCCAAGACATGTCGGGGGCCATCGAGAATCGCGTGACCTGCTTTACCACTCGCCCCGACACTATTTTTGGCGCAACGTTCCTCGTTCTCTCGCCGAATCACCCCATCGTCGAGGGTTTGGTCGCGCGCTCATCGCGTGCGAATCAACTTCGTGCGGCTATCTCGCGCTGGAACGCCGACCGCTTGAGCGGCAAGGCGCGCATCGAGCCCAGCAAAGAGGGCGTGGCGCTGGACGCGCACGCCGTGAACCCGATGACGCGCGAGGCCATCCCGATCTACATCGCGCCGTACGTGCTGATGGAGTACGGAACCGGCGCCATCATGGCGGTGCCGGCCCACGACCAGCGCGACTTCGAGTTCGCGACCCGCTACGGGCTGCCGATTCGCGAAGTGGTGCGGCCCAAGTCGGGGTCGACCACGCTGCCGACATCGTCGTACGCGGGCGACGGCACGCTGGTCAACAGCGGCGCCTTCGACGGTCTCGGGCAGGAGGACGCCTTCGCCAAGATCGCGGCCGATTTGGAGCGCGCCGGAAAAGGGAAGCGGCACGTGCATTATCGCCTGCGCGACTGGCTGATCTCG